>NZ_JAMAWB010000003.1:0-438543 GCF_023713585.1 Paenibacillus sp. MER TA 81-3
TCTTCAAGCTTCGTTGTGTTTTCCATGTTCTTTTCCTGCCTATCTTCTTCTATTTCCTTCTTTATTCGACATGCAGGGTTGAAATTCCTTACCATAATCCTCTAATTCTTTTGTTCAACTTATATAGTTTCCATAAATGTCGGTACCACAACCAAACGGCCGTTGGCACAAGTCAGCGGTCTTCTTATCACTTCCTTCGTAATTCTTAAGATTTACTGATACTCTCTCTTAACTTTTCCTTTATCTGATTGAAGAGTCCGGGAACGGCCGTTATACTTGGTCTGGAACGAAAGGGAGGAGAAAGAATTGAGACAGAAATGGAAGGCTGCCATACTGCTGCTTGCCGTGATTTCTTTGCTGGGGGGCTGCTTCGCCGAGAAACCGATGCTCGAAGAGCTGGGGCCGGAGGGCAAGGGGAAAATGAAAGTGCTCTATTATGACGAGGACAGTTTTTTTAAGGAATTTGGCAACCCATTTCATTTGAAGTACCCCAATATTGAGTTGGAGGTTGTGAGCACCGCTCCAATTCGCCGGGAAATGCAGGAAAACGGCACGACCTACGAGGAAGAATATGCGAAATTTGTGGAAAAACATAAGCCGGATGTCATTATTACCGATTCCGACAGCTTCGAGAAGCTGGCACAGGAAGGAAAACTGTATAATTTAGAGGCGATTATCGAACAGGAGAAGTTCGATCTTGGCGGATATTTGCCCGGGTTCGTCGATTTGCTGCGGGAACGCGGGGGCGGCTCGCTATATGGCCTGGCGCCGTACTTTTCGACCTCAGTCGTCTTCTATAACGCCGATCTGTTCCGGGAGCAGCATATTGAACTGCCGCGCAACAAGATGAGCTGGAAGGAGCTGATTGCACTGGCGGGCCGTTTTGCGGAATCCGGTTCCGAAGAAGATCCGATCTACGGTTTGGTTGGTCAATACGGCCGAGCCGACAGCATTTTTTTTGATGTGGCCGGCAGCTTGTCGTTGCGGCTGTTTGATGCGAAGGGAGAGAAAATCGCGTTCAATACGGACGGTTGGAAGGAAGCGATGGAGCTGACAGCCAACGCGATACGTGGCAAAGCGGTTTTTTCGACGCTGTTGGAATCGCGATTCCGCTATGGTGAGGTTGAGGTTGTACAGAGCGAGAATTTCTTCAAAGGCAAGGTCGCAATGGTGCTCGGATCGCCCTGGTTCATGCACGAGCTTAGGGAGTATCCGAAATATGATAAAGAAGCAGCGCCAATTGATTGGGGCATCGTGACCGCGCCTGTCGATCCGGGGAATCCGGATGAATCACAGTATGTGTCTCTTCAGGACGAATTCGCTATCCTGGCCGATTCCCCGAACAAGCGGGCCGCCTGGGAATTCGTGAAGTACGTGAACGGTCCGGAGAGGGCGAAGGCCGCTTCCCGTTCCTTGCGGGACTTGCGGGACGAGCTGCCGACAAGAGGGGAGTACATGAAAGAGCTGGACGGCAAAAGCCTGGAGCCTTTCTTTATGCTGAGACCGAAGGCATCGAGCGGGACGGTATGGGGCGGACCGAACGTGAAGATTCCGCCGGGCTTCTACTGGCACTTCGCGAACCTGATTAAGCAGGAACTGAGAGACATGATCGAGAACAATAAACCGGCCGAAGCCGCCGTTGCCAAAATCGACGCAGAAAGCAACGTTATCCTCAAGCAAGAGCGGGAGAGAGAGAAGGCGGAGGCAGAGAAGGCGCGGGAGAAAGCGCAGGAGAACGGCGCGAAGAAGTAAAAATGGTGAAGGCTGGATCCGAGGCCGCTGACACAAGTCGGCGGTCTTTTCTTCGGCAGATAGAGACACCCCAAGGGAGCTCTAGAATGAATGGAGTTTTCTTAATATTCTTAACATTCACTTATCTATTCGCTTAACTTTTCCTTTATCTGGTTGAAGAGTCCGGGAACGGCCGATATACTTGCTTTTTGTAACGAAAAGGAGGAGAACGGATTGAGAAAGAAATGGAAGGTTGCCATACTGCTGCTTACTGTAATTTCTTTGCTGGGGGGCTGCTTTGCCGAGAAGCCCGCGCTTGAAGAGCTGGGTCAAGAGGGCAAGGGGAAAATTAAAGTGCTCTATTATGACGAGGGCAGCTTTTATAGCGATTATGGAAACAATTTCAATGTGAAGTATCCCAATATTGAATTCGAGGTCATCAACACGGATCAAATATACCAAGATATGCAAGAAAATGGAACGACCTATGAGGAAGAATATCTCAAATTTATTGGGAAACACAAGCCGGATGTCATTATGACCGGTTCGGACAGCTTCGAGAGGCTGGCGCAGGAAGGCAAGCTGTACAATCTGGATCCGGTGATCGAACAGGAGAAATTCGATCTTGACGGATATATGCCCGGGCTCATCGATATGCTTCGGGAACGCGGCGGCGGCTCGCTATACGGCTTGGCTCCGTACTTTAATGCCTCGGTCGTCTATTATAACGCCGATCTGTTCCGAGAACATCATATTGAACCGCCGCGCAATAAGATGAGCTGGAAAGAACTGCTCGAATTGTCGAGCCGATTCTCGGGCCTCGGTTCCGGGGACGATCAGATTTATGGTTTGTCTGATGAACTTGGCCAAGCCGACGGCATGCTTTTTAATGTGGCAAGCAGCTCGTCGTTGCGATTGTTGGACGCGAAGGGGGAGAAGGTCACGTTCAAGACGGATGGTTGGAAGAATGCGATGGAGCTGACAGCCAACGCGATTCGCGGCAAAGCGGTCTATACGGCTTCTCTGGAGCCGGAAAAAGAAGGTACGATGTATTTTTTGCAGAGCGAGCAGTTCTTCAAAGGCAAAGTCGCGATGATGTTCGGATCGGCCTGGCTCATGAGCGATCTTCGGAACCGTCCGAAGTATGATAGCGACATCAAAGAAATCAATTGGGAATTCGTTACGGCTCCCGTCGATACGGCTGCGCCGGAGGAATCTTCCTTTACGGTTTTGGACTCCATCTATGCGATCGCGGCCGATTCTCAGAACAAACGGGCGGCATGGGAATTCGTGAAGTTCGTGAACGGTCCGGAAATGGCGAAGGCCGCTTCCCGTTCCTTCCGGGGCCAACTGCCGACAAGGGTTGACTACATGAAAGAGATGGACGGCAAAAGTATGGAGCCCTTCTATATGCTGCGGCCGAAGGCTTCGGGCGGGTCCATATGGGGCGGCTCGAACGTGAACGTCCCGAACGGCTTCCGCATGGCCTTCTCCAACCTGCTCATTAAGGAATTGAAGGCGATGGTCGAGAACGGGAAATCTGCGGAGGAAGCCGTTGCCGCCATCGAGACCGAAGGCAATACGGCCCTTCAGCAGGCGCGGGAGGCGGCCAAAATGAAGCAGCAGGCCGGGAAGAAATAAGCTGCCGATGGGCAGATGGTGAATGACAGAAGGAGAGAAGGCAAAGTGACAAGAAAGTGGAAGTCCGTCCTGCTGTGCTTGCGGTAATGGCTATGCTGGGACTGATTCTTTGCTGCACCGCTACGACCGCAGGAATGTATGTCCTCGCCATCGTATCTGCTGCAATCAGCGTGTTGCTCCTTAGTGCCAGCCTTGCCAGGAAATTAGAAAGCTGAACGGCACTAGAACGTAAAGAGCCTTGCTCAGGCACATTCACCTGAGCAAGGCTCTTCTATAATTCATCGTTATCTCGTAATAAACTGGTAGCTGAATACCATCAGCAAAATCATCACAATGAACAGCACGAAAATCAAGAAGCTGAAGGTGCTGATCTTGCCGGCTGCCGCTTGATCCGCCTGTCCGGACTTTACCGCTTGGAGCGCTGCTTTCAATTGCTTGCCCATTATGCCGCTGAATGCCGCAATCGCCAAGAAGACGACTGTCGTCAGCACCATCCACAGCACACTATAGGGTGCCTTGCTCATTAAATAGCCGCCGGTAATGAACTGAACGATCAAGAAATACTGCGCGATGCGGTTCGCCGTCACAATTCCGACAAGCAATCCTTCCTGTCCAGGTCCCGATACAGTCTTCATCTTGCCAACGATAAAAGGGACAATCGCATAGAAGCCCATAAAGACGGCTCCTAAAATGTGTAAAAGGTTAAAGGCACTGTACATAAGTATACATTCCCTCCATAGTCATGTTATGTATCTTACCGTTCTCTATTATACTAAATCCCCCCTCCAAAAACAAAGAAGAGATGCCATGAAAAATGGCATCTCTTTGAACTTTACAATGATATATATCACACATTGAATAAAAATTATCCAGATACAACTTGAATGACATTGCGAACCGACTCAGCCGATTTATCCAGTGCAGCCTTTTCGTCTGCCGTCAAATCCACTTCAATAACCTGTTCGATTCCGTCTCCGCCGAGCACGGCCAACACGCCCATGAACAGCCGATCATAGCCGTATTCGCCTTCAAGGTATGCAATGACTGGCAGAATGCGCTTCTTATCCTTCAAGATGGCTTCCGCCATCTGCACGAGCGATGCCGCAGGCGCGTAATAGGCGCTGCCATTGCCGAGCAGATTGACGATCTCGCCGCCGCCGACACGCGTGCGCTGCACAATCGCTTCGATGCGCTCTTGCGGAATCAGCTTCTCAATTGGAACGCCGCCGACATTGCTATAGCGAACGAGCGGCACCATATCGTCGCCATGGCCGCCCAATACGACGCCGCGCACGTCTTCGACGGATACGTTCAGCTCTTGCGCAATAAACGTGCAGTAACGAGCCGTATCCAGCACCCCGGATTGGCCAATGACGCGGTTTTTAGGGAAACCGAGCGTTTGGAAAGCCGCATACGTCATGGCATCAACTGGGTTGCTCAAAATAATCACATAGGCATTCGGGCAATATTTCTTTACATTCTCGCATACCGACTTCACAATACCGGCATTGGTGTTCACCAAGTCATCCCGGCTCATGCCCGGCTTGCGCGCAACTCCTGCGGTAATAATGACAATATCGGAATCTTGCGTATCTTCATAGTTAGACGTCCCGGTAATTTGGCTGTCGAAGCCTTGAACCGGACTTGCCTCGAGCATGTCGAGCGCTTTCCCCTTCGTCGGATTCTCCAACTGGGGTATGTCAACTAATACGACATCACCAAGTTCTTTCTGAGCCAACATTAAAGCGGTTGTGGCGCCTGTGAAGCCCGCACCCACGACTGTAATCTTATTGCGTCGAATGGCCATTGTGATTCGACCCCCTAATTCATATGATTTATAATTTGGTCAGCAAATTGAGAGCATTTCACTTCAGTCGCATCTTCCATGAGCCGCGCGAAATCATAAGTTACAGTCTTGTTGTTGATGGCGGTTTCCATTCCTTTGTAAATCAGGTCGGCTGCTTCATTCCAGCCAAGATGTTCAAGCAGCATAACGCCGGACAAAATGACCGAACCCGGGTTAACGACATCCAGGTCGGCATATTTCGGTGCTGTACCATGCGTCGCTTCGAAAATCGCATGGCCGGTTACGTAGTTGATATTGGCGCCCGGTGCGATACCGATGCCCCCTACTTGGGCAGCCAGCGCATCGGACAAGTAGTCGCCGTTCAAGTTCAGCGTCGCGATGACGTCGAAATCCTTCGGACGGGTTAATACTTGCTGCAGCGCGATATCGGCAATAGCATCTTTAACGATGATTTTGCCGGCCGCTTCCGCTTCGGACTGCGCTTTATTAGCCGCTTCTACGCCATCACTTTCCTTAATGCGGTCATATTGCCCCCACGTGAATGTTTGTTCAGCGAACTCTTGTTCCGCAACTTCGTAGCCCCAATTTTTGAACGCGCCCTCGGTATATTTCATAATGTTGCCTTTATGCACGAGCGTCACGCTCTTGCGTTTATGTTCGATAGCGTATTCGATGGCTGCACGTGCCAGACGCTTGGATCCGTCGGAGGATACCGGCTTAATACCAATACCGGATGTTTCCGGGAAGCGGATCTTCTTCACGCCCATTTCCTGCTGCAGGAATTCAATGACTTTCTTCACTTCTTCCGAACCGGACGCGTATTCGATACCCGCATAGATATCTTCCGTGTTCTCGCGGAAAATAACCATATCGACGAGCTCCGGACGCTTCACCGGCGAAGGCACGCCGTCGAAATAACGGACCGGACGCAAGCAAACGTATAAATCAAGCTCTTGACGAAGAGCAACGTTAAGCGAGCGGATGCCGCCGCCTATTGGCGTTGTCAATGGACCTTTAATCGCAACAATATATTCGCGAATCGCCTCTAACGTATCGTTCGGCAACCATTCGCCGTATGCATTAAACGCCTTCTCGCCGGCAAAGACTTCATACCAAGCGAGCTTGCGCTCACCCTTATACGCTTTCTCTACCGCCGCATCCAGAACACGTTTGGAAGCGCGCCAAATGTCTCTTCCTGTTCCGTCCCCTTCAATGAATGGGATAATCGGATGGTTGGGAACTTGAAGCTTGTCTCCCTGAATCGTAATTTTCTCGCCTTCGGTCGGTAATTCGAATTTCTCCAATTGAAGCATGAACGTTCCTCCTTAAATTGCGTGTTCAAAAAGTGAACTTTTCAGCACCGAGAAGGTTGCATAACCTGAAGAAGGAGGAGCGCAGTGTAGGCAAGACTACATGAGCGCCTGAAATGTGTCCGCAGGAAACATACAACGGAAGCATAAGCTCTTCGAGGGTGAATGCAAGATTCGATGTCGAATCTGCTTACGGTCACACTACGTGATCAAAAGGGCACATTTTGAACATCCTCTTAAAGTTAATTCCCATGAGCCTGATGGCAATATACAACAGCTGACGGGAGCTACAATCCTTATTGTAGCAACCCGCCTTTTATAAAGACAACCTAAGTTATCGCGATATGTTCATCTCATCCAAGCATAAACCGTCTTAACGCTCCTGAATCGGGATGAACAATTGGCTTAAAGGCCCCGTATATTCGGCACGCGGACGAATAATGCGGTTGTTCTCATACTGTTCCAATATGTGCGCCGTCCAGCCGGACACGCGGCTAATGGCGAAGATTGGCGTAAACAGATCGCGCGGAATACCCAACATGGTATATACCGACGCAGAGTAGAAGTCCACGTTCGGCTTCAAGCCTTTCTGTCCAGTTACCAGTTCTTCAATACGGGTGGACATTTCGTACAATTCGAGGTTCCCGTTCATATTGCCGAGTTCACGCGACATCTTCTGCAGGTGCTTCGCGCGCGGGTCGCCGTTCTTGTATACGCGGTGTCCAAATCCCATAATTTTCTCTTTGTCGTCGAGCTTATGCTGAATGTAGTCTTCGACCCGGTTCAATGAGCCGATCTCTTCGAGCATTTGCATAACCGCCTCATTGGCGCCTCCGTGCAATGGCCCCTTGAGCGCGCCGACAGCCGATACGACGCCCGAATACATGTCGGACAGCGTAGCCACCGTCACCCGTGCGGCGAATGTCGAAGCGTTCAGCTCATGATCGGCATGAAGCACGAGTGCTTTGTCCATGGCTACAACGGCACTATTTTCAGGTTCCTCGCCGTTCAGCATGTACAAAAAATTATAGGCGATGGAGTGTCCCGCCTTCGGTGAAATAGGCTCCTTCCCTTCACGAATACGCGCGAAGGCAGCAATAATGGTAGGGAGTTGAGCTTGCAACTTGATAGCTTTATCCACATTCGCTTCACGGCTCATGTCATTTGCCGTTACGTCATACAAAGCCAATGCGGAAATCGCAGAACGGAGAACAGCCATCGTATTGGCGTTCGATGGATACAACTTCATTTGATCAATCACGGCAGAAGGTATTGCGGCATATTCATCAAGCCGCTCGCGCAACTCCGATAATTTGTCTTGATTCGGCAAATTTCCAAACCACAATAAATACACAACTTCTTCAAACGTTGCGTATTCAGCTAAATCGTCGATATTGTAACCACGATAGGTCAACACGCCATCGATAATCGAACTAATGGAAGAAGTCGTTGCAACAATGCCTTCCAAACCTTTCGTCGCTGTCATCTGTCCTCTCTCCTTTGCATATCTAACCTATAACATCCCAACTTTCTCTTTTCTCTGTCTTCACCTGGTGCATATTTACTGCGCTGTAAATCGGCAGTGTATTCTTCCTCGATCATAAAGGATATTGTCGGAATTGTGAACGGTTTCAGTGCAATATTTGGATAGAAATGCTTTATCACTGTCATAAAGGTTTTTTTGTGATAGGAAAAAGAACAGGTTTTGTGACATTGTGCATAGCTATATATAAAAGGGGTTCGTCCAAATGAACGCAAGCTCATAACAGGGTAATCCGCAATCGGTTGCAGTTGCTTACGCATAAGGAGGTGGCTCGTGAATCAATTAATAATAAAACGAATTTGGCGTGGCGGTTGGGTGCTGCTTGTCACGGCAGTCGTGTTGTTCGCAAGCTGGATGCTGCTCCCTTTGCTCTATCCGTTTCTGATCGCGTGGGCGATTGCGCTTGTGCTCAATCCCGTCGTGCAGTGGATGTCCCTGCAGTTCAAGTTTCCCAGGTGGCTCAGCGTCACCATATCATTAACGATATTCATCTTGGCAATGCTGACGGTGGCGGCCGCAGTTATTACCCGAATTGTGAAAGAGATATATAATCTGTCCATGACACTCGAATATTTCCTCAATGTGTGGCGGGATTTATTCGTTCAGTTGGTTGAAAATGAGGACGTGCAGCAGTTCATTCATTCCATCAGTTCACTCTATAAAGACAATCCGAATATACAAGGTTCCATTAACAGCAATCTATCCAACACCGCGCAGACGATTACGACAGCGATCACGAATCTCATCACACTGTTCCTCGATGGCATCGTCCGCTTGCTCTCCAGCTTGCCGAACGTAGCGACCATCTCCATCATCGTTATGCTCGCGGCGTTTTTTATTAGCAAGGATTGGCTGCGGTGGACACACACGTTCACCCGGACGGTGCCGGAACAAGTCCGCAAGCCGACCCGCAACGTATGGCAGGATTTGAAGCACGCGCTGTTCGGCTATTTACGTGCGCAGTTCCTCCTTATCTCCATTACGGCCCTGGTCGTCATTATCGGGCTAATCGTGCTGCATGTCGAGTATGCGGTTACGATCGGGCTGCTCATCGGGCTGGTCGATTTGCTTCCGTATTTTGGAGTGGGCGCCGTTATGGTGCCGTGGATTATCTACAGCTTTGCGGCAGGAAGCTCGTCGCTTGGAATAGGTCTGGCCGTGCTGTATTCCATCGTGCTAGTCGCAAGGCAAATCATGGAGCCGAAGGTGCTCGCATCCAGTGTCGGCCTGGATCCTCTGATTACGCTTGTGGCCATGTTTGTAGGCTTGAAATTGTTCGGGGTGCTCGGGCTTATCATCGGTCCAGTCACACTGGTGCTGGTATCCGCAATGAACCGCGCCTACGTGTTTCGGGATTTGCGCAATTACATATTGACCGGCAGGCGTTGAGCGGGTGGCTGCTTGAATCCGAAAAACGCCGCTGCAAGTGACTGCAACGACGTTAGCATTGTTATTGCTGCTTCCAGTAGAAAATGGCGAGCTGCGTGCGATCCCGAAGACTGAGCTTCGACAAAATATCGGAAATATAGTTCTTCACGGTGCCCTCGCTCAGATGAAGCGCAGCCGCAATCTCCTTGTTCGACATCCCGTCGGCCACCCGCTCAGTAATCGTCTGCTCCGTCACAGTCAACGCATAGTCCGACCACATCGATTCAGGCTTCTTCGCATGGGACGGCGCCTGGAGAAGCTGAGCCAGCTTGCGCGCCACATCGGGATCCATCAGCACCGATCCAGCGTGTACGGTCCGTATGCCCTCGACGATCCGTTCGGGGGCATTGTTTTTCAGCAAATAACCGCTAGCCCCGCAACGCATCGCTTCCACGATATATTCGTCATCGTCGAACGTCGTTAGAATGAGCACCTTCACGTCGGGATAACGCTCCTTGATGCGCCTCGTCCCCTCTACCCCGTCGCATTCCGGCATGCGCATATCCATCAGGACGACATCTGCGCCGAGCTCTGCAACCGCACGCTCTGCTTCCTTGCCGTTCCCGCATGTCCCGACAACGTCGATATCGGGGTGCATGCCGACGATAAGCTTCAAGCTTTCCCGAATAAAAGCATCATCATCTGCAATCAATACTGAAATCATTGCGCAGCATCCTTTCTTCACAGCTTCAATCTGCTCTCTATGTATGCGCACGGCGCAGCCGCACATCAGCGGGACGAAGAGCGGCTGACGTTCTTCGCCGCCGCCGGAATGACGGTGCTTACCGTGAAGTGCGGCTCGGCTGTCCATTCCACACGCCCGCCGATCATGTTCGTCCGCTCCTCCATCCCTCTCAGTCCGATGCCACGTTCCAACGGCAGCTCCGGCTTGGAGCCGTTGTTGCCCACCTGAAGCACGACTTCCTCCGGATGATAAGAAACATAAATATCGACTTCCGTCGCCCCCCCGTGCCGGAGCGCATTCGTAATCGCTTCCTGCGCATTTTGATAGATGACGACTTCGATACTCGGGTACAACGCATACGGAATACCGTTGACCTGATGGCGAACCCGCAGCACTCCACCACTCTCCGCCTCCCGGACAAGCCGTTCCAGCGAATACGTCCTGACGTCCCCCTCAGAGGGCTTCATCCGCCGGACCGTCATCCTCAGCAGCTCCATGCTGGCAGTCAGCTGTTCCCGCACCGAATCGTATAGCCCGAAGGCCCGATCCGAATCCACGGCTTTCACCTGCTCGGCCGCATCCATCATCAGCTTCAAGCGGATTAGCTTATGGCCCAGCTCGTCGTGCAGATCGTGCGCGATACGGTTGCGCTCTTCCGCTTGGGCGGCATGCTCCACCCTGCGCGCGTATTGCATCATCTCCATCCGCGCCTCATTCAGTTCGTACGCTTGCTGCCGCAAGTCATCGTTGAGGCGTTCCATTCCTCGATGCGCCCTCTCGCTAGCATAGATGCCAAGCATGAGCACGCCGATCGTGATCACGACAATATTGCCCATCAGCACCCATTCCCACGGCCGCCCGGCCAGAGAGACGTTCAACCCACACATCGCAAGCGCCAGAGCAACTGCATGCTTCCGATCGGACCATTGAACCGGATGGGACGCAACTGTGGAACCGAAAGCAAGGAACAGCAGTCCCGCATAGTGGTGGCCGAACCAGGTAAGGTATCCGATTTCAACGACGAAAAAGGTCCAAGCGAGATATTCCTTCTGCGCGAAATTGCGCAGCTCTCCCCAAGCCAGTAACAGAAGCGCACACAACGTATATATCCCATAAGAGGAGTAAGACTCCACATATACTGAAGCCAGAACGGGAATGACTAGCAATCCGTAGCGCAATCCAATCTTTACTTGATGCAGCATAGGTCAACACCCGCTTTAATCAATCTCCATTTCACGAGACACATTATAGCATACTGCCGCACCGTTTTTAGCGCGCAATTTTTTCCGGCACGAAATTGTAAAACATGACGAAAGTCATGTGCAAGAGGTGACGTATTCTACCTGTGGCGTGCCGGCAAGCCGCTTTATAATAGGGATATCGATTGAAGCGTAAGGGAGGGGGTTCCGAATGAACATGGTACAGATTCGGAATGTGGTCAAAAAATATAACGGCAAAGCCGTCGTGGACCACTTGAATTTAGCGATAGAGGAAGGCGAAATCTTCGGGCTGCTCGGACCGAATGGAGCAGGCAAGAGCACGACCATTCATATGCTAACTGGAATGCTGCCGATAAGTGGCGGGGACATCTCCGTCGATGGCATCTCCGTCAAGCACAATCCGCTTGAGGTCAAGCGGCGCATCGGACTCGTGCCGCAGGATCTGGCGATTTATGAGCAGATGTCCGCACGCGACAACATCGTCTTCTTCGCCAAGCTCTACGGTCTTCGCGGCAAGGCGCTGGAAGCCGGCGTCGATGAAGCGCTCGAGCTGGTCGGCCTGTCCGATCGGCGGAAAGACAAACCGGCAGCGTTCTCCGGCGGAATGAAACGGCGCCTGAACATTGCGTGTGCGATTGCGCATCGCCCGCGGCTCATCATTATGGATGAACCGACTGTAGGCATCGACCCGCATTCGCGCAATCACATTTTAGAATCTGTAAAACAGCTGAATGAGGCAGGGTCCACCATCATTTACACTAGCCACTACATGGAAGAAGTCGAAGCGATTTCTACCAAAGTCGGCATTATGAACCAGGGCCGGCTTATCGCCTGCGGCACGCAGCATCAGCTGAAGGAAGACATCGGTCAGGACGACAAACTAACGGTTACAATCAGTCTGTCGCCCGACAGTGAAGTCGATGCCGCCATTGGCGAACTGCTGGAGCATCCGCGCATCAAGCAGGCGTCATTGCAGGAGAACGCCCTGCAAATCTTGCTTCCCTCTGCGGGTGGAAGCCTGCAAGATATTTTATTCATCCTGTCCAAACACCGTATTTTGGTACAATCATTCGAACGGGAAGAACCGAATCTGGAGACGCTGTTCATGTCGTTGACCGGACGCCAATTGCGGGATTAGGAGGAACGAGAACATGATGTGGAATATTGCAGTCAATGAATTGCGCAGACAGTTGCAGATGATCTCCATTTTGGTCGTGACGTTCATCGTTCCGCTGCTGCTTATCTTTCTGCTCGGCTCTTCCTTATCGGGATCCGGCAAATTCAAGGTAGAATCCCGTGATCCAGAACCGTTCAAGGCCGGTATCGTGCAGCAAGACCAAGGAGTGCTAGCGCAAGCGTTCGCACAATTTCTCACAGCAGATGACGTTCGCCAATGGATTGAGCCTATAGCATACGCCGACCGCGAGGAGGTTATCCACCTCATTCGTGATGGCAAGCTCGGCTTCGGGCTCATCATCCCTTCCACGTTCTCTGACGATGTGCTGAACGGACGTCAAGCATCGTGGGAAATGATCATGGGCAATGATTACGCCAATAATCTTGCTGCCAAATCCGTATTCGGCGCCTATCTGGACATTGTCAACACACAGCAGGCGCTCGCTCTGACGGCCGAACATACAGGCAGCAGCGCTGCCAAGAACGGAATCCCGCCGGCAGCTGGAACGTTAATGCAAGGCAGTGCGGGAGAACAGCAGAATGAGGCTGCAATCGTCGAAGTAAATCCGATGCAGGATCAGCCCAATCCGACAGCGATGCAGTATTATTCCGTATCCATCCTCGTCATGTATACGCTGTATACGGGCATGTCTCTTGCCATTTCTATCCTGGCCGACCGGCAGAACTATACCTTCCACCGGATTATGGCCGCTCCTGTCCGCCCGTACAGCTACATGTCAGGCAAATTGATCGGGCAATCGCTCATCGCGGTCTGCCAGGCCATATTCATGATTGCGCTCAGCCACTGGCTGTTCGGCGTAGACTGGGGCCGCGACATCGGAGCGCTCGTCATCGTATGCTTGCTTCTCATCGTGAGTTCCATGGCGCTCGGGTCGGTAATCATCGCCTATGTCCGAGAAGAAAAATCCATCAAAGGATTGTTTCAATTTTTGGTCATTACAATGACGGCAATAAGCGGCGGATTTTTTCCGATTAGCGAAGTTCAGGCAACCGTCGGCCCGTTCACCCTATCCCATTGGGCGATGCAGAGCATGCTCCGCATCATGATGAACGGGGGATGGAGCGATACGCTTCACTATGTGCTTCCGCTTGCGGGGATTGCGGGCGTATTGTTCCTCCTTGCCGTCTGGTCATTCCGAAAGGTGGTCAACTATGCCTAGTCTATGGATTGCACAATGGTTTCTGAAGCGGATGCTCTCGCAAAAACGCTCGCTAATTGTCACGTTTCTGCTGCCGGCCATCATCGTATCCGCATTCATGCTGCTCCTTCATATCGGCGAGCAAGGGCCGCAGCGGATTGAAGTCGTCTCCCGCGACCATTCCCCGCTCGCTCAATATTTGCTCAACTCGCTTAAAGACGACTTTGAGCTGAAGGAGGCTGCGAACACGAATGAACTGCGCGAGAACGTGTTCGATCAGAAAGCCAGCGCCGGATTCATCCTTCCAGAACGCTACGGCGACATGCTGCTTCAGGGAGAGCATCCGGTTATTGAACAGATCCAACTCGGCATGAATGAAGCGAATATCGCGCTCAAGATGCGGCTGGAACAGCATATGCGGGATGTGATGCGTGTCGTGGATACCCTGAAGGCGTCCGGGTTACAGGGGAATGACTTAGAGACACGAACGGCTGATGTCCTGACTGAGAAATCAAAAGGGAACGTCCGCGCGGAAACGACCGACTTTCAGTTGTATGTGTCGCCGACGCTGCGCATGAGCATGGGAATGCTCTTGATGTTCATGCTCATGTCCTTGATGAACGCCGTCTCCATCATGCTGGAAGACAAGCAAAACTACACGATGATGCGAACCTATGCCGCACCGGTGCGCGCCTACCATATCGCTCTAGGTCAATTCTTGGGCGGCATCGCCTTCGGCACGATGCAAATTGCCGTCGTTCTGCTTATCACCCGTTATCTGATTGGCATCGACATGTCAATGACACTGCTTCAGCAATGGGTGCTTCTGGAGCTGTTCCTGATCGCTGGTATGGGGATGGCTTGCATGCTAGGCTCTATCATCGGAAATTCAGAGCACTTTTCCCGAGTGAATTTTTTCCTTGTGGTACCGACCTGCATGATAAGCGGCTGCTACTGGCCAGTTGAATTCATGAACGACAGCATGCAAAAGATTTCGTACTTCGTACCGCAGCGTTGGGTGCTGGATGCGATGGAACAGTTGGCTGCTGGCGGTTCTTGGTCAGCTATCGCGCTGCATGTCATAGTCCTGCTCCTGTTCGGCGTCGTCCTGCTTGGCATCGGCTCCACCGTGCTCCGGCCGGCCACACGAGAAGCGATATAATTATGGAATCCTCCTCCTTTCGATCCGCTGCATGCGGCAGGAAGGAGGTTTTTTCATGTGCGTCCGCTGGATCCGCATCTGCATGGAGCCTCATAGCCGCGTCTGTACCATTGTCATCCAGCCATCTTCTATTTGAACTAAAAAAGATAGACTGAAGGACGGGCTGTCTCCCACTTGCCTCATCCTGCATTGGACTTTGTACAGCGAAACAGCAGCGCATGCCTCTTTACGGTAGGTTTCATTGGAATTCACACCGTGTTTTGACACGGTTTCCGCAGCGATGCTGAAAAGAAGCCCGATCCACTGCACAAAATTCAGTCCACATGCCTTTAATCCGCCCGATCGGCATATTTTACTGTAAATGGGCTCTCCTTCACCTTGGACAACAATATAGTTCAACTTATATAGTAAAAGGAGGCCAGCTTTTACGGCTCATCCTTAATTCACATATGACATGTATGAATGATGTATGAATGATGTATGAACGAGATGTGAACGGCATCCTAATTCAACTCCGCCACATTCTCAATAATTCCAATATTAGGTTTTCACAGCAATGATTTAACACCCATTTATATACATAAAATGTTCTATCATCCATTAACAAACCTTTGTTCCAACTACTTAAATCGCATTCATGCCCTTTTGAACAAAAATTTGTAATATCAGTTGCAATATTTGTCGAAGGAGTTCACAATTAGACATGAAGATTTTGGGTTATAAATGGAGAAACAACCCATTTCTCGCATGAATCCGTTAGGAGGTCATATTGCATGTCGGCTGATGTTACGCACTCGGGAGGGGTTTGGAAATCGTATTACGGCCCCAATCTGGGTTACATTCAAGAGCAGTATGAGCGCTATGCGGTGGATCCCGCTTCCGTAGACGCCCATTATCGCGACCTATTCGCTCGTTACGGTGCTCCGCCCGGTACGAGCGGCACTACTGCCGGAACGGCAACGACGGTGGAACCTAGCTTGGTTACGGATGTACAACGGCTCCAGCAAGCGGTATCCGCTGTACGAATCGCGGAGAGTATTCGCGCCTATGGACACCTGGCTGCGGATCTTGATCCGCTCGGAGTGAATGCGCAGCCTGACACCCGCCGCTTCGAACCGGAGACGTTCGGGTTAACTGCGGACGAATTGCGTTCCTTACCGGCTTCCCTTGTATGGGAGGAAGCGCCGGATGAAATAGAAAGTGCATGGGACGCAGTGCAGCGCTTGCGCGAGCTGTACACCCAATCCATCGCTTTTGAATTCAGCCATGTTCACGATCTGGGCGAACGGCTGTGGCTCAGACAAAAGGTCAGTTCTGGCCTCGTTCCACCGCCGATGACCGACGAAGCGCGAAGCGCTCTATTGAAGCGACTCATTGAAGTAGAGCAGTTCGAAACCTTTCTCCACCGCACCTTCGTAGGCCAGAAACGATTCTCAATCGAAGGCACGGACGTCCTCGTTCCGATGCTGGACGAAATTGTTCAAGTATTTGCGCGTGGAGGCGCAGCACATATTTTAATGGGCATGGCCCATCGTGGACGTTTGAATGTTTTGGCCCACGTACTGGGCAAGCCATATGGCAGCATTTTCTCGGAGTTCCACCATTCGCCGAACAAAGATCTCTTCCCTTCGGAAGGGTCGATGGGAATTAACTACGGCTGGACGGGGGACGTCAAATATCACCTTGGCGCTGACCGCGCGCTGGAAGACGGCGATCGCATCCGTACCACGATTACGCTCGCGAACAATCCGAGCCATCTGGAATTCGTGAATCCGGTCGTAGAAGGCTTCACACGCGCTGCACAGGATGACCGCAGCCAGCCAGGCTATCCGGAACAAAATGCGGGCCGGGCAGCGGCCGTGCTAATTCATGGGGATGCCGCCTTCCCAGGTGAAGGCATCGTATCGGAGACGCTCAACTTCAACAAGCTTAGAGGGTACCAGAACGGTGGAACGGTGCATATCATCGTCAACAACCGCATTGGGTTCACGACGGACAGTCACGATTCCCGTTCCACACTCTACGCGAGCGACCTGGCCAAAGGCTTTGAGATTCCGATCGTGCATGTAAATGCAGACGATCCGGAAGCCTGCCTCGCGGCGATCCGCATGGCAGCCGAATATCGAGAGCAGTTCAAGAAGGATTTCCTAATCGACCTGATCGGCTATCGCCGGCACGGGCACAACGAGATGGACGATCCTTCCGCGACCCAGTCACTAGTGTACGAGAAAGTATCCAAGCATCCGACCGTAGCGACGCGGTATGCCGAGACATTGCGGCGGAATGGTCTGTTGGATGACAGCCGCATCGAAGCGATGAAGCGGCAAGTCGACGAGACGCTGCAGCAAGCTTATGACCGAATGAAAGCGCTGACGGATCGGCCATATCATTACCATTCCGATTCGTTCCCGCGTTCCGACGCGGCGCCTTCCAAGATGACTGCCGTACCATTGGAGCGGCTGCAAGATATCAATCGGCAGCTGTTGGAGGTTCCAGAAGGCTTCCACGTGTATCCGAAGCTGGAACGAATTCTTCAGCGCCGGGTTGATGCGCTTAACGACGACGGAACGGTCGATTGGGCCTTGGCGGAGGCACTCGCCTTCGCTACTATTCTGGAAGACGGACAGCCTATCCGTTTAAGCGGCCAAGACTCAGAGCGCGGCACATTCGCACATCGCCACCTCGTGCTGCACGATTATAAGACTGGGAACACGTTCTGTCCGCTGCACCGCTTGCCACAAGCGAAGGCGTCGTTCGGCGTGTATAACAGTCCGCTCTCAGAAGCGTCCGTGCTCGGCTTCGAATATGGATACAATGTGTTCGCTCCCGAGACGCTCGTCCTCTGGGAAGCGCAGTTCGGAGATTTCGCCAATGCGGCACAAGTCATCTTTGACCAATTCATTTCCGCGGGCTTGGCTAAGTGGCATCAGTATTCCAATCTCGTTATGCTATTGCCGCATGGATACGAAGGTCAGGGTCCTGAACATTCAAGCGCCCGGCTGGAGCGCTACTTGCAGTCTTGTGCAGAGCGGAATTGGACGGTTGCCAATTTGAGCAGCGCCGCCCAATATTTCCATCTGCTCCGGCGGCAGGCGGCGAGCGGCAGAACGACCGAAGCGCGCCCGTTAGTGCTGATGACACCGAAGAGCTTGCTGCGGAATGCGCGCAGCGCGGCTCCAGCCTCATCCCTGACGGAAGGCAGCTTCCGCCCGATATTGGAAGAACCTCTGCTTGGCGGCAAGCCGAAGAAGACGGAGCGCTTGATTCTGTGCAGCGGCAAAGTTACACTCGACCTGCAGGCTGGAATCGAAGCAGAGCCAGAACGTAAATGGGATTGGCTCCACATCGTCCGCATCGAGCAGCTCTATCCGTTCCCGGACGAAGACATTACTGCTGTGCTGCAGCGGCTTCCTGCCTTGAAGGAAATCGTCTGGGTTCAAGAAGAACCGAAAAATATGGGCGCTTGGACTTACATGGAGCCGCGGCTCCGCGAGTTGACTTCAGGAAATATACCGGTTCGTTATATCGGCCGCGCCGAGCGTTCAAGCACGGCGAGCGGATATGCGGACGTTCACAATATTGAACAGCGCAATCTGATTGCGAATGCATTGAAACTTATTGATACCCTATAATAGGTTGTTCAAAAACCCCTATGGCCTTTTTGAACACGTACTATAATACTGATGAATACATGAATGCTCAGGGAGGTAGCGGTTGTGGCGGAAATTAAAGTACCCGAATTGGGAGAATCCATTACGGAAGGCACACTGCACAAGTGGCACGTTCAAGAAGGAGATACGGTTCATTTCGGCGATGTTCTTGCAGAATTAGAAACAGACAAAGTAAATCTTGAAATTAGCGCAGAGGAAGACGGAATAGTGGAACGTATCGCGCGGCACGCAGGCGAAAATGTAGCCGTTGGCGAGATCATAGGAATTATCAGTGCCCAATCGTCAGCCGCAAGCGGCGGAAACCCACCAGCCGCAGATGAAAATTCTGTCGATAGCAAGACGGCGGGTGCCGATGTGAATGCGGTATCCAGCAGCGCTTCCGCAACGAGCGGCGGCACAGCGGCAGTCACTGCTGATGCAGTAGACACGAATGAGGAGCGGGGCGACTATCATGCGACGCCGTCGGCCCGCAAGATGGCAAGAGAGCAAGGAATCGACTTGCGGAATATCCGTCCGCAAGATCCAGTCGGACGTATCCGCGAGGAAGACGTGCAGGCGCATACAGCGGCTGGGGAGACGGTGATGAAGGAAGCGGGAGACAAGCGTTCTCCTGCATCAGCAGCACCTAAGGCGTCAGCACCAACGGTGCCAGTCGTCGGAGTACAAGATGCAGCAGCCAAGCCAGCCGAACGAGTTCGGATGTCCCGGCGCCGCCAGACCATTGCCAAGCGCCTCGTGGAAGCACAGCAGACGGCCGCAATGCTGACGACCTTCAACGAAGTCGACATGTCGGCCATCATGGATATCCGAAAACGGCGCAAAACGACGTTCCGCGAGAAGCATGACGTAGGACTTGGCTTCATGTCATTCTTCACGAAAGCGATCGTCGGCGCGCTCAAAGCGTATCCGCTGCTGAACGCCGAAATTGATGGTGAAGACATCATCATGAAGAAATATTATGACATCGGCATTGCCGTTGCCGCCAAAGAAGGCTTGGTCGTACCGGTTGTCCGGGACGCAGATCGGCTCGGGTTCGCTGAAATAGAGAAGCAGATCGGGGAGCTGGCGGAGAAAGCCCGCACCAACTCGCTGACACTGTCCGAGCTGCAAGGCGGGACGTTCACGATAACGAACGGCGGTGTCTTTGGATCGCTGCTGTCCACGCCGATTTTGAATTCACCGCAAGTCGGTATTCTCGGCATGCACACAATACAGCTGCGCCCAGTCGCCATTGATGAAGAGCGGACCGTGAACCGGCCGATGATGTATATCGCCCTCTCCTACGACCATCGTATCGTCGACGGAGCTGAAGCCGTTAGCTTTTTAAGAACGGTAAAAGAACTGCTTGAAGATCCGGAAACGCTGCTGCTGGAAGGGTAATGATGAGGAAAATAGGAAAGCCGCCGAGCAATTCGGCGGCTTTTTGAGCTTGTCAAGAAACCCAAAACATAATGGTATTTGTTCGGTAACTTCATCATGGCGGTCATCTGCTACTGATCCGTGTCCGCTCGTTCGATGGGAACGGTATCCTCGGTCAATGTACCCGTCTTTCCCAGCTTTTCCGCTCGCAACGTATGGAGAATCTTCATCAGCTCGGTAATTTCGCTCTGATTTTTATTGTTTTTTTGCATTAGAATCAGCTTCTGTTCCAATCTGTCTAACTTGCTGTCCATTTCTGTCCTCCCAGCATCATTCCTATCATAGGTTTATATGCGTTGGAGGCCTAGGTGTTTCTATATGAAAAAAATGAAATAATATCCAATCCATAGTGTGATCCGCCTTTTTAGCTTCGACGCAACATTAAGCATGTGCCTTAAATAGCGCACGAAGTGCAGAATCATGCTCGTCCTTCGGTATGATTAACGCAGTGTTCTCTGCAAAGAAAATGAAGAAACGCTTCCGGCTTTCTGCCACTTTATATACCTCGCTCCACGCGTAATTGCCTTCCGTTGCAGGTGTCTGGAGACGGATGCCTTCATCCGAGAGTCGAATATCATACTGATGTGCGGAAGCACCCTTGCCGAACGACTTGCCCGTTACCGCCCGCATCAACATATAGTATAGTGCTCCAGCTGCACCATTAACCACGATGATGACGGGCACCATCCACTTCCACTCCTTCACCCCCGCCTGAAATCCGGTTATGGCGAGCAATATGACGAGAAGTACGACGTTCAAAATGAGCCCCAACGTGAGCAATGACTTCTTAATAAATTGAAACTGGTAATCCATATAATCTCGAATGGTCAGTTGGTAGTTCAGATGTATCGTGCTGTTCATAGGTATCTCCTCCCACACTGAAGCAGCCTATTCACGACCGTGCATAGGCTGCTCCTTGCTTCAATGGCAATACCGTCTCCTAGAAGCGGCGGAAAAAAATGAAATTGCCGTCTTTCATTTTTTTCTCGATCCATTTCAACAAATAGTGCCTGTATAATGGCCGGGTTAGAGGGAAAACGAGCGTGAAACCGAGGACATCCGTGAAGAACCCCGGAGTTAAGAGCATAATCCCCCCCGCCATAATGCATAAGCCATCAATGACTGCGCGTCCCGGTACTTGCCTGGACTGCAACTGCTTCTGGGCTTCACCCCACACTTGGGCAGCTTCATAGCGGGCTACAATCGCTCCGATTACACTCGTCAGCAAAATAAGCAAAAATGTGTTCCAACCGCCCACCCAGTTGCTGACCAAGACGAAACCGTACACTTCCAATGCGGGAATTAACGTAAGTACAATAAGTATCCATACGATTGGATTCATCCTGCGTCCCCTCCTTCCCATAATTAAGCTTCTCGTCATCTGCACACTTGCTTACTGCCAAGTATGTCAGGGAATGCATGGTGTGACTTCATAGTCAGTCATGCGTAACAGATTCAAGCAGCGTCCAAATGTCCTTCGCTTCACGTTCAATACGTACCGGACGCCAATTCGAATTCAGCCAGGCGAGTGTTGTTGCCCCTTCTACCAGCCGCTCACCGATTGGCGCGGCTCGCCAGCCTTGCTCTAAGGCCATGTCTGCTTCAGCTTCGCCTACGCGACATACAACCGAAGCGAAGGTCATGCGCAACGCTGAACGCTGCTCCAGCCGGGTAAATACCATAATCATGTCATCATACAATGCTGGACGCTTAAAGGTAACCTGCAAATCAACGACAGGAAGCAGCAGCCCCCGTGTCTCCAATTCTCGGTAGCTCAAGCCTAACGCTCGTATCCATTCTGTACGTCCCACTTCAAACCAAGTGATATAATTTCCATGAAAGACCACTTTCATTCCGTCTGTCTCTTGATAACGGACGCGAAGCGGAAATCCGAACCAAGAGCAAGCAGCAGACGGAGACGATGCTGGAGACATCGCTGCACCTCCTATTGTAACTTATAAGTATCATAACTCACAAACGCAACAAAACTTCATATCGGCGCCTTCAGAGTGGTGAGCGGCCGCGTCTAGCGGCACGCTATTGTCCTTGCCGTTCGTTAGTGTTCGTTCGAGACAATATGGTGCTTAATGTCATATAACCTGCTTTCACAATAACAGAAGCAATGGCATATCGCCATTGCTTCTGTCGCTTTGCATTCTATTATATAATCAACTCGGTCTTAAGAGCAGCTTTTGCCGATTTGGCTCACTTTCACGAGGTTCGTCGAACCCGCGCAGCTTGTTGGGACACCAGCCGTAATGACAACCAGGTCTCCTTCGGAAACGATGCCTGTATTTACGCCGCCGCAAACCGCAACGTCGAACATTTCGTCCGTGGAGGAAGCTTGTTCCACTTTCACAGGCACGACACCCCATGTCAGGCATAATCCGCGCATCACTTGCTCGGATGGAGTCGCAGCAATGATTGGCGCTTTTGGACGATATTTCGATACCATGCGCGCCGTATATCCGGTTTGCGTGGAGCTGATGATCGCCTTTGCATTCAAGTCAAGCGCCGTATTTGCTACAGCTTGGCTGATTGCATCCGTAACCGTCATTTGTTGTTTCAAGCTTTGTTTAATTAATATTTCACGATATTCCAATGCAGATTCCGCTTTTTCCGCGATGCGGGACATCGTCAGAACGGATTCAACCGGATATTTCCCTGCAGCCGTTTCACCGGACAGCATGATTGCATCCGTGCCGTCGAAGATAGCGTTCGCCACGTCACTTGCTTCCGCGCGTGTAGGGCGAGGATTGCGTTGCATGGAATCAAGCATTTGCGTCGCTGTAATAACTGGTTTGCCTACGGTATTGCATTTTTCAATCATTCTCTTCTGTACAAGTGGCACTTCTTCCGCAGGAATCTCGACACCAAGGTCACCGCGGGCAACCATCAAGCCGTCAGAAGCTTCCAAGATTTCATCCAAGTTGTCTACGCCTTCTTGGTTCTCAATCTTCGAAATGATTTGGATATGTTTCGCGTTATGCTTGTCCAACAAATTGCGGATTTCCATAACGTCGCTTGCTTTACGCACGAAAGAGGCAGCAATGAAATCAACCCCTTGTTCGATACCGAAAATGATGTCATTTGCATCTTTTTCAGTAATGCCCGGAAGCGAGATTTTGACGCCTGGCACGTTAACGCCTTTACGGCTCTTAATTGTACCACCGTTAACAATCTTACACTTGATTTCCGTGCCTTGAACGTCAACGACTGTCAGTCCAATGAGACCATCATCGATAAGAATAGTCGAACCGACTTCCACATCCTGCGGCAACTCATTATATGTAACCGAGATGCGATCTTTGTCTCCAAGAATTTCTTCCGTCGTTAATGTCACATATTCATCTTGTACGAGGTCGATTGGCTCCACTGCCAATTTTCCTGTACGGATTTCCGGGCCTTTCGTATCAAGAAGAATCGCAACTGTCTTGTTCATTTCTTCGCAAGCTTGACGAATGTTCTTGATCCGGTTGCCGTGCTCATCAAAGTCACCATGCGAGAAGTTAAGGCGAGCGACGTTCATGCCTGCCAGAATCAACTTCTTCGTATTCTCCAAGGACTCGCTGGAAGGACCGATAGTACAAACAATTTTGGTTTTACGCATTATGGGCTTCCTCCAATTGTGGGCTCTCTAATATCTCTAATTTTTTATTTCTAAAACAAGGCTCTCATCTATCTAATTTACTATACTCAGCAAAATTTGTATATGAAGATTATCATATTTATAAGTTTTACCAATAAGCACCTTTTTTATGATGAGAAATTATCACACACGTTCGTACGTTGCAAACTTGCCGATTTTTCGGAATTTGCCGTAGCGATCTTCGCGCAATTCGTCTGTTGACAACAGCATAAGCTCCGCCAGATGACGCCACAGCGCGTCTTTCACATTCGCGGCTGCCGCTTCAACATCCTTGTGCGCGCCTCCCTGAGGCTCAGGAATAATTTCTTCAATGACATCCATCGCTTTCAGATCGGAAGCGGTAATCTTCATCGCTTCTGCGGCCTGATCTGCTCTCGAAGCATCCTTCCACAGGATGGAAGCCGCGCCATTCGGCGAGATGGCGGCATAAATGGCGTTCTCGAGCATAAGTACACGGTTCCCAACGCCTAGCGCTAACGCGCCACCGCTGCCGCCTTCTCCAATCACGACGCAGATGACAGGAACGCCCAGCAGCGCCATATCGCGTAAATTACGGGCAATCGCTTCCGATTGTCCGCGCTCTTCCGCCGTATTCCCCGGGTAAGCGCCTTTCGTATCGATGAACGTAATAATCGGACGCTTGAACTTGTCCGCTTGCTGCATGAGCCGCAGCGCTTTGCGGAACCCTTCCGGGTGCGGACTGCCGAAGAAGCGAGCAATATTTTCCTTCGTGTCCTTGCCGCGCTGATGGCCGATAACGGTTACCGGAACCCCATTTAACCGTGCAAGACCGCCGACGATGGCCATGTCGTCTCCGAACAGCCGATCACCGTGCAGCTCAATGAAATCGGTGAAAATATGCTGAATAAAATCAAGCGTGGTTGGACGCTGATGATGTCTCGCCAAGTGCATCTTTTGTGATGGGGAGATGTTGGTATAAATCTCTTCAGCCAACTTGGCGTAACGCTCCTCCAACCGGGCGATTTCCTCAGTAAAGTCAATATTTTTTTCCTCTCCGAACCGTTTTAATTCGGCTATTTTCTGTTTCAACTCCACCAAAGGCTGCTCGAACGGAAGCTCACCCGCCATGCGTCACATCTCCTTTCACCGTGTGCAAATCAATAAGCTTGATCAAGGTCTGACGCATGTCCTTGCGCGGCACCACCAAATCGAGCTGCCCGTGCTTCATGTTGAACTCCGCCGTTTGGAACTCGTCAGGCAGCTTCTGCCGTATGGTCTGCTCAATTACGATGCGTCCCGCAAACCCGACAAGGGCCCCAGGCTCAGCAAGGTTGATATCGCCGAGCATAGCAAAGCTGGCGGACACGCCGCCTGTCGTCGGATCGGTAAATACCGAAATATACAATCCGCCTGCCTCGTGCAGCTTGGCCAACGCAGCGCTCGTCTTCGCCATTTGCATAAGGCTTAAGATGCTTTCCTGCATGCGCGCTCCGCCTGATGTCGAGAAAATGATGAGCGGATATTGCTTCTGCATGGCTGTTTCAATGGCCCTCGTTATTTTTTCACCGACGACCGATCCCATGCTGCCGGTAAAGAAATCAAAGCTCATAACGGCGACGACGACAGGAAATCCGCCGATCGTGCCTTCACCTGTAATGACCGCTTCGTCCAATCCTGATTTGGCTTGCTGCTGCTTCAGCTTCTTCGGATAGTCCGGGAAGCCGAGCGGATCCTCAGAGACGATATCCGAGTCGTATTCGAAGAAACGGCCTTCGTCCAAGGTCATTTCAATGCGCTCCAGCGCATTCAGACGCAAATGATGCCCACACTGCGAACATACCTTCAGGTTCTTCTCCAACTCTTTATGATATTGAATCGTGCCGCATTTCGGGCATTTGTTCATCAAACCTTCGGGTATCTCGCGCTTGGGGCGGTCATCATGCACGGATGCGGATGGCACCGTGGCGTACTTTTTCTTTTGAAATAAGTCTTTAAACACCCGTTACACCTCTTTAGGCGTGATTTCTCCATGCTACCGAGACATACTTAGGTCCACAGCCGGAGATTGTCCTAACCGTAAACAACAAAAATCGGCTGTTTGAAAAACGTGACGTTCGTCAATCAGCCGCATCATGCATGCAAAATCGAATTGAGCACTTCCTGAACTTCTTCAACTTCCCCGGAAGGCACTAAAATTTCAAACTGTTGTTTAGAAAGATGGATGGGACGGATCTGAATAAGAAACCCTTCCTCCGTCAATCTTGTCTGAATCTTGTCTGCTAATTTGGCAGTCGGTGCGATGTAGATAACGGTCCACATGCGCGTGAGACCCCCCTAACGTTCCAATACGGCTCATATAATGCCATAATGATAACATAATTGACATTTTCACCGCAACCAAATCCTTGACAATCATGCAATGAACAAATGCACAATTAGACAGAATAAGCAAATACGCCGTTAAATTGTATCTTTCGACAGCCCATATAAATTTGCATCATGATTCTTGTGTGCGATTCGGGCCGATGCCGCAGCAGCCAATCCCGCCACGAGATCATCCAAGAAGACGTGAATTTGCTGCTTGTTCGCGTTCAACTGATGAATCACGCCGACCTTTGCCTTATCCAAATAGCCGAAGCTCGTCAATCCAATCATACCATATACGCTCGTAATGCCCAGAGCCAGCGTTTCATCCACCCCATATAACGGCTCATCCGCCTCCATTATCGCTTGCAGCGGTTCCGGCAAGAGCTTCTGCTCCGCTAACCAATCAAGCGCAATCCCCGTCATTAGCGTGTACTGCACTTCACGCTTTTGAATGACCGCTTTGACACTGTCGATGCAATCCGCAAGCGTTAAGGAAGCATTATAGGGCCGCTGCAATTGAAGGACAATATCCGCAATCGCTTCAAGTTCAACTCCACGCCGTTCCAGCCATTGTATCGCAATATCGGATGTCAAGGAAATCCCCTCCCTTCACCCCGTCTCGTGTGACTTGTCTCTTCGGAACAGGGCGTATCTAAATGTATGCGGGTCGGAAGGGAAATGTTCATGCCGTTAATGTTATTTTACACGAACCGAGCCATCGCCGAATATGGCTTCAATCTGCTTGAACAACTCGGGGGAGGGCTTCAATGCATATGCCTCGTTAAGCGCGATCAGCTGCTGCTCACGCTCATAGAACAGCACGGTAGGCAGCGGACCGGGGCTCGTCTTCAGAAGCTGCTTCAGCTCCTGTAAGAGCTCCGGCCGTTCGCGATCGGCCGTTATCTTGATGTACACGCGCTGAGCGCCTGAACGCGCTCCTGAACGCGCAGGCGGCGTGCTGCGCTCCTGAGCCGACGGCGCGGAAGCAACGCGCGAAGCAACGCGCGAAGCAGCGGCGCGGCCTGAAGAGGCGCCGCCTGTACGCTCGGACGTGCCAGCAAGCCCCGCCCCCGCGCGCGGCTTCGCAGCTTGCGCGTTATGCGGGCTTGGCACGCTGTGCCCGCTCTGCGGCCCGCGGCGGCGCTTCACGAGCGCCGCGACGGCACGCTGCTCCAGCGGTACCGCTTCGTGTGCCAACAGCTTGTAATCGTCGTCCTGCTGCTGCACCTTGGCGCGCACCGCCAGCAACGCGCCCTTATGAATGAGCGGCTCCGCACGCCGCCACACTTCGGGGAACAGCACCACTTCCGCACGGTCGATGCGGTCCTCCAGCTCGATGAACGCCATCGGCTTGCCCTTCTTCGTCATAATAGAGCGGATGGATACGACCATCCCGGCGACGATGCACTCACTGTCGTCCGGAGCATCATGCAGATCGACAAGCCGATCCGTCTCCACCTCGCGCAGCAAATCCGTATGATCGTCCAGCGGGTGGCCGGACAGATACAGTCCAAGCAGCTCCCGTTCCAACTCAAGCTGCTCAGTCATCGTAAAGGCTTGAACGTTCGGATAATCAATCGTCCAATTGCTCACCTCCACGAACCCGAACAGCTGGATTTGCAAATCTTCCCGTTCCTTGCGCCACTTCGCTGCCGTTTCCAGCGTCTCGTCCAGCATCGCAAGCAATTGGGCGCGATGTCCGGGCAAGGTGTCAAAAGCCCCCGCCTGTATCAGCGATTCGATAACCCGGCGGTTGCATACGCGCAGGTCCACCCGTTGACAAAAATCGAGTAAATCCGCGTAGGGCTTCTCCTTACGCTCTTGAATAATGCTCTCGATCGCTGTCGTTCCAACATTTTTAATCGCGCCGAGACCGAAGCGAATCGCCCCTTCAAGCGGTGTAAAGTGAACCAGACTCTCGTTCACGTCAGGCGGAAGCAGCTCGATGTGCAGTCGCCGGCAATCCTCGATATATTCTGCAATTTTCCGGTGGCTGCCCATATTGGCCGTCAGCATGGAAGCCATGAATTCCATCGGATAATGTGCCTTCAAATATGAAGTTTGGAACGCCAACACCCCGTATGCTGCTGCATGCGCACGCGGGAAGCCATAGTCCGCAAACCGCACGATCATGTCGTAAACCCGATTCGCCTCTTCCTCCGTATATCCCTGACGTCGACTTCCTTCGACAAAATGCTGTCGCTCTTTGTCAAGCACTTCGCGCTTCTTTTTCGACACAGCACGACGCAACAGATCAGCTTCGCCCAAGGAGAAACCGGCCATCTTCGAGGCGATGTGCATAATTTGCTCCTGATAGACGATAATGCCGTACGTATCTTGAAGAATCGGCTCCAAGTCAGGGTGCGGGTACTCCACAGGCTTCAGCCCATGCTTGCTCTGAATGTAGTTCGGAATAAATTCCATTGGACCCGGGCGATACAGCGCCACCACGGATACAATGTCCTCGAATACGGAAGGCTTCAGCTCCCGCAGCACGCGCCGCACTCCGGCCGATTCCAACTGAAACAGCCCTGTCGTGTCGCCGCGTGTGAGCAGCGCATACGTTGCTGCATCTGAATCGTCGAGCGCATTCAAATCAAGCGCAGATCCGGTGCGGCTCTCCACCCATTCCAACGTGCGCTCAATGATAGATAACGTACGCAGTCCGAGGAAATCCATCTTGAGCATACCGATCGCTTCCAGATGCTCCATCGAGTACTGCGTGAGCGCAATATCCTCTGTACCCGCCTGCAGCGGAACGTAATGCGTCAAGGGCTCCTCGCTGATGACGACACCAGCCGCATGCGTAGAAGCATGGCGCGGCGTCCGCTCCACCCTCGATGCCATCGTCAGAAGCTCGCCAATGCGTGGCTCCCGCTCCGACCATTCCCGCAGCTCGCTGCTCGTTCGCTGCGCTTTATCGAGCGTTATGCCGATCTGGTTCGGAATGAGCTTCGCTACGCGATCTGTCTCATTGTACGGCACATTCAGCACGCGGCCTACGTCGCGCACCGCCGCGCGGGCGGCCATCGTGCCGAACGTTATGATTTGCGCAACGCGGTCATGGCCGTACTTATCCGCCACATAAGCAATGACTTCATCCCGGCGCTCGTCGTTGAAATCGATATCGATATCCGGCATCGTAATCCGTTCCGGATTCAAAAACCGTTCGAACAACAGCTTATATTTCAATGGATCGACATTCGTAATGCGAAGGCTGTAGGCAACGAGACTGCCTGCGGAAGAACCCCGGCCAGGACCGGTCATGATGCCTTGCTCATGGGCAAAGCGAATGAAGTCCCAGACGATTAAAAAATAATCGGAAAACCCCATCTTCTCGATCGTGTTCAATTCATAATGCAGCCGCTCCTGAGCGCTGCGGCGGAACGCTTCCTGAGACCACTCCGCCTGGCCTGAATAACGGCTCTGCAAGCCTTCCTCGCACAGCTGGCGCAAATATTCCGCAGCTTTCATCCCATCCGGGATCGGCTCAAAAGCCGGCAGCACCGATTTCTCAAAGTCCAGCTCCACATGACACTGCTCTGCGATGCGCGAAGTATTGGCAATCGCCTCCGGCACATGTCTGAACAGCGCATTCATCTCTTCCTGAGATTTAAAATACAGCTGATCCGTGCCCATGCGCATACGGCCTTCATCTTCAATCGTCTTGCCGGTGCCGATACAGATGAGCACGTCTTGCACCGCTGCATCTTCCTGCTTCATATAGTGAACGTCATTGGTCGCGGCAAGCGGAATTCCCGTCGCTTCACTCAAGGCGATAAGTCCAATGTTGACCTTCTTCTGCTCAGTCAATCCGTGATCCTGAAGCTCCAAATAGAACCCTTCCTGGAAAATATCCCGGTACCGCTCCGCCGCTTGGCGAGCTTCCTCGCTCCGGCCGTGCAGCACATGCTGGGACACTTCTCCCCCAAGGCAGGCGCTGAGCCCGATGATCCCTTCAGAATACTTGCGCAACGTGGCCATATCGACCCGCGGCTTATAATGAAATCCTTCCAGATGCCCGACTGAGCAAATCTTCATTAAATTGCGATAGCCCTGCTCACTCTTCGCAAGGAGAATCAAATGATAAATCGGCTGCTCCTTACGCGAGCCCTTCTCATGTAGAGAACCGGTCGTCACGTACGCTTCCATGCCGATAATAGGCTTTATGCCATGTGCCACACATGCTTTGTAGAAGGCGATGGTGCCATACATAACCCCATGATCCGTGAGGGCAATCGCCTTCATGCCGCATGCGGCCGCTCGTGCGGCAAGCGCTTCGATACGCGCCGCCCCGTCGAGCAAGCTGTATTCACTATGTACGTGCAAATGCACGAACTGGTCCATCCCATTCACTCCTCATCCCAATGCATCATGCGAACATATTTTCGTCTCTTATTGTATCATATTTCCGCGAACAGATCCTATACATGTACAAGGGGGTTCTTGTCCTTAGCTGGCAGCCCCGACATTCAGCTATTCGAAAGGAGCGGCCATGATGGGCTCATTTATGTCCAAGGCATTGCTGGACTTCTTCATCGCCTTCGGCGTGGTGCTCGGTGGTTCCATGCTGGCCGGCATCGGGGCCGTGATTGCGCTGCAGTCGCCGGTCGATACGATGAAGCACATCGCTGAACATTTAAAAATATGGGCGGTCGTTGCCGCGGTCGGCGGCACCATCGATCCAATACGTGTCATTGAGAGCAACTTCTGGCTCGGCAATTTGTCTCCTGTGTTCAAGCAGCTGCTGTACATTTTTGTTTCCTTTGTTGGTGCGCATCTCGGTACGGAACTCATTCAATGGATTTGCCGCGGACGCTCGTAAACGGACAGTCCTAAGTTGAAAGGAGACGGTGCAGCATGCGCCTCAATACAGTGCCACGGTGGTTAAGCGACACGGCGCTCGTCATCGTCGGCATCGTGGTAGGTGCAGCGATCTACCATGCCGTATATTTGCATCAGTTCAATCAGCTGATGATGATGAATATGAACTTGAAGGACCGCTTGGTCCAATATCAGGCGAAGACGGAAGATTTGCTGCGCTACAAAAACCATAAGACGATCATTCGCAGCATCGATCTGCATATTTACAAATCAGGCAGCGATGCTGACATTCCACAAGCGGATGAAACCGAAATCCGCCGGCGTTTGCTGAAAGATTTAGCGGGATTGAAAGGCAGGGACGTGTTCCAAATTGACGAGTACAGCAAGCTGGTAGAAGGCCTGCTCGCCCGTAAAATTTACCCGGATATCAATGCGAAGGATTATACGGTACAGATGCGCACAATGCTGTTGACAGAAGGAGTGCTTCACGTCTGGGTCGACGTCAAAACGTATCTGCCAACAAATTTGTCATTCCAATAGAAGTTGTTCAAATAGCCTCTTTTTGAACACGAGCCAATAGGACAGCCTCCCAAATTATGATACTATTAAGGAAAAATGACCCACATCATCATCAATGAAGGAGAGTTGCTTTCATGACGGAATGGATACAATGGGCCCTGCTGCTGCTCATTTGTCTCACATCGGCGCTGTCCGTTTTTTACAGCTTCCGTTCAAGGCGCCAGAAGGAGCCTATGCTGCGCGGCTTATATGCGGCACGCATGAATGTATGCATGGGGCTAATGCTTATATTTATGGCATCGATTCAAATGCTCATTTATACCGGTTCTACGGTCCGCGTCATCGTCGGCGCCGTCCTGCTCGTTATCGGGCTGTTCAACCTGTTTGCAGGGCTGCGCAATCACGGCCATTTTCAGAGACTGATGTCACCGCAAAAATAAATGCGCAGAAGGGACAGCGTGCCATTCGCTGTCCCTCCCCTATTAGTACGTGCCTTAATCATGATCGATGGATTGCGCGGTCATCATCGCCTTGGCGACGAGATGCTCGCCATGTCGAATTTCCAGCTCGAGCTTGCAAAATTTCCGGCTCATTTCAATAAATTCGGGATGAAGCGTCACTACATCCTCAATCTGTAGCGGCCGAACGAAATATGTCGTCATATTTTCCATCACATGATCATAACTTCTCTCATCTTTGACAGCCCTCAATGCGGCCTTGGTTATAATCGTCGTCAAGATGCCTTCAGATACAGAGCCGAAGCCGTTCACCATCTGCGGCGTAATGACACCACGGAAGAACAACCGGCCTTGATCGTCGCGTTCTTCATCAAACCCGTTCCAGATCAAGTCATCGAACGTTTCTCCAAGCTGCGGTTCCTTCCGCGCATCCCGCATCGCCTGCAGCACTTGACGTCTTGTTACGACGGCGATGAGCTTCCGGTTGCGGTCCACAACCGGAAGCAAATCCACCCCCTCCCATACCATCGTATGGGCCGCCGATGCGAGCGTCGTCTGCAAATTAACCGTAATCGGATTGCGCGTATACAGTTTATCAATCGTCTGATCGGAAGCTGCGCCTAATATATCTTTGTACGTAATCATGCCGATAACCCGGTACCATTCGTCGACGATTGGAAATCGGCTATGCCCCGTCTCCTCCCGCATCCGCTCGAAATCTTGCACCGTGCTCACCGGTCGCAGCACATACATCTGCGCCTTCAACGCCACAACATCTTCGATAATCATTATCTTTTTCTTGATGAGCCGGTCGAACAGCGCCCGGTTAATCATCGATCCGACCGTAAATGTATCATACTTCGAAGAAATAATGGGCAGATCCAGTGCATCCGCAAGCAGCTTCACTTCCCGGCTCGTGCCGAACCCTCCTGTAATAAGCACGCCCGATCCGTGTTGCAGCGCAAGACGATGCGCATCTTCCCGGTTCCCCACGATAAGCAAGCTGCCGGCATCGATGTAACGGGCCATCGCATCGAGCTTCATCGCACCGATGACATATTTATTGAGCGTCTTGCTGAGTCCCCTGCTTCCGCCAAGCACGTGCCCGCCTAGTATGTCCACCACTTCGCCGAATGTCAGCTGTTCGGACATATTGCGCGGCTTCTTCTCGACCCGCACCGTTCCAATGCGTTCCTTCGTAATCACGATGCCGATGCTTTCCGCCTCTTTTACCGCTCGATAGGCCGTACCTTCGCTCACCGACATTTCCTTCGCCAATTTACGTACGGAAATCTTCGTCCCTGGCTTCAGACTTTCAATATGATGAAGCAGCTGCTCGTGCTTCGTTAACGTCGCATCGTGTCCATCCATCTGTTACACCCCTAATAACCGAACTGTTGTACTCTGTCTTTATATTACCATATATTTAAAGTCGGTTGCAAAAAAAGACAAGCGACGCTAGAAACATTCCAGCGTCAGCCTGTCTTTGAGATTGTGCGCGTATCTACAAATTAACCAGTTACTACTGTACCCGTTTCCGCCTCCACTCGCTCACGCTTCACCAGCTTGCGATGGCTGATTCTGAAGAAGACAAAGCTTCCGATTAGCGACAGCACAAGGAAGATTGACAGCTTGCTCAAATTCATCCATACATAGCCCATATCTTCAAGCGCAATGACACCGCGGAAAGCGCGGATCGTGTACGTCATCGGGAACCAAGGATGCAGCATTTGGAAAAACTCAGGCGCCATTTCGATTGGGAACGATCCTGCTGTCGATGACAATTGGAGCACCAGCAGTATAACGATAATAAAACGCCCCACATTTCCAAATGACGTTATAAAAAATTGTACCATAGCAAAGAAAGTCAAGCTCGACATCACGCAGACGACAAAGAACATCGTAACGTTCATGACTGGCAATCCGATCACGTTCAAAACAACGAGACCCGAAATGAGAACCTGAAGGGAACTTTCTACCATCATAAATCCGTACTTGCTCATCATCCATGCAAACCCGGAAGGCGGACGTCCACTCGTCTCATACAATGGATAAATCATCGAGAACATTAAAGCTCCAACGAAGAAGCCCAGTGACAGGAAATAAGGCGCCATTCCTACACCGTACGTAGTTACATCATGATTTTCCTGCTTGCTGCTGTTCACAGGGGACGTAATAAATTGATACGTTTTGTCGGTTGTATCCTGTGTTGCCTTCTCCGCACCTTCCCTCAGCTTGTCGCGCAGCTCTGCGCCGCCGGATAGTAACTTCTGTTGACCGTCCAACAGCTGTGCGAATCCATCGTTGATCGCATCTTGCGCCTTCTCTACCTGATTCAGCATGTCGCTCATTTTCTCAAAAATAAGCGTCTGCACTTTTTTGGCGGCATCATCCAGCTTCATTTCCGCCATTTCGTGCATCATATCGCGTGCCATAGGTTCGAGACTGTTCACCTTGTCGTCGGTAGCCTGATGAATCTTCGCGATAACTTCTGGCATGACACGATCCAGCTCATCATTCACTTTGTGATGAACATTGTTGACCACTTTAGGCTCATATTCCGTCCATTTATCGTCGACGAGCTTATGCAATTTGTCGGTCAACAGCTTCGATTTCTCCTGATACGTATCTTCCGCGAACGTGTGCGCCTTGGCAAGCAACGCCGGCGCGAGTTCATTTGTTTTGGACATCGCGACCTGTTGAGCCATCGAGCGGACCTTCGGATAGATCTCGTCAAATTTCGTATCGGCAGTGTGATGCAGCTTGCTGACAAGCTTCTTGCCAACCTTGTTCAATTCATTGTCAACCATGTTAGTCAAATCTTGTTTGACTTTCTTTTTCAGCTGTTCCAGATTATCCGGAGTCAGACTCGTTTCTATCTTGGCACGGACATCTTCCAGCTTCTTCTTCATATCTTCCCATTGCTGCTGCATATCCGGAGGCAACTGCTCGCCGATAGGCTTCAGCTTCTCTTCCAATTGATCGAGATCGGCCTGAATTTGCTCGAGCTGCGTTTTTCCCTTTTGAATCGCGTCATCGAACAGCTTGTCGACCTTCTCATCAATGTATTTATGAATAGAGCTCTGGATAGAACTTTCGATTTTGCCGTATTCGCGATCAATGATGCTATGCATCTTCGTGCGAGCTACCGGCTCCATATCTTTAATGGATTTGTCGAGCTCTCGGCTGATTGTTGACATTACCTTGCTTATATTTTTCTCATAGGCATTATCAATTTCATCATGTAATTTCTTGCGAATTTCATCTCCGTATTTAACTGACTGCTTATCAATTTGTTCATGCAGCTTCTCTTTCGTTGGCAGTGAATATTCATTGACAAGCTCATCAATTTTGACATGCACGGTGTCATGCACGATATCGGTATATCTGTTTGCTTCCGTATCGATTTCCTGATGGATTTTATCAACGAACTTCGGCTTGTTCTTATCCATCGCTTCATCAATCTCTTGATGTATTAATTCATCCAGCTTCTCTCGGTTCTCATCGATCATTTTCTGAACCATTGAATCGGCTTCCGAAGTTTTGGAATTCACTTGAGAATTAAGCTCGTCGCGGAATTTCTGTAATCCTTCGCCTAATTGGCCCAGACCATCCTCAATCATTCCGGCCCCGTCACTTGCCGTACCGAGCCCTTCCGCAACCGTCCCAATCGCATTGAACATCTGCTCCACATACGTCTCTGTCACTTTTTGCGACAATTCCGACTTGATGTTTTGAACCACTTTATCTGAAATTTGCCCAGACAAGAAGTTAAAGCTGCTGTTCTCTGTATAAATGAGATTCATCGGTTCGGGATTGGTGTCCAGAATCGTCGTCGCGTTGTGCGACATCTCCTCTGGGATACGAATTAAGAGGTAAAATTTATTCTCGCTTAATCCGCGCTCCCCTTCCTGGCGCGTTACAAAGTGAAATTGGACCGCATCATTGTCGTGCAGCTTTTCAATAAGCTCGCGACCGATGGCAATTTCCTTTCCTTCGAACATAACCGGTCGGTCCTCATTGACGACAGCGACAGGTATGTTTTTGACATTGCTGTATGGATCCCAGTTAGCTACCAAATATACACCACTGTACATAAGAGGGATAACCAGGAGTCCAAGAACCGGAATCAAGGCGTCCTTGGACCGAACTATTGCCATTAATTCCGACCAAAAAAAACGAAGAGTTTTCATACTGTCACCTCCTTAAATGACCAAATGACCAATTTGTTAAATGAGTTCTGAATTAGCAGATGAAAGTTATTATACTCCTTCGTTCTGAAAATTTCAAATAGCATTTTCAAGGAATGCTGCAGCTACATTTTCCAAAAAAACATTACAATTCGAAATATTGTTCTCAAAACGCACACTTATTCCATTATCCATAACATTTAATAAAGTGCAATTCTTATATTTTTAAAACATGAAAAACCCGCTCTTTATTCTAGAAAGAGCGGGTTCAACTGATTCCTATTCAATTGCATCCTACATTCAGTACCGTCCTGTCGGGATTACCGTTTCCCTGGTTCATACGGCTGGCCCAACGCGGCAGGGGAACTGCCTTTGCCTACCGTAAAGATGAGCGCAATGAGCGTCAGCACATAGGGGAGCATATAGAACACTTCCGTCGGTATGGCCCTTGCGAATTCATACAGCTGCACCTGATCCTTCAGCGCTTGAGCAAAGCCGAAGAAAAGAGCTGCGCCCATGGCCCCTACCGGGTGCCAACGGCCGAATATAACAGCGGCTAGCGCTATATATCCTTGCCCTGAAATCGTATTGAACGCAAAGCTGCTGTTCGCCGTCAGCGCGATCGTAGCACCACCGAGCGCCGCAATCGAGCCGCCCACCATAACGCTCCATGCACGCAGCCGGTTCACGTTGACCCCAGCTGTGTCCGCCGCGCCTGGATGTTCCCCTACCGCCCGCATGCGAAGCCCGAGCGGCGTCTTGAACATGACATAGTAGACGATAATGACTAGAATGAAAGCAATGTACGTCGTTGGATACGTCTGAAACAGTGCTTTGCCAAGAAACGGAATATCGCTCAGCCACGGAATGTGGATGCGATGGAACACATTCGTAATAACCGGCGTGTCCGCCGCGCCGTCAAACAGCAGCTTCACCATGAAGAAGGTAGAGCTTGCAGCCAGCATATTGACGACGATACCACTAATGACTTGATTGGCCTTGAACCGGACCGATGCGATGACATGGATACCGGAGAAGATAACGGTAAATACCAGCGCGGCCAAGCAACCGAGCCATGGCGCTGCCGCTCCGAGTCCAGCTTGCTCCGCATAGTAAGCAGTAACTGCGGAAGAAAAGGCGCCGGATACCATAAAGCCTTCCAATCCCAAATTAATGACACCCGATCGTTCGGCGATAAGACCGCCCAGCGCAGCGAAAATAAGAGCCGTTGCAAATACGAGAGTGCCGTTTATCAAAAACCCTAGTATCTCCATCTGCTATCCCTCCCGATTCGCCTGTTTGGAACGCTTCGTCTTATTGAGCAGCCAGCGGATCATGCCCGGAGCCGCAGCGAAGAAAATAATAATGCTAATGACCATCTTAATTACTTCCCCCGGAACATTCGCACCGAAGCTCATTCCCTGGGCGCCGTACATCAATGAACCGAACAGCGCCGCGGCCAGCAATATGCCCAAGGCCCCGTTCATGCCAAGCAACGCAACCGCAATGCCGTCGAAGCCAAGTCCCGATGTCGCTGAAGCAATCGCCATATATTTGAAGACGCCGAGCACCTCGAACGTCCCGACCATACCTCCCAGCATGCCCGACAGGAAGAACGTGCGAATGACGACTTGCGACACGTTCATCCCTGCATATTTGGCTGCATGATTGTTGTTCCCCACCGCACGAATCTCGTATCCCCACTTCGTCCGGTTCATATAGAAGTGATAGGCGATCAGCGCAACAACCGCCAGCGCGAAGCCCCAATGAATGCGCGCTCCGTCCATCAATCCGCTCAACCAATTAATTTGAATACTGGCCGATTCCTGAATGCTCTGCGAGCGTGATGTCCCCTCTTCGGCCATGAACGCTTTGATGACCATATGGCTAAGGTACAATGCCGTCCAGTTCAGCATGATGCAGGATATGACTTCATTAATGCCCCGCTTCGTCTTCAGCACTCCAACCAAGGCACCCCATAATCCGCCAAGCAGTGTTCCGGCAATGACAGCTACAATCGCATGAATGATCGGCGGCATAGAAATCATATTGCCGACCATGAGCGCGCCGAGTGAGCCCATCACAATTTGACCGTCTACCCCAATGTTGAACATCCCGGCGCGAAATGCGATTGCGACGGCAAGCCCAGTGAAGATAAGCGGCACAATCGCGCGCAGCGCCTCACCCATATCGTAGGCATTGCCGAAAATTTTCTCCAGCATGGACTGATAGGCGAGCAGCGGATTATAGCCTCCGGCGATCATGACGATAGCGCCGATAAGCAGGCCCAAGACGATCGATAATAACGAGATTTTGACAGATTCTCCCGCAAACAGCGCTTTAAGCTTGTTCATCCCCGATCCCCTCCTTGATGCTTGCCCGCCATCAACAGACCGAGCTCTTGATCCGATGTCGTCTCCGGGGTCGTCTCGCCTACGAACCTGCCATTGAACATAACTAGAATCCGATCGGAGACGTTAATGATTTCATCCAGCTCGAACGACACGAGCAGGACCGCCTTCCCCTTATCACGCTCGGCAATCAACTGCTTATGCACGAACTCGATAGCCCCGACATCGAGGCCTCGCGTGGGCTGAGCCGCGATGAGCAGCTTCGGCTCCTTGGCGATTTCCCGGGCGATAATCAGCTTCTGCTGGTTGCCGCCGGACATGGAGCGCACCGGTGTATGAATGCCTGGCGTACGGATGTCGAATTGCTCGACATGCCGCTCCGCAACCTCCTCTATCGCCTGCCGATCCAGCAGACCTTTGTGATTGAAGCGTTCCTCATAATATGACTTCAGCACCGCATTCTCGCTAACGTCGAAATCGAGAACGAGTCCGTGCTTGTGGCGATCCTGTGGAATATACGAAATACCCGCTTCGGACGCCGTTCGCGGCGAACCGTGCTTGACATCCCGGCCTTCAAGCCGAATGGTGCCCGACTCAATCGGCCGCATGCCGGTAATGGCTTCGATCAGCTCCGTTTGACCATTGCCATCTACGCCGGCGATACCTACAACTTCCCCCGCACGGATGGACAGAGAGATCCCGTCGACCGCCCGCTGCCCGTTCTCGGCTGTCACGACTAGATTGGCAATGTCGAGCAGCGAATCTTGCGGATTCGCGGGCCTCTTGTCGGTCTTGAACTGCACGCGGTGCCCAACCATCTTCTCCGCCAGCGTTTCCTGATTCGTATCGGCTACCGTCACGGTTTCTATCATTTTCCCGCGGCGGATAATGGTGCAGCGGTCAGCGACATCCATAATTTCCTTCAATTTGTGCGTGATGAGCAGAATCGATTTCCCTTCATCCACGAGTCTCTTCATGATTTGAAGCAGCTCGGTGATTTCCTGCGGAGTAAGTACCGCAGTCGGCTCGTCGAAGATAATGATCTCCGCCCCGCGGTACAGTGTCTTCATTATTTCAACTCGTTGCTGCATGCCTATCGAAATCGATTCAATCTTGGCCTCCGGATTAACATTCAGCCCGTATTGCTTAGACAGGTCAGCAATCCGGCTAGCGGCGCCCTTCAAGTCCGTGCCGAAGCCGCGCTTTGGTTCCATGCCAAGAATGATATTCTCCGTCACGGTAAACGGAGGAACTAGCTTGAAATGCTGATGCACCATGCCTATACCGCAGTCGATCGCTTTATTCGGGCCATCCATCACGATGGGCTGTCCGTTTAGTTCGATAATCCCTTCATCTGGCTGGTACAAGCCGAATACAATATTCATCAGCGTCGATTTCCCCGCGCCGTTCTCTCCAAGGAGAGCATGGATCTCTCCTTTTCTGAGCTGCAGGTTAATTTGATCGTTAGCAACAATTCCGGGAAAACGCTTCGTGATCCCTTTGAGCTCCAGTACGATTTCTCCGTTATGCATGGCGTTCCCCTCCGTAACGAGTTTCCCCGCCACATACTGCTGGCGGGGAAACGAAAATGGTTAATTACGTCGTTGGCACTTGGATTTTACCTTCAATAATCTGTTCACGATATTGTTCTACCTTATCGAGAATGTCTTGCGGCACGTTCTTGCTAGAAGTCGGCGCCACGTCGACCCCTTTTTCCTTTAAGCCCATATAAGTGATTTTGCCGTCAGGGAAATTCCCGTCAGCCAAATCCTTCGAGATTTGATATACCGCTTCATCCACTTTCTTAATCATCGACGTCAGCGTAATTTCATCTCCGAATTCAAGCGACTGATCCTTGTCGACGCCGATGACCCAGACACGTTCACCGCGGGCTACGCGCTCTTTCGCTTCATTGAACACGCCGTTGCCCGTTAAGCCGGATGCGTGGAAAATAATATCGACGCCCTCGTTATACAGCGTGGAAGCTGCTGATTTCCCCATATCTACGCGGACGAATTGCCCGGTGTAGAGCGGCTTGAACGACGCATCTGGATTTACCGCCTTGATCCCTTCCCGGAATCCAGCCTCGAAGCGCTTGATGACCGGGATTTCCATGCCGCCAACAAAACCGATTTTATTGGATTTTGTCATTAATCCAGCAATAACCCCTACTAAGAAGGCTCCTTCATTTTCTTTGAACAAGACCGAAGCTACGTTTGGAACTTCCACCCCTGCGTCAATGATACCGAGCTTCGCATCTGGATTCTCGGAAGCGATCTGCTTCACTGCCGCATCGAGTGTTTCGGCCGTAGCCCATGTCAAGTCGTACTTATTCTTCACGAATTGGTTCAAGCTTGGAATGACTTCCGCGTCGTTCTTCGGCTCTAAAAATTTCACTTCATAGCCGAAGTCCTCCTTCAGCTTCTGCAGACCTTCCCATGCGCTTTGGTTGAACGATTTGTCATTGACGCTTCCCATGTCGGTAACCATGCCGACCTTCAGCTTTTTGCCTCCGCTCTCTTCAGGTGCTGAACCACTGGATGACGATTCGCCAGGCTTGCTTCCACAGCCTGCCAGCGCAAACGAGAATAACAGAATAGCGGATAATACGAGCAGCATTGATTTTTTCATGACCTTTTCCCCCTTGAGTGTCATTAATATCTTTCTGAATACATAACCCCTTTTTGAGGCCATTCAAAAAGTCCCTTTTCGAACATGCACTCTTAAAACCATCCAATTCGGTAGTTCAATGTATAGGATTGAGCGCGTCACTGGACCGCAAGCAACGAAAGAAAGCTGGTCCCATGACCCGTACTCGGGACGCCGAAGTTATCAGCCAACGTGGCAGCCAAGTCGGCAAAGGTGGAGCGGATGCCGATGGAAGCGCCGCTCTGCGCGAACCGCGGATTATATAACAAAATCGGCACGTATTCACGTGTATGATCAGTTCCCGCATGAATCGGATCGTTTCCGTGATCCGCCGTAATGATGAGCAGGTCCCGTTCCCCGATGCGCTGCATCAACTCGGGCAGCGACTGATCGAACGCCTCCAGACAGCTGGCATAGCCTATAGGATCGCGCCGGTGACCATATAGCGAATCAAAATCAACTAAATTCGTAAACAACAAGCCGCGGAAATGGGCATCCAACTGCGCCAGCGTTGTCTCGATGCCATGAGCGTTGCTCTTGGTCGGATAGGACTGCGTAATGCCGCTGCCCGAGAAAATGTCGTTAATCTTGCCCACAGAGAGCACATCATAGCCGTGCTCCGACAGATGGTTGAGCAGTGTCTTCCCTGGCGGGGCAAGGGCGTAATCGTGCCGGTTCGGGGTCCGGATGAACTGCCCTGGACTTCCGACGTAAGGTCTCGCTATAATCCGCCCGACGGCGTATGGAGCTTCGAGCGTCAGCTCTCGGGCAACATGACAGGCGGCATACAGCTCCTCGAGTGGAATGATTTCCTCATGTGCCGCAATTTGAAATACGCTGTCCGCAGAGGTGTATACAATCCATGCCCCTGTGCGTATCTGCTCTTCCCCGTATTCGTCCAATACAGCGGTACCGGAAGCCGGACGGTTGCAGATCACCTTCCGTCCTGTCCGCTCTTCAAAGATGCGGATAAGCGGTTCAGGAAAGCCAGAAGGATACACTTGAAACGGGATCGCGACATGCAAGCCCATCAGCTCCCAATGTCCCGTCATCGTATCCTTGCCGACCGACGTCTCCGCCATCTTGCCGTAGAAAGCTGATGGGGAAGGACCCTCTTCCATATGCGGCAGCGGGGCTATATTGCCGAGCCCAAGCGCCTGCAAGTTCGGCAATCGCATGGAAGGCACCCGCTCCGCAATATGGCCGAGCGTGTGCGCACCTTGGTCTCCGAAGGCTTCCGCATCAGGCATCTCCCCGATTCCTACGCTGTCCATGACGATAACACATACTCGTTCGAACATTTGTAACCACTCCTGTCTCATGTCCTTTTCTTGGTGTCGCCGTTCTTGCCAAGACGTTCTATTGGATTAACTCGCCCCCGTCATGTAATATGTGGATAGAAGATAAATACAGTTCTGCGACAGGTCCTTGCATCCGGCAATCCTGTCGGGATAGGAGGCACCCATGATTGATGATTTGCGCGATGTCTTCATGTTTCAAGATTTGACTGCTGCAGAATGCGAAGACATCGCCCCCTTGCTTAAAGCTCGCAGCTATAAGAAGAGTCAGATTTTAATTTATGAAGAAGATCAAGGCACAGACTTATATATTCTTCGCGAAGGCTTGGTCAAGGTGTACCGCCTTCATCAAGATAAAGAAATTATTTTCAACTTTCAGTTTCCCGGCGATGTCGTCGGTGAAATGGAAGCGATTGCAGACCATCAGCATCGCGTCGCTTCGATCGAGACGATGGAGCCTTCTCACTTCTGGGTCATCAGCCGACCGGACTTTCTGCGTGTGATGGACGAGCATCCCGCAATATTGCGCCGCGCATACCAACGCTTACTCGACCATTTGCGCGTAATGAATCATAAAGTGCGCTACTTGTCCTATTTGGACGTTAGGCTGAAAGCAGCCAACTTGATTCTGGATCTGTACTACAATTTAGGAAAGCCTCATGAATCCGCTTACAAAATTGAATGTAAATTAACGCATCACCTGCTGTCCACCATGATTGGGGTAACACGCGAATCCATTTCCAAAGTGATGCGCGACTTCCATGAAGAAGGCATCTTAGTCATGCAGCAAAAGTATATTTACATTACCGATTTGGAACGGCTTCAATCCATGTGCGACGACATGCAGGACGTTACGTCATCCCGCAAATGGCGTTCAGAATGCGGTTCGGCGTCCAAATTACGCTAACGGATTGTTCAAAAGCGACCTTTTAATACGCACCTAAAGCTATCTTTGTCACGAGGCTTGTCTTCATTATAAATCCAAAATGTAAGCGTTTCAGTTAAATACCAATCATAATTTTGGTGAAATTGTTCACAGAATCTGGGGCGACTGCTTCACGGAAACAGGATTGAGATTCATGGTATCGTTAAGACTAGGTAGTAACCGCTTTCAAATATGTGAGTGTTTAAAATGGAAGGCGCTTGGTTCACTATTAACGATAACATGGAGGGATTCAACATGAGTGTTCACTTGGAAGCGAAAGCCGGAGACATCGCCCCCATCGTCTTGATGCCGGGAGATCCGCTGCGGGCGAAGTATATTGCAGAGACGTTTCTAACGGATGCCGTCTGTTATAATCAAGTCAGAGGCATGCTGGGGTATACCGGCACGTATAAAGGGCAGCCTGTGTCCGTGCAGGGATCAGGAATGGGGATTCCTTCATTCTCCATTTACGCTACGGAGCTCATTCAAGATTACGGCTGCAAAACGCTCATTCGCGTAGGCACATGCGGTGCAATTCAACAAGACGTCAAGCTGCGCGACGTCCTGCTGGCACAAGCCGTATGCACGGACTCTTCCCTTAATCAGCATACGTTCCCTGGGTATGATTACTCGCCAATTGCCAGCTTCGACCTGCTGCGGAGCGCTTATGATATCGGTGTTGCGAAAGGGTTGAACCTGCGCGTCGGCAATATTCTATCTTCTGATTTCTTCTATGGCGGCAATGAAGAAATGACGATGAAGCTGGGACGGTACGGTGTGCTTGCGGTAGAAATGGAGGCGGCGGCGCTCTACACGCTGGCAGCGAAGCACCAGATTCAAGCGCTCACATTGCTGACCGTAAGCGATCATATTTTGACCGGAGAACAGACGTCGTCTCAAGAACGCCAGACCACCTTTAATGATATGATTGAAGTCGCTTTGGAGACCGCAATATCCTGATGTCCCTTTTGATCTCGTACTGATATCAGCCTTTCAAAAGAGCCCTTTCCTGCATGAATGCAGTCAAGGGCTCTTCGTTATGTTACTTCATCCGCTCTGTGCGCTGCGTCAACCGTACTTTCCACCGGCGCACCTTCTCCCGCTTAATGTGCTTCAGCCGTCGCTCCGTCTCTTCATCCACCCGGAGCAAGCGATGCAAATGGGCGGCGATGACCAGCAGGGCGAACGCTGCCCACACGATGCCGAACCAGACTGCCGGCGTCAGGCCTTCCTTCAATGAAATGGTGGGCAGCACGACAAGCAGCATGGCCAAGACCATTGCAATATACACGACATGCTTCCACTTGCGGCGCCCGACGGAGGCCGAATTCATGAATTTATTCATCATGGCTACGCTCCTTGCTTTCGACACGGCGACATAGGCAATCAGCCGTGCTCTTGTCCTATACTAGAGCGTATGCATGACATTCATGAATGATGACTGATATCCTTACTGATACAGATGACCTAGCGATTCAGAGACAATCTTGTTTACGTCTTGAATGATAACCGCAAGACGGCGTTCTGCATCGAACAGACGGGCGATGTCCGGATTCATGCTGATGACCTCAAACATCTTCTCCATCTTCTCCATCTCTTCTTGTACCGGCATTTCCCCAGTCATCATCTTCTGCTGCATATCCATCTGGCGTGCACGGAAATCGTCAAGCATGCGTTTGCTATCTGTATCTCCTTCAATTGCTTTCATCGCTTCTTCGACGGATTGAGCCTCCTCGCAGGATTGCAGAGCGCGTGCTAAATCATGAGCTTTGTCATATACATTCATTTCATCTCATCCTTTCGGAAAAAATACATTAGTCAGCATAACACAGTTCATTTCACCGTTTCATTTCCATTTATGACGTTTATCCGACAGCTAGCAGAACAAACGACTGGAACAGGCCGATAATTCCGCCCAATAACGCCCCCAGCCACGTAATCGCCCGGAATTCTTTGCCTGAGACGCTCAAAATAATCGTCTCCAACCGTTCTACCGGAAATTGCTCCACCTGAGAGCGCACGACTTCCTCTAATCGTGCCGCCCGGACAATCTGATCCAGATTGCGGTCAATCAGCGTTATAGCTCCATTGACGATACGCGGAACGTAAGGCATCCAGGCCGACTTCACTTCATCCAGCCATTGTGCCGGCCTCACCTCCGCCAACCGCTCTAAGCGCTGATCCCATTGAATCCATAACTGCAATTTCCGGATAACGAAGTCCATCGCATCTTCCTCGTCTTTCAAATCTGCCCATGCGCGCACCCGGACACGACCTCTCCTAATGAAGCTGCGATGTCCTCTCTCCGTTTCGGAATGAGTCCAGGAGTGAACGGGACACGCCATCTCCCAATTCGAATCGGTTCGCGCGGATGAAACAGCATTTTGATAGCAAAATGGTTCGTCACTCCACCGACCAGGGCAGCTACGCAGACACTAAACACAATAAAAAGCCAATTGGGCATGTCTCTCCCTCCTTTTCCTGATGTAGGTCATCACCAAGGGAAATATGTCCTCATATGATGAATTAACGTATACGGTTTGCCTGTATCGACCCATGCGGGTATTTACCGTATGAATGACTGCAAGTTGTTGTTGGAAGGAGATCCTTCATGTCTAAATCTAAAGTGACGCTCCAGGTGGTAAGCTCCGGCATCTTGCGAGAAGAAGTGCTCATGTTGGGCGAAGCAATCGTCAAACAGTGGAAAATTCCCGATAATCAGCCCCTTACCCTGCGTTTCGGCTCCTTCAAGCACCGTGTGTCGGTCGTACCGATTCCCCGCTTTGACGGGCTACGAATGAATCATGTTCTTGCACGAAGCATGGGACTCCTCTCGGGCCACTCGCTTCGAATCGTCTACAAGCCATCCAGTCAGACACTCTGTCTCGGCCCTCTCATCGGCGTGCTAATCAGCCGTGATCGCCCCGATACCCCGGATAAGCCGTTCGGGCAAATTACGATGTTCTGCAAGGAACTCGTAGATGCCTGCCGATCTCAAGGGGCACTGGTCTGTTTCTTCACTCCTGAACAAATTCAGGATCTGCACATCGTGCAAGCTTGGGTCTTCGCAAACGGAAGCTGGCAGAAGACAAACACGCCTGTTCCCGACGTAATCAACAACCGCTTGACCTCACGAAAACTGGAGAACAAACCTAGCGTACAGCATTTTATGAAAGAAGTAAAATCACGGTATCAGTCCCACATTTTCAATGAAAAGTTTTTGGATAAAACCGAGGTATTCGATGCGCTGCAGCATGATGCGGAACTCGCCCGGTATTTGCCTGAATCGCATTTGTTGCGGAACTTCACGATGTTAAAGTCGATGTGTTCCCGTTACAATACGGTGTTTCTCAAGCCCGCAAGAGGCAGTCTCGGGAAAGGTATCGTCCGCATAACCCGTATGCAGGACAGCGGCTATCAGGCCATGTATTCCACCATCAATGGCACGAAACGCCAACAATACACCAGCCTGCTTAAGCTGTTCTCCAGTCTGTCGAGCAAAATGAAGAACAACCGGTACCAGATTCAACAGGGGTTGACGTTAATCGATCACGGAAAGCGTCCGGTCGATTTCCGCGCGCTCGTGCAGAAGAATGCTACCGGCAAATGGACGATAACCTCCATCGTCGCCCGCATCGCAAGCACCCAACATTTCGTATCGAATCTGGCACGTGGCGGCTCGCTCAGCACGGTGAAGGAAGCTGTCAATAAGGCGAATCTCCCTTCTAATACCAGGAGCGATGTTCATGTCCGTCTAAAAAAAGCGGCGCTTGATATTGCGCGAGGCGTCGATACGCACATCCCCGCCCATTTCGGGGAATTAGGCATCGATCTTGCCGTGGACTCCTCCGGTAGAGTATGGCTTCTCGAGGTAAATTCCAAGCCTTCCAAAAATGACAATACGCCCCTGAATGACAATAAGATTCGGCCTTCCGTACGCAAGATTGTCGAGTATTCCCGTTTTCTTAGCGGCTTCTGAGGAGGTGGCATAGATGAGTGAAGACCAGCCAAAGGAATATGCGCTTGGCGTGCTAGAATGCGATTCGCAAGGATCACCTCCATTTACCGAAGCGGCGTATTGCCGCAAGCTGTGCAAGATCGGTCACAAGTACGGCGTACAGGTCGTCGTCTTCTCTCCGCGTTGGGTTCATTGGCACGACCTTACCGTAAGCGGGTATGTCTACGGCACACACGGATGGGTGCAACGCATCGTCCCATTGCCTTCACTCTTATATGACCGCTGCGCTTATTCCAATAGCAATCAATATCGAAGAACCCGCACCGCTATTGCCAGACTGATTCGGGATGCAAATGTCACCTTGCTCGGCATCGGCTTGCGTGGAAAATGGGACGTGTACCAATCATTATCCAAGGAACCGTTCTTACTTGACATTTTGCCCAGAACCCGATTGTTCGCCGGAGCAGGCAGTCTAGCCGACCAGTTGAACGAGTGCGGGGGAGAACTATTTCTTAAGCCCCACGGTGGAACGCACGGCAAATCCACACTTCATGTTCGCCGCCTGTTCGGCAGCGATGCATCTGCCGGTAATGAAAGAGATGCTTCTGTCCTTGGAGCTTACTTGCAACTTCGCGGCCGGGACGAACGCAATCGCCCAATCAATCGTACCTTTGCGCATCCCGGTGAAGGATTGAAATGGATTGCCCGGTTCATCGGCAAGCGTAAATTTATCGTGCAGCCCTACTTAACTTTGGTTACGCAAACAGGTGAACCGTTTGATATACGTATCCTGATGCAAAAAAATGAGAAGGGGCGTTGGAGCTTTACGGGAATGGCCGCCCGTGTCGGGCGGCAGCACAGCATCACTTCGAACTTACATGGAGGCGGTCATGCCGTTTCGGTCGTTCCATTCTTGGAAAGCCAATTCGAACCAGAACACGTACAACGTCTCGTGCAACAGCTTCGCTCTTACAGCGAAATCATTCCACCGATTCTAGAAGCGCGCCACGGTCGTTTGACTGAGGTCGGTCTGGATTTCGGAATTGACCGTGAAGCCCGCCTGTGGCTCCTTGAAGTCAATTCCAAGCCCGGCAGGTCGGTTTTCAGGCAGACGGGCGAGCAGGAAGCCGCCATAAAATCCGTGGAGAACCCCATATTGTATGCGCGCTATGTAATGGTTCGATATCTTAGGAGGGTTAGTCCATGAGTTTGACGGTATGCAACGTCCATTTGACGCCAAATTCCGAGAAGATCTTATACGTGTCCAACTCACTGTTGAAGCAGTTGAAGCTTGCCGGAAAAAAGTCCGTACGGCTCAGGTTGGGGAAAACCAGCATTCCCGCCACGGTCAAACCGATTAAAAAACCCGGCAAACATCTATATGTTACAGCCGGCTTGCGAAGTTCGTTTCGAGTGCCTAAGTCCGGTCTCGTCTATTTGCTGAATGAACACGAGGGTGACTTGCAGTTGGGCCCTTTAATCGGCGTCATGTCCGACACCTCTTCACGTTCAACCACGAGTCCATTCGGCAGCCGCACCGGCTTTATTAAGCAAATTCTGCGCTCTGGCAACAAGAAAGCCTACGTCTTCGCCTTCAGTCCGCGCGACGTCAATTGGCAAAATGACACAGTGCATGCTTTCTTCGTTACCGACTCAGGTGCGTGGGTGCGGAAGACGGTTCCGCTCCCGGATGTCGTATACAACCGCCTGCCGAGCCGCAGGGCGGAAACATCAACGTCCATCAACGCACTCCGCGAACGTTTTATGAAGAAGAAAATACCGTTCTTTAACTGGAGCTTTTTTAATAAATCCGATGTGTACGCTCTGTTGAAAGATGAATTGAATGCGAATCGGTACGTTCCCGAATCCATTATGAATCCGACACCCGACATCATCCGCGCCATGCTGGATCGGCATCAGTTCGTCTATTACAAGCCGACCGCCGGCAGCTTGGGCATCGGCATTTACCGGCTCACTTATTTGCCTAAGAAAGGCTACTTCGCCCGCTATACAAACAACGGCAAAAATGTGCTTCTGCGCTTTAAGCAGTTCTCGAGCTTGATTCGAATGCTTGAAGCAAGACACGGACGCTCCTTGCGCAACTATGTCGTTCAGCAAGGGGTGCGCCTCATCGAAATCGACGGTTGTCCCATCGACTTCCGCTTCCATATGCATAAGGACGGAGAGGATAAATGGGTCGTCGTCGGCATTGGAGCCAAAAAAGCGGGGAAAGGCAGTGTGACTACGCATGTGAAGAACGGCGGGAGGCTCATGACACCAGAGCAGGCACTCCAGCGCGCGTTCGGTGCACGTGCAGAAGAGGTGTTAGATAATTCCAAGCAGGTCGCCATCGAATTGGCAGAAGCCATCGAACGCAATCACCCTCATTTATTGGGAGAACTCGGGTTTGATCTCGGCATTGACCGCGATGAGCAGGTGTGGATGTTCGAGGCCAATGCGAAGCCAGGGCGCTCTATCTTCAAGCATCCCTCATTAAAAAACGAAGGGCAATCGTCGATTGAGCACATCCTAGAACACTGCCTGTACCTGAGCAAATTTCGCAGGGAGGAATCGACGTGAGCATGTTGGATCAAGAGCAGCTTCCGGTAGTAGCGATCCTCACGATAGATGATGACAAAGAAAATTTTCGCGGCAACCGGGACAATTTTATCGACATTTTACGAACTGGAAAAGAACTTGGATTTATCGTGTATATTATAACGGCCAAAGATTTAAAGCTTCATGCAAGGCGTGTGATTGGACATTCGTACCATTTTGATAAGGAGGCATGGCAGCAGGAATGGTTCCCGCTGCCTCAAGTGGTATATAACCGCATCCCACTTCGAGAGGATGAGAACCTGCCTTCAGTCCGCAGCAAAATTGAAGAAATTATCGCCCATCCGACCATTCGCATGTTCAATCCATATTTCTTTAACAAATGGCATTTGTTCGAGTGGCTGAAGAAGTCGCGCACTACCCGAAAATTCATTCCTTCCACAAGGCGGTTAAAGACATCCGTTTCCTTAGGCAAAATGCTGCATAAACATCCCTATCTCTATTTAAAGCCAGAAACGGGGAAAGCCGGGGTAGGCATCATGACGCTCCGCGTCAATCATACGAAAGCGTTGAAATTTCGCTTGAAGATACAAGATAAAAAGAAAAACACCTCCTACAAATGCGCCACCATATCCAAGCTGTGGACCCGTATTCGCAAGCAAGCAGGACAATATGATTACATTGTGCAGCAGGGCATTTCGCTCGCAACGATTAACCGCCGCCCTTTTGATCTGCGAGTATTGGTGCAGAAGAACAGCAAGGGGCAGTGGGACATTACCGGTGTCGGCGCAAGGGTAGCCGGTTCCATGAGCATTACGACACACGTGCCGCGCGGAGGAAGCATCGACGATCCCGAGAAGCTGCTCACGACCATCTTCGGATCAGAGCAATCGAGGCGAATATTCGTACGGGCCAAAAACACCGCGCTTGTCATCGCACGCCAAGTCGAACGCGGCTCCGAATATACGCTGGGTGAAATGTCGATGGACTTGGGCGTAGACGCAGGCGGCGGCATCTGGTTCTTCGAGGCGAATGCCAAACCGATGAAATTTGATGAACCTCACATTCGCAAACGCTCGCTGGAGCGCATTTTTCAATATAGCACATTCCTCGCGAAACCAAGCGGATGACGAGAGGAAGGTGAACACGCTTGGCTCAACCGGTTCTTGGTATACTAACCCTTTACTTGAATGATCACAAACAGCTTGAAGAACGGCCCATCTATCAGAAAATGATTGCAGCGGGCAAAAAAATCGGGCTTGACGTATATGTATTCACGCCGCAGGACGTCGATGACCAACAGCAACGTATTTATGCGATGTGCTATCATCCGGAGACCGGCCGCTGGTCACGGAAATGGACCCGGTTTCCGAATATGATTTTTGACCGCTGCCGTATCCAAAAGAGCTACCGCTTTGAACAGTTAAAGCGATTTCGCAGCAAGTACAATCACTTGTTGTTCCTGAATCGGCCGCTGCGCAACAAATGGACGATTTATCAAGTACTCTCGACCGTGTCCAACGTCAAGCAGCACCTTCCTATCACTCGATTGTACTCATCTGTGCAAGATGTACAGCTCTTGCTGAAGCAATTTCCCCTCGTATACTTGAAGCCGATTAATGGAACTGGCGGACGCGGCATACTGCGCATAGAGCGAATCCGTTCCAACACGCAGACTGTCTACGTTCAGGGACGCGACCATCAACGCCGCATCATCCGTCCCCAAAAGATGACGTTCTCCCAATTGTCAGCCAAATTATCATCTTGGAACGCCAAGGAGCGCTATTTGGTCCAACAGGGCATCTCCCTCAACCTTCCAAGCGGAAGAGTGCACGATTATCGCATGCTCGTGCAGAAAAATGGCTCAGGCAAATGGGCGGTGACGGGCTGTGCCGGACGCGTCGGTGCCATAAAGAGCATTACGTCCAATTTGCATGGCGGTGGTGAAGCGGTCCGCATGGATGAACTGCTGCGTCAATGGATTGGCGATGAAGAGCGGATGAAAGCTGTCAAAAAAGAGGCGGAAGAGGCAAGCTTAGAGATCGCCCAATTTCTGGAGCAGAAATATGGAGCCCTGTGCGAGCTGGCGCTCGACTTGGCAATCGATCGCAGCGGGCATGTATGGCTGCTTGAAGTCAATCCGAAGCCGGCCCGTGAAGTATTCATCCGCACTGGCGACCGGGAAACGTATCGTCTGGCCATTACACGGCCGTTAGAGTACGCCTCGTGGCTCCATAAGCAGAAGAATAACCGCCCCATACTTGCGAATCTGCACTCTGACGACACTCGCGCCGAGGAGGAAACGGCGGATACTGCAACCAATGAGGATAATGTTGAATCCTCCTCAAGCTCTCTCTGATTCGTAGTACAGAAGGCGCAGCCCATCGTTCGGGCTGCGCCTTTTACATGTGGCTATTGTTATTTTCGTGCAGAAGTTCGGTACAGCTCCAGCAACTCCTCAAATTGATATATGAAGCAGTCGGAACCTTGCAGCTCATCCTCTCTTCCGAAGCCGGCATATTGGCAGCCGATAACGGTCAGTTCATTTCCTTTGCCCGCTTCCACATCCGAAGAACGGTCTCCGACCATCCACGCGGAGGCAATATTATGTTCCTGAAGCAGCAGATGAACAAGCTCCACTTTCGTAGATGTCTGTCTTCCGCCCGCGCTGTAGATTCCCGTAAATAATTCCGTTAAACAGTGAGCATCAGAGACACCTTGGACATAATCCTCCAAGCCATTGCTCGCCACGAATAGCTTTACGCCCGCCTTATGAAGCTCCGATAGCGTCTCTCGCACTTGTGGATACAGTTCGGAGTGGCCTTCCGTTAAGCCGGCAAGCTCGTATTCCAGCAATAAATCGTCCGCGCGTTGTCTTGCTTCATCGCTGGCATCCGGCATGACTCGCTTCCAGATCGCCTCAAGCAGCATGCCAAGAGAGCTTAGAATCAACTCCTCAGGCGGTGTAGGCCCCTCGAACAGCCCTTCGCTTCGCAGTTGATCGAACAAGCGGTGATACGCAGGGATAAGCAGCGTTTCCGTCCGGAACAGCGTTCCGTCCATATCGAAAATCATCGCCTCCGGCCGTGGTAACGATTGACCGGAACGAGATGCAGCTGTGGAAGTTGTCATGGAATACCCTCCGTCTTTTTATGTTATTCAATGAGTCAATGAGAATAATATAACATACTTTGTACGGAAACTGGAGGAAGAGACGATAAATATTGTTAACTTTTTGTAAGTATGCGCCATGGAAATGGACTCCACTTTCCGTTAACATGGAACTTGAAGATATTTTCTAATATCAAATCGCAACGCCACACAACATGTCACACGGAGGAGATTAAGTTGGAACAAGCCATAGTTATTGGCGCCGGTCCGTGCGGACTGTCTGCAGCCATTGAATTACAACGGATAGGGCTTAATCCTTTAGTAATTGAAAAGCATTGCCTGGTCCATTCGATTTACCGTTATCCTACGCATCTGCAATTCTTCAGCACCCCGGAGCTTCTCGAAATCGGCAGCGTGCCGTTTACTACGCCGCACGACAAGCCGTTTCGCCATGAGGCGCTGGTCTATTACCGCAAGGTAGCGGAACAATATCAGCTGCGCATCAGCTCATATGAAGAGGCAACCCATATTCGTAAAGAGGATGATGGGAGGTTCACGCTTCATACGAAGCTGCGGAACGGCTCAGCGTTAACGCGCGAAGCGCGCTTCGTTGTCATCGCGACCGGTTATTTTGATCATCCGAACCTGTTGGGAATTCCGGGTGAAAGCTTGCCGCACGTCACGCATTACTTTCAGGAAGCCCATCCGTATGCAGGGATGAATGTCATCATTATCGGAGGCAACAATTCAGCCGTTGACGCCTCGCTCGAACTATTGCGAGCAGGGGCCAACGTCACCGTCGTATACCGTGGCCATGAGCTGTCTGACAATATCAAGCCATGGGTTCGTCCGATATTTGAAAGCATGATCACCAAGGAACGCATACATATGCGCTTCTCCTCGCAGGTCGTGAGCATCGAGCAGGATCGGGTGCACATTCAAGATTCAGAAGGGAAAGTGGACTATGTCGCTTGCGATTTCGTGCTTGCCTTGACAGGCTTTCGTCCCGATCGCAAGCTGTTGACGGAAAGCGGCGTTGATCTGCAGGATGATCGCGAGAAGCCCGTGTTCCATGAGAACTCGATGGAGACGAATGTGCCTGGCTTATATGTCGCTGGAGTAATCGCTTCGGGACGCAACGCGAACGAAGTGTTTATCGAGACCGGCAGGCACCACGGACGCCTGATCGCAGAGCATATCGTCGCGACGATGGAACAATGACGGCTGTGTCGCAGCCTGCAAAATAAACGGGGCTGTACGTGAGCGATGATCCGTACAGCCTCGCTTGCTTGCTACTTCGTTTTTCTTTCGCTTCATCTGACCCTTTGCTTCATTCTCCCCTTTCATCAGAAGTCCGTACGAACAATGTCGACTATGCATCCTGCCAAGTTCTCTGCCGTCAGGATCGGACGCTTTCATGGAATTCTATAACGAAATATTACGTTAGTGCTGTGGCGTGTGCTGACTAACGGTGTTCCCTCATCTGCCCCTTTGCTTCATTCTCCCCTTCCATCAGAAGTCCGTACGAACAATGTCGACTATGCATCCTGCCAAGTTCTCTGCCGTCAGGATCGGACGCTTTCATGGAATTCTATAACGAAATATTACGTTAGTGCTGTGGCGTGTGCTGACTAACCGGTGTTCCCTCATCTGCCCCTTTGCTTCATTCTCCCCTTCCATCAGAAATCCGTACGAACAATGTCGACTATGCATCCTGCCAAGTTCTCTGCCGTCAGGAACGGTCGTTTTCATGGTATGGTGTCTTTACTAAGCGGCATGTAGTTGTACCTCTTCCTCTTCCTCGTGCTCCTTTCTGACTCTATGGGAGAATGGATCTAAGGGTCATAGAACGGAAGCACATCCGTCTGTTTTCTATACTTGTGAAGGATACTCGTTTATAGTCGAACGATATGCCGCTGTCTGATTAGAGGGGAGAGTGAGGCAAAGGGAGCGAACAGACATACCTTCTCCGTGAAGGATAAAGTGATTCCATAGCAGTAGACATCTTCCGCCAAGAATCTATAAAAATTCTATAAGATTGGAAAAAGGCGCCCCATCGCTGGGAACGCCTTCACCATTTACTTGCAATCGAGCAGCAGTTTTTAATACGTCACAGTACCGGAACCTTGCCCTTCATCGCGGCTTCCCGATCCTTGAAGTCTACGCCTTTATAGTACATTTCAGCTACAAGCAGGTTAGGCCCGCAGCAGGACGCTTGCGGACAGTAACAATCCACCGTCTTGCAGAGAGGATGCTCATGCAGCCATGCATTGAATATATCGTCCAGCTTCACGTTGTGAATATTGCCGAAGGCAGGGATATCCGCAAAGTCGGTCACGAACACGTCCCCCGTAAAGAGATTGACGTTCAGACGGTTGCGTCCGTCAGGGTCATTGCGAAGCGTCACCATCGGTTCCGATTTCAACCGATTCAGCAGTTCCTGATCTTCTCCATTACTATTGCAGGAATAGAACGGCAACGTACCGAAGAGCATCCACATTTCCTTGTTGCGCGTGTCTAAGAGATGATGAATCGATTGACGCAGATCGGATATAGGCAGCGTCGGTAAATGCTCTGCGAAGGAGCTCGGATACATCGGATGAACCTCATGGCGTTTGCAGCCCATCTCATCAATAAGCCGATGGATCTCGCTCATCTTGTCATGTGTCCGATAATTGAGCATCGATTCAGCGGATATATACATGCCCGCTTCACTCAAGCGGCGCGTGTTCTCGATCATTTGCTCATACAGCCGGGCGGCTACACCAGATTTAACTTCATGGCTCGTGTGCGTGAACCCAACCGCATGGAAATCTTCCATGCACGTATAGTTGAAAGAAATGTGCATAACGTCCAAATATGGCGCAATCCACTCATACCGGCGCATATCCAGCGTCAAGTTGGAGTTGATCTGGGAACGAATGCCTCGATCGCGAGCATACTTGAGAATCGGGACGATATATTCCTTCACCGTCTTCTCATGGAACATCGGTTCACCGCCGGTAATGCTGATCGTCTCCAAATGCTCCACCTCATCCAAACGCTTCAGCATGAGGTCAAGCGGGAGCTTCGGAGGCTCAATCATCGTGAGCGTGTGTCCGACGGCACAATGCTCACACCGCATATTGCACACATTCGCCACGGTCATCTCGACGCTCGTCAACACATGATGGCCATAGGTTTGCAAGGAGCGTATCGGATCCCACGGATCATAATACGGGGAAATGTCCGGAAGCCCGTTCGCGATGCGCTCATGATTTACATTCGTTTCCTTCTCCACTTGCAGCTGTTTCATCTGTTATTCCACCTAACTTTCTAGTTGCCTCTTCATGTCAACTCATTATTCTACAATTTCTGCCCGTCTTCTCATAGGAGTTAGCGGCCTGTAGTCAGAACCGGCAACCATTATGCAGTTCTCTCTATGCAGTAAACGACAATGTAATCCGCCGAAGCTGTGCCTCAAGCTGCATTGCGCTCCGACTTGCTCCGGAACAATCTCGGTGCCCACCAATTCAACTTGCCCATGAGCTTCATCAAAGCTGGTACTAGAAACACACGAATTAGTGTCGCATCCAGCAGCACAGATGTGGCTAATCCAAGTCCAATAGCTTTCATCATCTCGTTATCCGTAAATATGAACGCGCCTACGACGACAATCAAGATGAATGCAGCGCTCGTAATAATGCTGCCGGTCTTCTTTAAGCCTTCTGCCGTACTATGTTCATTATTTTTCGTACGGTCATATTCTTCCGCAATCCGTGAGAGTAAAAACACCTCATAATCCATAGATATGCCGAATACGACGCAAAAAATGATGACTGGCAGCATCGCCACCACAATACCTGTTGAAGTGACCTGGAACAAGTCGGCCAAGTACCCATGCTGGAACACAAGCACAACGATGCCCAGGCTCGCCCCCAAGCTCAATATATTCATGAGCACCGCCTTCAACGGCAGCAGAACAGAGCGGAAGGCAATGAACAGAACGAAGTAGGTCACGAGCAGAATGAATCCGACGACATACGGCAGGGCGTTCGTAATCCGGTCGATAATGTCCAATTGAACAGCCGGCCTGCCTGTAACATACTTCTCGTTCACATCGCTCCCCAAATCCAATTCACGCAGTTGACGGACTAGCTCGAAGGCTTCATCACCGTCAGGCTGGACATCCGGTATGACCTGCATAATGATGAGCTGGCCTTTCACCAAGTGACTGCCTTCCAATTGCGCCCGAAGCTGTTCATTCTGCAGCGCACCGGCTTTCGCTTCCGCAGTAGGGAGTTGGGCAAGTGCCGCAACATAACTGTCTACACGGCGCACCCCTTCTACCTTGAGGATTTGGTCGGCCCATTTCTCAGCTTCTTGAATGGTATCAAGCTCTGTATAAGCCTTATCTGCCCGCAGCACCAATTGAACCGGGGTCAATTCATGCGGATCATAGACCTCATTCATTAAATCCGCGCCGTATCTGGATTCGTATTTCGGTGGCAGTACCTCAGCAGCCGGTATGCCAATCTTCATGCCTCCTACTGGCAAGGCACACGTAATGAGGATGGCGCACAACAATATTACGATCGTAACCGGCCGTTTCATGACTCCATGAGCAATCTTGATCCAGAACCTGCTCTCTTCCCCGTCAGTGCTCCGGCGAAAGCGCCGGGGAATGACAGGATAACGATTAATTTTCTCTCCGAATACCGCTAAAAGCGACAACAGCAGCGTATTCCCCACAATTACCGACATCGACACGACCATAACTCCGCCCAAGCTTAACGAACGAAATAAGGACAAGTCGATAAATGCCATCGCAACCAACCCAATCAACACGGCAACACCAGAGAAGAAGATGGATTGCCCTGCCCGCTGTGCAGTCATCGCCACCGCTTGCTCTATCGAAGGCTGACACCGCAGCTCCTCACGGAAGCGGCTGACCATGAATAAGGCGTAATCAATCCCAACCGCAAGTCCCAGCATCGTAACGACATTCGGCAGGAAATTGCTTAGCGAATCGGTCGATAGCGCAATAAAGTACAATAATCCTAGTGTCACTGTGACACTGAACAAGCCCACGATGAGCGGCAGCAGCCCTGCAAGCAATGTGCCAAACACAATGAGCAAAACAATGAGCGCTATCGGCAAGCCGATCATTTCCGACTTCACGATATCGCGCTTACTTGCCTCCTGCATATCATAATAGACCGGAGTAGCGCCGCTAGCATATATGTTCATGCTCGGAATATCGGGGATAAGCCTGCGGATGTCCGGATATTGTTCCAAAGCATCGTTCGTATCCATATTGAAAATGACGTTCACCGAGGTGACGTCCTGACGATTCCCGATTCTGCCGTCTTGACGCACGTGCAGATCCGTTACGTACGGCTGTTCTTGCAGCTTAGACAAGGACTGTTCGATTAATTGCATTGCCTGATCCGTCATCAGTGAGGAACCATCTTTGCTTTCATAGACAATGTCCATCATTGTAGCCGAAATTCCCATCTCATCCCGCAGCACATTCAATCCGTTGTCAGATTCACTGCCAGCAGGCGTAAATCCATTGTCTTTGAGCATAGATGGCACTTGAAAGGCAAAAAGGGCCATAACCAAAAAAATTATCACCCACACGCTCCACACCAAATGGCGCCGGCGGTACATCAGCTTGCCCCAATGCCAAAACAGACCGTGTTTATCTGTTTCTCGCACTCCTTGTTCCCCCTGCTTATGTAATAGAGGTCGTTCAAAAAATCCCCTTTTGATCACGTAATATTCCGAGAAGCTATTCGGCTTCGAATCTTGCATTCACTCTCGAAGAGCTTATGCTTCCGAAGCATGTTTCCTGCGGAAACATTTCAGGTGATCATGCAGTCTCGCCTACACTCCGCTCCTCCTTGCAAGTTTTGCGGAGCAAAACTCGATTCGAAAGCATACGCTTCGAGTTCTTGCAACCTTCTCGGTGCTGAAAAGTGGCCTTTTTGAACACACACTAATAACTCTAAGTCTCATTGTAAGCTTCGTTGCGACCAGGGTCAATTTTCTCAGTATCGGCTCCTACGATCATCATATGCAAGCATTCAGATAAATTAAGTTCTCGCGGAGCAGACAAACGGTTCCCTTCGGAATCGTACAAGATGCGAACGACGGGACGCTGCGGACAGTGCGCGTTGATGGAAGCGACAACACCGGTTTCCCCGTTGCTTAATACGATGGACATGCCTATCGGGTAGACGGCGATTCGATCTCGGAACAATGCAAGCATAGATTGCTCGTATAAAGTTCCCGAACCTGTGTACAAAATTTCCAGAGCTTCATGGGGCAGCATGGCTTGACGATAGACGCGATGTGTAGTCATCGCATCATAGGAGTCGGTAATCCCAATCCATCTGGCATATTCGTGGATGTCCGGCGAGGTAATACCCCGCGGATAGCCGCAACCATTCAATCGTTCATGATGCTGATACGCACAATGAGCGGCTAAGATCGGGATATTCGGTTCATTCTTGAGGATGCGGTAACCTAACTCCGCATGCTGCTTGATGTGGTCGAATTCGGAATCGGTCAGCTTGCCGGGCTTGGTCAATATTTGGAGGTCAATTTGCGTTTTGCCAATATCATGAAGAAGCGCTCCCATGCTCAACGTCTTCAACGCCTCTCGCTCATAGCCGTAGTGCATGCCAAGCAGCGTTGTGTAGACACATACATTGAGCGAGTGCCGGAATAAATAATGGTCAGTCGTTTGGATATCATTCAGCATGACCATCGCTTCATCATGATTGGAGAGATCGTCAATAATGGCATCCAGCACTTGAATAAAAGCACGATTCATCGTCGAGGATACTGGCCGTTTGCGCGAGGTCTTATCGTTCATCAGCAGCTTGAACTGCTGCCGGATCGTCTTGTTGGCCATACGGCGCGTATCCTCACTCAATAGGTTCGGGGCATCTATACCTTCAGTCAACTCATCTTCGATATATACGTGGGAGACTCCCATCGCAAGCAATCGTTGGATGTAGGATGCGTTCAGTTCGACGTGCTCTTCCAGCAGGACAAAACCTTCTTCATTAAATATTTTTTTTGCTAAACGCATGCCAGATCGGCACGCTTGAACTGGTACCCATCGCAAGCAGAGTCAACCCCTGATGTTAAGTTATTTACAATTTCGAAATGTATCCGTATTCCCTGTCTTAATTCTATTTTATAATACCATATGTCAGATAGTTAAAGTAATCATAGAATACCTTCAAAATTTATAGTTATGGAATTTTATGTATCGTTAACGCATGATAAAAAACCAGAACAAGGCGGCCAGCACAAAGCGATATATTGCAAAATGGCGCAAGCGGATTCGCTGAATATGATTCAAAAAGGTAACGACGACGATATAAGCGACCACGAAGGAGACGATAAATCCTAGCGCAAAAAAACCAATAATATCTAGAGTGAACATCTTGTAGTTCTCCAGCAGCTCATAGCCACTTGCCATCACCATAATTGGAATCGCGATCAAAAACGAAAAGTCCGCTGCCGCACGGTAGCTGACCCCGCTTAACATACCGCCTGACATCGTGGATCCCGAGCGTGAGAATCCTGGCCAGACGACAGATAGGATCTGGTATAGACCGATAAGAAACGCTTGTTTATAAGAGATATCCTCCATCGACTCAGCCGACGGTTTCTTCTTCGAGCCGAACCATTCAGCAAACCACATAAACGCCCCGCCGACTACAAGCGCCCAAAGCACCGTTGCTGTATTATCGAACTGACTCTTGACATAATCTTTGGCAAAGAACGCGACGAGCACAGCTGGACCAATGCCAAGAGCAATATGAATCAGATTGAGCCGCTTGGCCGGAATATTGCCCTTCTGTACCGTTTGGCTGCGCAGACCGAGCATTTCCATAATTCGCTGCCAATAGACAACCGTAATCGCTAAAATGGCGCCGAGCTGAATGACGATCTCGAATGTCTTCAGCCACCCCGCCTGCTCCGTAATGCCCATTAGCCGAGTCGTTAAAATCATATGACCAGTGGATGAAACCGGGATGAATTCCGTTAAACCTTCAACGATACCTAATATAATCGCAATCATCACGTAGAACATGCTTCCAACCCACTCCTCTCCCTCTAATCGAGGGTAGTCAATGTGAATCTGCTCTCACGGCAGCGTTCCAGTTCCAGTTCATTTTGAAGTTGAGATTTTAATATATCGCGTAAAAAATCCGGCAGCAAAAACTGAATGTTCTCCCCTTGCTTCAAGCTTAAATATCCAGCACCGAAGACAAACATATCGATACTCCCCACCCACAGCATATCCGTGTCTAGAATTTCCCGACCATCTTCGCGCCATAGACGGATCCTCGTCTCGTCAGCATGAACGGTGGCCTCCATCTGCAGCCCATCAAAGCATAGCGTGCCAAGCTCCGTTCCGCGAAATCCGTATCCGCGAATCGTCTTGTGAATCCATTCCTCCTGCAAGCATTCCTTCAAAGCTCGACGTAATGCGGACCCGCTCAATTGCATACGAACCGGGTTGATAGGGGAAGGGCATATTGCGTGCAGCATGCCTTCCGTAACTTCCCCTGCCGGAATATGTCCGAGCAGCTGCCCAGCATTCACGATACCGATGTCCGCTCGGGCGGCGGAACGAAGTCCTTGAGCAAGAAGCTGACCTAGAGGAGAAGGCTTCGCAAGGTGAACTGCAAGCGGTTCAGATAAGACCGTGACTGGAGCGGCTAAATGCCTAACCGCTTCTTCCCGCCAACGTCCCAGTTCCTGGACAATAATCTCATCCGGCTCCAGCTCAGCCGTTGGGATGCAGTAAGGCTTCATATGTATCTTCCCTGCACGGCGGCAGCACTCCACGACCCCTAAATAGCTGCCGTGCTTCCCAGCGGCAAGCAGCCACGTATCCTTGATTCGCCTGCCTTCTTGCAGCAAGTGGTGCGTATGACCGCCCAATATGAGGTCAATGCCATCGATTTGCTCCGCCATGCGCTCATCAACAGGCAATCCGCAATGGGAAAGGACGATGAGCAGATCGACGGTAGGTCGCAATTCGGCAACCGCGTCGGCAACCGCATCTATCGGGTCGGTTACATCCCATCCCAGCAACTTATAATAATCAGGATACGATGCAGTCACTCCTACAATACCTATGCGGTATTCGTTGCGCTCAAGGCGTATCCACGGTGTAAGCCAGTTCGGACGTTCTCCGCTGTCCAGATCGAACACATTAGCCGCCAACATCGGAAATTGCCCCCACTTCCGATATACGTCGCCTAATCTTTCGGGTTCAAAGGTAAGCCCTTCATTATTGCCGATGACGCCGGCATCATAACGCAAAGCATTCATAATGTGCAGATTGGCCGCCCCATAGGTTCCTTCCGTCTCTGAGAATGCTCTGTCCATATGATCGCCACCATCCAATAACAGCACCCGATTCCCTAACCGGGCACGGTATTGGCGAATCTGAGCAGCCAGACGGGTGACTCCTTCCCAATGGCTGTGCACGTCATTGGTATACAATAGGATGATCGAATCGTCCGAACCACAATCTAACGACTGCAGCAACTTCATCCCTTCCTTTCCGCCTGCAATCCATGGCTGATAAACATCAACAAGCATAGCATGAACATCATCGCTTGACTATTGCCCTGCGTTAGGATTGCCGTTCGGGACAAACTCGCCTCTATATTCATATACGAGCTTCAAGAAAGATTCATCACCGCAAATTTTCAGTTTATTTGGAAAATGTTGTTGTCACATTTTCGTGGAGTTGATATGATAAATCGTACATGTAGGCCAATTTAACTGGGATGGTGAAATGCAACGTGCGGGTTCATGTTACGCAAATTAGAGATGGGGATAGACTATCGAAGGATATTTTCAATCATCATGGTCTATTAGTCCTATCCGCGGGTACGGCCATCAAGGAACGAGACATTGCTTTGTTCCTAAGGCACCATATGGATATGATTGATATTGAAGCTCGTGAAAACAACACATTTATGATACCGCTTACTGCTGTGATGGATAAGAATTTCGGTGATGAGGGCCAACCGGATAATCCCGTGCAATCGTTACAATCCAGACAATCGATGCTCCTTAGTTATAAAGAGGCTATATCCGGCGTTGAGACACTGTTCTCCGATGCTATCGCTCATGGCATTGTGAAGGACAAGCAAGTCGAACAGACGATCATGCCAATTATTCAACAAATCGAGAACGAACGCGACGTCGTCTCACTGCTGCTGATGCTCGATTCTCAGGATGATTACACATGCCAGCATTCCGTACAAGTCGGCATGCTGGCCTTCTATCTCGCCAAGTGGCTTCATTATGAAGATGTCGATGCGATGCGCATTTGCAAAGCCGGCTTCCTCCACGACATCGGAAAAGCTCACATAGACAAGGACATATTAAACAAGCCGGATCGCCTGACTGCTGAGGAGTTCGAAGCGATTAAGCGCCACACGATAAGCGGATACGAGGTCATCAGACAGTCATATGAGGATGAATGGCTCTCATTAGCCGCCCTTCAGCACCATGAGCGACTCGACGGCTCCGGATATCCGTATGGACTTATCGATGAGAACATTCATCCGGTATCGCGAATCGTTGCCATTGTAGATGTGTATAGCGCCATGACCTCGAATCGAAGCTATCGCAAGAAACAAGATTTGTTTACCGTGTTGAAGGAACTGTATCATATGAGCTTTAGCGGGCTGGATCCGACGCTTACGCATACTTTCATCCGTAATATGCTCCCGAACTTTATACATAAGCAGGCTCGTCTGAACGATGGTAGAACGGGACTCATCGTCATGACGCATCAGACGGAATTCTTCCGCCCGCTCGTGCAAATCGATAATCAATTTATCGATTTATCGTCAACGAGAGAACTATTTATTGAACAGGTTTACGTATAAGCACGCCATTGCAGTGCTAGCGATTCGTGTGCGCCTTAACGCGATGTGTCATGAGCTCCGAGACGGTAACGAAGGAATATCCACGTTTCTTCAATTCCGGCAAAATCACTTTCAGCGCTTCGACCGTCTGGGAGCTCCTATCGTTAAAATCATGCATAAGCACAATATCGCCGTTTCTTGCATGATCCAACACCTTGTTCACAATCCGCTGTACGCCGGGTGAACTCCAATCCTTCGTATCCTGATGCCATGACCATAATACAATGCGATAGTCATTAGCATGAGCAACCTTCACCAGATTTTCATTGTAGTATCCGCCCGGTGGTCTGTACAATCGCGGTGCAATCCCGGTCACTTCCTCAATGACACGATGCGCCCGCATTATTTCGTCTTTTATTACTGCCGATGACGTGCCGCGACGAAGATATTTGTGATGGTAGGAATGGTTACCAATTTCATGTCCCTCGGACACGGTTCGCTTTACTAATTGCGTATGCTTTTGTACACGCCATCCTACAAGAAAAAACGTCGCCTTGGCATCATATTGCTTCAACAATTCCAATATTTTCGGCGTGTTTTTCGGATCAGGTCCATCATCGAAGGTAAGAGCGATTCGCTTGCCAGCTGAAGGCACTTCCCATACGATATCTCCTCTTTGCTCATAGTACGAACGATCTTTACGAGCCGGCTCCTGCAGCTTTGCCATCGCGTGAAGCTCAGACGGACTCTCCATCCACGCATTCACAGGCCATGCCCTAAACGAAAAAATGAGCAGCATGACCGCGGTCAAATATAGAGTACGCTGCCAGTGACAGCGCTTGCTCTTCCCGTGCAGAGGTGAACGATTCATAACCTCTCCTCCATCCGTGCATAAATTAGGTGAATGCATATATGAACTAACTTCTGCATTCCGTTCACATATGCCCCTTAGTATGACCCTGTAGGAGAAGTGCCATTCGCTTCATGCGGCTCGATCAAATAACGCCTTGCTCCCCAAAGGGAACAAGGCGTTATCATGTATATCGTATTATCCAATGGAACCTTCCATTTCGAACTTAATGAGTCGGTTCATTTCAACCGCATATTCCATTGGCAGCTCTTTCGTAAACGGTTCAATAAAGCCCATGACGATCATTTGCGTCGCTTCGTCTTCGGTCAGTCCACGGCTCATCAGATAGAACAATTGATCTTCGGACACTTTCGATACTGTCGCCTCATGCTCCAACTGAATGTTGTCGTTGCGGATCTCGTTGTACGGGATCGTATCCGATGTCGACTCGTTATCCAAGATGAGCGTATCGCACTTGACGTTCGACTTCGCTCCGTCGGAGTCGCGGCCGAACGATGCAAGACCACGATACGTTACCTTTCCGCCATGCTTGGAAATAGACTTCGAGATGATGGTCGATGTCGTATCCGGAGCTAAGTGAATCATCTTCGCACCTGCATCTTGGTGTTGTCCTTTGCCTGCAACAGCGATGGACAATACGGAACCTTTGGCTCCGCGTCCTTTCAAGATGACGGCAGGGTACTTCATCGTCAGCTTAGAGCCGATATTGCCGTCTACCCATTCCATGTTCGCGTTCTCTTCACAGACCGCACGCTTCGTTACCAGGTTGTAGATGTTCGGCGCCCAGTTCTGAATCGTCGTATAGCGAACGCGTGCGTTCTTCTTCACGATGATTTCAACGACTGCGCTATGCAGCGAGTTCGTGCTGTAGATCGGAGCCGTACAGCCCTCGACATAATGTACGAAGCTGTCCTCATCGGCGATGATAAGCGTCCGCTCGAACTGTCCCATGTTCTCCGAGTTAATGCGGAAGTACGCTTGCAGCGGGATTTCGCATTTGACACCCTTCGGTACGTAAATGAAGCTGCCACCAGACCATACGGCACTATTCAACGCGGCGAACTTGTTATCTGCCGGAGGAACAACCGTGCCGAAATATTCACGGAACAGCTCTGGGTGCTCACGCAGGGCAGAATCGGTATCCATAAAAATGACACCTTGATCTTCGAGCTCTTTCTGCATGCTGTGGTAGACGACTTCGGACTCATACTGTGCCGAAACCCCGGCCAAAAATTTCTGTTCCGCTTCCGGAATGCCGAGCTTGTCGAACGTTTCCTTAATTTCAGCCGGAACTTCTTCCCATGTCTTCCCTTGTTTCTCGGAAGGACGGACATAGTATTGGATATCGTTGAAGTCCAATTCATCCAAGTCGCCACCCCAACGCGGCATTGCCATCTTGTTGAACTGCTCCAGCGACTTCATTCGGAAATCGAGCATCCAATCGTTCTCTTCCTTGATGCCGGAAATCTCTTTGACGATTTCCGGTGTCAGGCCCTTACCGGATTGGAAGACCGCTTGGTGGTTGTCGCGAAAGCCATATTTATACTCTTCCATTTCAGGCATTTTCTTCGCCATAATAATAAACCTCCTCCGTACGGTTTCCCGCACTTGCTAAGCCGAGCTAGATCGGCTCTTCAATTCCTTTGCGCAGTGCGTTCCAGGCCAATGTCGCACATTTGATGCGAGCCGGGAACTTGCATACGCCAGACAAAGCTTCAATATCTTCGTATTCATCAAACGTAACGTCCTCGCCCTTCACCATGGCGGAGAACCGATCCGCCAATTCCAACGCTTGTTCCAGCGTCTTGCCTTTTACCGCTTCGGTCATCATCGAGGCGCTCGACATGCTTATGGAGCAGCCTTCCCCGGTATAGCGTGCCGCCTCTACGATTCCATCGTTCACCTGCAACTGAAGCGAGATACGGTCACCGCAAGTTGGGTTGTTCAAATCAATGGTCACGACTTCGGCGTCAAACGTACCGCGATTACGTGGTTTCTTGTAATGATCCATGATGACGCGGCGGTACAAATCATCCAATTGCATCGCTGAAATACTCCTTTGTCTCTCGCAACGCTTGCGCCAACCGGTCGATGTCTTCTTCCGTGTTGTACAGATAGAAACTTGCGCGCGCCGTCGAGCTGACGTTCAGCCAACGCATCAGCGGCTGGCAGCAGTGATGTCCGGCACGGACGGCAATTCCTTTGGCATCGAGCACGGTGGCGACATCGTGCGGATGAATGTCATCGAGGTTGAACGTGACTAGTCCGACGCGCCCCTGATGCGGGCCATAGATAGTCAATCCCTCGATCGCGCCCAGCTTGTCGATGGCTAAGCCTGCAAGCTGGTGCTCATGCTGCTGAATGTTCTCCAGACCGACTTCCTCCAAGAAGTCGATGGCCGCCGCAAGTCCGACTGCACCCGCAATAATCGGCGTGCCGCCTTCGAAGCGCCAAGGAGCATCCTTCCAGGTCGATTCGTACAAATCAACGAAGTCGATCATTTCGCCGCCGAATTCAATCGGCTCCATTGCATTCAAAAGCTCTTTTCTGCCATAGAGTGCCCCGATTCCCGTAGGAGCGCACATCTTGTGACCGGATAACGTGTAGAAATCGCAGTCCAAATTCTGCACGTCGATGCGCATATGCGGTGTGCTCTGCGCACCGTCGACCACCATGACAGCTCCGTGCCGATGCGCAATCTCGGCTATCTCCTTGACCGGGTTGACGACACCGAGCACGTTCGAGACATACATCACCGAGACAATCTTCGTTCGGTCCGTAATCGTCTTCTCCACGTCAGCGAGCGAAATCGTTCCATCCTCTTGCAGAGGAATGTATTTTAACGTGGCTCCGGTCGCTTTCGCGACTTGCTGCCACGGAATGAGATTGCTGTGATGTTCCATCGGGGTAAGTACAATCTCGTCCCCTTCTTGGCATACCGTACGTCCGTAAGAAGACGCCACTAGATTGATGGCAGTCGTCGTCCCGCGTGTGAACACGATCTCTTCCGTGCGCTTGGCATTAATGAAGCGGGCTACTTTCTCCCGCGCGCCTTCGTAAGCGTCCGTGGCCCGGGAGCCGAGCGTGTGCACACCGCGGTGTACGTTGGAATTATCCCACTCGTAATACCTCTTCACGGCATCAATAACGGACCTCGGCTTCTGTGAAGTCGCCGCATTGTCCAAATACACCAACGGATGTCCATTCACTTCCTGATTCAGAATCGGAAATTGCTCACGAAGCTCGCGTCCAATCATTGTCCCAGCTTCCTTTCGATGTAGCTCTTTAACAGCTGCTGCAAATACTCGTTCGGCACCTCCGCGACGACTGGAGCCAAGAACCCGCGAATGATGAGGTTCTCCGCATCCTCACGGGATATACCGCGCGACATCATATAATGCACTTGTTCTTGATTCACCTGTCCAGCAGACGCTGCGTGTCCTGCTGTGACATCGTCCTCGTCGATGAGAAGAATCGGGTTCGCATCCCCGCGCGCTTTCGGGCTCAACATGAGCACGCGCTCCGTCTGCTCTCCGTTCGCCTTCGTCGCACCCTTCTCGATTTTCGTAATGCCGTTAATAATCGAGGATGCCGATTCACGCATTACCGCACGCGTAATCATCTGGCTATCGGAGCTCTTGCCGATATGGACCGCTTTGGTCGTAATATTGAGCTTCTGCTCCCCATTACCTACACATATGATTTTAGCATCAGAAGTTGAACCGTTGCCTTGAAGAATAGAGTTCGTTTCCGAAGCTGCGTTGCCGTTATGCATTTCACCGACGATCCATTCAATGCGTCCATCGTTCTCGACGACAGCACGGCGGAACGTAACGTCTGTCGCCAGCTCGCCCAAGTGGTGGATCGATGCATACGTCACCTTGGCTCCTGGCTTGACGAACACTTCAACGACGCCGTTATGAACAATCGGCGCTTGCAGCTGGCCAGAAACGTAGTTGTCCATGTACGACACGCGGCTGTTCGCTTCTGCGACAATCAGCACGTGAGGCGCGAACGTCGCTTGTGCATCGTCCGTGTAGAACAACGCCTGCAGCGGAATATCCACTTCTACGTTCTTCGGAATGTATAGGAATGCGCCGCCGTTCCACAATGCAGCATGAAGTGCTGCCATACGGTGTTCATCTGCTTTGAGCGCTTGCATCAAGTAAGGCTTCACCAGTGCTTCATGTTCGCGGACAGCCGTTTCCAAATCGGTAAAAATAATACCCTTGGCCGCTAATTCCGCATTCAAGCGGCGGTAGACGACTCCGGAATTGTGCTGCACCAGCACGTTATCCATATCTTGCGCGCCGTCTTCGTTCAGAAAGCTGCGTGCTTCAGCAGGCACATCGCTGAAGCTCTTCGCTTCTACAGCGTCCGCATATACTCCATACGTATTCAAATTCCAGCGTTCTATTTTTGTTTTCTCTAATTTAGGGTAATCCAGTGTTGCTGCATTCTCCAGTGCTTGCAAGCGGGATTCCGCCAACCAAGCCGGCTCGTTCTTGCGGCTGGAGAGGGCAGCGACCGTTTCACGGTCCACTGGTAGTATCGTTTGCGTGCTCATCGGTCTATCGCTCCTCCTGTCTATCTGTCGATTGCTGATTTTTAAGCGTCTTGTCCTACCGTCTCATCGGTAATGCCCAGTTCTTCCTTGACCCAATCGTATCCTTCTGCTTCCAGACGCTCTGCGAGCTCAGGACCACCGGATTTCACGATACGTCCTTGCATCATAACGTGAACGAAGTCTGGCTTGACGTAGTTCAACAACCGCTGATAGTGAGTGATAATGAGGAAGCCGCGGTCTTCGCTGCGCATTGCGTTAACACCGTTCGCTACAATTCTTAGCGCGTCGATGTCAAGACCGGAGTCGATTTCGTCCAAGACGACGATCTTCGGATCCAGCATCATCATTTGCAAAATTTCATTACGCTTTTTCTCCCCGCCGGAGAAGCCTTCGTTCAAATAGCGATGGGCGAATTCTTCATTCATTTCGAGTTCTTTCATTTTGCCTTCCATTTGGCGAATGAACTTGATAAGCGAGATTTCGTTGCCTTCGCCGCGGCGGGCGTTAATGGCACTGCGCATAAAGTCGGAATTCGTTACGCCGGCAATTTCGCTTGGATACTGCATAGCAAGGAACAGTCCCGCACGTGCGCGCTCATCCACTTCCATTTCAAGCAGATCCTCGCCATTAATCGTTACATTGCCTTCTGTTACTTCATATTTGGGATGGCCCATAAGCGCCGCAGCGAGCGTACTCTTACCTGTACCGTTCGGACCCATGATGGCGTGAATTTCGCCGCCTTTCATTTCCAGGTCGATACCTTTTAAAATTTCTTTACCTTCAATGGTTGCTTTCAAACCATTAATGACGAATTGAGTTGCCATGTGTGTGTTACCTCCAGATTGATGGATTTGTGAAGAACATGTATACTGTAAAGAAAGATTGATCGCGGGAGATGAATCTTTTCTCTATAAAAAATATTATCTTATAATCATTATAAATTGATTATCATTGATTCTCAATCTTAATTTTAAAACAATGATTTGTATAAATCAACCAACACCCCGGACGAGCCTTGCCCCATCCCCCTTTTCCCTTCTTTTTTTCATCGTTAATCTTTTGTTTATTTCCTATTTTCAGTTCATATCTCACCAAAAAGCGCACCCCTCTACAGGATGCGCTCGATGTAATACAGCTCATTGGACAAACTGTAATTCAAATTCGGTTGTAACGTGATTCGCAATTAGTTCTGAACCGCTTTAAGATGATCAGCTTTGGATTCTTCTCCAATGTATGCGCTCAGCATCCATACGTGCTTTGCCAAGTCGCCTTGCATGCCGATGAACAAGTCGTTCGACACTTCGTCGCCTACTTTTTGCGCTTCTTCCTGAGCTTCTCCGAACTCCTTGATCAATTGGTTAAAATCTTTAATCAATTGCTTCACCATATCTTCGGATGTTTCGTTTCCGACGCCTTCTTGAATGGTTGTATGCTGCGAGTACTCTTTCAACGTCGCATATGGTTTCCCGCCGATTGTAAGCAGGCGTTCTGCCACTTCATCCATCTTCTCTGTAATTTCGTTATATAATTCTTCGAATTTTTCATGCAAGTTGAAGAACAAGTGTCCTTTTACAAACCAGTGATAATTATGAAGTTTCACATACATTACATTTAAGTTCGCTACTTGTTGATTCAAAAGTGTTTGGAGTTGCGCATTTTGTTGGTTGGCCATTGTATTATTCCTCCTAGAATTTAATTATTTCTTGTTAATAATTATTCTAATATAAGAATTAGTTTTTAACAAGACTTTATCAGGCTCTTTCAGTTTGTAATTTTTCCCTTTTCTCTTGCTTGCCTTGCTACTGATTATGTACCCTTTTTGTCCCCTTTATGAATCAGTACATTCATTAAGATGTTCCTTAAAAATTAGTGTTTCAATAGGCAATAAAATCTTATATACTAATTCGAAACAGTCTCGATATGGAACAGGATTGTTCACAGTTCAGCAATATTGTAACTCGGGAGGTGCTTGTCCACTATGACGAAATCTACAGTTTACCGTCCATTGTGTATAGAAGATGCCGTTCAACTGGCACGCAATATTGAAGGTGTCTTTCCCCCCACTGCCTCCCTGCGATGTGAAGAAATCGGAGACGGCAATTTAAATTTAGTATTTCGTGTTTATGAAATAAGCAAAGACACGACGGATTCGGCTCTGTCTCCACGACGTATTATTATCAAGCAAGCGCTCCCTTATGCAAAAGTGGTGGGAGAGTCATGGCCATTAACGTTAGATCGTGCACGTATCGAAAGCCAAGCGCTTATCGCCCAAGGGCAACTTGTGCCTCATCTGGTGCCGAAAGTATATTTGTACAACCCTGACTTGGCTTTAACGGTTATGGAGGATTTAAGCGATTATACGATTATGCGCACGGGATTGATGCAGCGTAATCATTATCCTCTCTTTGCTGAACATATAGCTGAATTTTTGGCGAAGACGCTGTTCTTCAGCTCCGATCTCGGCCTTAACCAGCAGGATAAGAAACGGAATGTGGAACGCTTTATCAATCCGGAGTTGTGCAAGATTACGGAAGATCTCATCTTCGATGATCCATACACTGCTTCGCCGAACAATAACTGTGATGCAGCGATTGAAGATGAGTTGAAGAAGCTGTCGCAGGATCGCGGCCTGCAGTTCGAAGTGATGCTGCTGCGCGAGAAGTTCCTCACCCAGGCTCAAGCGCTGCTGCACGGGGATTTACATACGGGCAGTATTTTTATTACACCGGAGTCCACCAAAGTCATTGATCCGGAGTTTGCGTATTACGGACCTATGGGCTTCGATATCGGCGCCATCATCGCCAATCTGATCTTGAATACGATTTCTCAGGAATATTGGAGTGCCGATGAAGAGACGCGCCGACAATTTCGAGCTTACTTGCTGCAGATGGTGCGGGATATCTGGAATCAATTCGAGTCACGATTCCGGTCGTTATGGGACAATCATGTCGTAGACCGCATGGCACAGACTGACGGGTATCAAGACACTTATCTAACTCGGGTGCTTCAAGATTCAGTTGGCTATGCAGGGTGCAAAATGATTCGCCGTATCGTCGGGCTCGCTCATGTTGCCGATATCGACAGCATATCGGATCTGCATGTCAGAGAACGAGCGCAGCGCACAGCCCTCTTTATTGGAAAAAGACTGGTGAACATGAATCGCCGCATTCAGTCGATCGATGAAGTAATCACAGCTTGTGAACATGGTAATGCAGGGGTTCAAGCATAATGTACTACTGCACAATCCAAATGCTTTGCGTCAGCTCGAGTCGGTAATGGGCATGAACAAATAAGCGTTCATTCCTACATAAGGCGAAGGTGGGACATCCCATCCCTAAATGGAACGTTCTTCCTGCCCCGCGGTTCTGATCCATTCACCGACGCGAGCATCCGTTCATGTCAGATCATGCGCAGCAAAGCATCATTGCCTCTCATTCCAGGAAGGATACCTAGTCCTTCAGCTTCATGCGTTACCGATTCAAGCGGGGCATCCAGCAATTGCTCCAACGTGCGAACCCCGACAGCGCGACCGGCAATAATGCCGCGATCTTTCAGCTTCGCATTCAATAAACCTACATCAAGCGCTCCACACATAATGTAGCCTTTGCTTGTCGTTATCGCTAACAAGGTTGTCTTCGGGAGTTCCACTTCTACTCCGAGAACGGTATGGCCCTCAATCGTCATCGGCAGTAATCGTATCAATGAACTACCTCCTTCTGCGTGAAAAGATAATAAAATGGTTGTTCAAAAAGTCCTCTTTTTGATCACGAAGTATCGCAAGAAGCTATTCGGCGCTGAAAAGGGACCTTTTTGAACACGCACTATATGTTATGCAGGAGCAATCTTTTTGCCTCATATGGGCATTTTTTATTCATTTTGGTACTTTAGGACTATAATTCTTTTTTTGTCCCGTATTATAATGGTCTCATCTAGGCAAAATGTCCAGGTTGGAGGAATTACACAATATGCTTTATCCAATTACAGCGAAACAGTCCGTCTATAAGTTCAATGTCGATATTATGATTCAAGGCGAATCCAACGTGGCTGCGCTAGAACAACTGTTACACTTGCTGCAAACGAATCCTGAAATATTAGACCTTCGGGTGCAATCAGGAATCGAACTCGGTTCTTTACTAGAAATGATGGAAACAATGCAACAGCAAAAAATGAATACGACCCCGTTCGGCAAGCTAACAGCAATGCGAATCGCCAATCAAAGCTCTGCCCCTTCTCGTGCGAAGAGCCACGCTCCACAAATGGCGTCTAACGCTTCAACTGTTCGAGCTGGAGCGAATCCCGAGCAGATAGGGAACTTGCCTATAGATAAGGGTAACGTTGGTAACAAGAGGAATATGCAGCATGAGGCCGAGCGACCGCCGGCAGTTGCTGCTCCGGCACAATCGACAACCGATACTTACACAGAACGGCTCACTCAAATAGAGCGCACAATCAAGCAAAATATTGAACAGAACTGCTTAGTACGATTATCCGTCAACAAAGGGAAGGGGATTAGGATCAGTCTTCCTTGCCGCTTCCTCAACTATGATGCCACGAATCAATTGTTAAACGTATATCATGTCGACCAGAAGCAAGTATACGCCTACCACTTGTCCGAGATAGAAGAAATGAATCAGCAATCATGAGAAAATCAAACAGCCACACAGAAAGTCTCCCGACTAACGATGTGGCTGTCTTTGTTTTTTCTCTACATTTGAGTAACTTCTTGCTTGCAATGACGTCGGAACAGTTCCTCAAACCGTTGACAAGATAATGGAGGACTGAAATAATAGCCTTGAATTTCATCGCAGCGATGCTTCTGCAAGAATAGAAGCTGTTCTTCGGTCTCTACGCCCTCGGCGATCACTTGCATGTTCATATTATGGCCCAAAGCAATGATTGCAGATACGATTGCAGCATCATTCGGGTCATGCTCCAAGTCACGAACGAAGGAACGATCAATCTTCAAGCGATGAATCGGGAAGTTTTTCAAATAGTGAAGTGAACTGTATCCCGTTCCGAAATCGTCAATGCTGATCGCGACGCCCATATCCTTCAACTTTTTTAATATATGAGAGGCTCTGGATACATCCAATGTCATGCTCTCCGTAATTTCCAGATCAAGATAGCGAGGTTCAAGTCCGGTTCGGATTAATACATCCCGTACGGTCTCCGCCAAATTCTTCATCTCGAATTGCCTTACGGACAAGTTGACGGATACAGGGATGGGTGGAAGTCCGATGTTCTGCCATTTCATATTTTGCCGGCATGCTTCTTCCATTACCCACGTTCCCAATGCGACGATAAAGCCGTTCTCTTCCGCCAGCGGGATGAAGTCTCCTGGTGAAATGAGGCCTCGCTCTGGATGATTCCACCGCACCAAAGCCTCCACACCGACAATTTGTTGAGAATTCATGTCCACTTGAGGCTGATAGAATAACTCGAATTCTTCCTTCGTTAACGCAATTCGCATGTCATTCTCAAGCGTAATTCGTTCCAGTGGACGGTCATTCATTTCCGAAGTGTAGAACAAATACCCGTTCTTCCCTTGCTCTTTCACGCGAGACAACGCTAAGTCCGCCTGCTTGATCGCCATGCCGGCTTTCGCATGATACTGTGATTTGTCAATGATGGTAACCCCAATGCTCATCGTGACATGCACTGGGATATCATTCAAATAGAAGGGCTCCTCCATCACAGCCAAACATTGACGCACCCGTTCATGCATTTCTTGCTCCGATTCTATGTATGTAAGAAAACAAGCGAACTCATCACCCTCCATACGCGCAACGACATCGTTATCCGTCATGGAGCGAAGGAGCCGTTCGGCGCACTGCATAAGCAGCATATCTCCAAAGTCGGTTCCAAACGTATCGTTAATTCGCTTAAACCGGTCGAGATCCATATACATGACCACGATGGTAAAAGAAGCGTTTGCCGCCATATTCAACGCTTCCTCCAACCGCTGCATGAACATGCGCCGATTCGGAAGTCCCGTCATGTCGTCATAATACGACATATACCGAATCCGTTCTGCCATATGCCGGTCCGGACTGGCATCCTGCAGACATACCGAGAACAGCGGGTGGTCTAATGACGGATTCGGATACACACAGTCCGGCAGACGGGCGATATGGGCAATCCAATCCTGCGGGAAGCCTTGGTTGTGGTAACCGAGGAGTTCCAATTGAACCTCGCTGCCATCCAGCGCTTCGGATAATGCGTTCGAAAGCTTTGCTTTATAGCGCTCATCTATCCACTGTCCAACAGACAACGCAGTATCGTCAAATTGCGTTTCTTCGTAAAACGATGTGTTCGCGCCTATGACAAATCCATCTCGTCTAAGAAACAGAATGGGAACGGGGACATGGTTATATACATGCTTCAAACTTGTATTTACTGATGCACCGGTCAAAGTATGGTCAGTTAGTGCTTGGCTGAGGCTTGTATGTTGGAAACGCTTCATGATGACCTCAACGTAGACAACATAGATAATCATCCCCAACAGCACGAGGGATACCGCTACACGCAGACTACCTTCGGCTACCCACCAGGCCCATGCTCCAGCTCCCATTGCAGCGGCCGGAGCAAATCGAATGACGTTAGTAGAAGCCAGCCGGGTCTTTTGCCGTCGTGATTCTAGCTCCTGTTCTTTCGGGTTGTTCACCATATCTCTTCCTTCCGGCCTTGAAGTCGATCTCGACACAGTCTTAACGGCGTGCCGCTAAAGCTAGCATGAACCAACCCGCAATGAGCGCAACTCCTCCGATCGGCGTGATAGCTCCTAACATGCCAACTCCCGTAAAGCAGAGCAAATACAAGCTGCCGGAAAAAATAATAATCCCTATCCAAATGAGTCTAGCCGCCCATAACACTTTCTGTCGATTTGCAAGCTTGTCCGCTAATATTGCGATAAGAATAAGACCTAAGGCGTGGGCAATATGGTACTGCACTGCTGTTTCATAAGTAGCCATCCGCTCTGCGGTCAAATATCCCTTCATAATGTGCGCGCCAAATGCCCCCAGCGCAACGGACAACAACGCATTTAAGCTTCCTATCATCGTATATCGTCGCAACATGTTGTCAGCTCCTCTAAGAACGAATTTCGGCAATTTTTAACTATATTTTACGATTCTATCTTATCTGAATGTGCTGCGTTTTTCCACAAGGAATATTCGAATTGTCCATATTATAGTGGAACATCTTCATCGTAGAGAGTGGTTGCGCTTCTATTTTTCTTGGGCAGGACGCATTCCATCAATAGCATGTCTTATCGCTAACAGCGGGTGCTTCCACATCATTCGAGGTCCGGCATATCGCATCACTACTCGAATCCGGGCGCGCATCTCCGGCTTATAGCAATGTACATGACATTTGCCGCAAGTCGTTTTGACCTCTCCGAATCGACAGAAGGATAGTCTCTTTTGTGCGTATAAATACAGTTCTTTACATTCATCGCATAGGGTGACTTTGTCTGTTTCTACATCTATCTCTGACATTGGACGATCGCTATGCCGAGCTCGGCAATAAACGGAGATCATCACACTAACTGTTAGCTTTTCTCTACGGATTCTTGGTCCGTCCTGCCTGGTACGCATGTATATAATTCTCCTCTCCCATCCGTTTATCAAGCTGTGTGCAAGCTTCTCTCTACGTACCGTAACGGATTGAGAAGTGGATTGCTATGACTTCAATAACAAAAACAGTCACTCCATGCTGAAGCCAATCAAAAAAGACGCCTTTCGGCGTCGAGCATCATACATACGTTCAGCTTGCGATCGGGGGATGTCAAAGTCCATGCTTCGTTCCACGTGCTGGAGCCCATTGCAGTCATGTTGCTTCCTCCTCACTGAATCGTCTAAAGTCTGTTATGTTACATCGAAATCGTTACAGCGATATTGGTACATCGTGTGCTGCTACATCGTTACTGTTACATCGTTATAGCAACAGTAGTATTTTGTTGCAGCATTATTGGCACACGTTAATACACGGCGGCACTCCGAACATTTTTCTCCCGTTGTCTAGGCCTCTTCTTTTAAAATAACGTCGATCTCCTTCAAATCTTCTTCCGACAGCTTAACTCCAGACGCTTTGCTGTTCTCTACTACCTGCTCAGGACGGGAAGCCCCGATGATACAACTGGATACGATGTCATAGCGTAGTATCCAAGCGAGTGCGAGCTGCACCATGGAAATTCCATTCCGGTCCGCAATTAGGCGCAGACGCTCAACCCTGCGTAAATAATGCTCCTGCATGAAACGGTCCATGAACATGTTCGTGCTTGCATCAGATGCCCGCGTGCCTTCGGGTACCGGAGCTCCTGGCTTGTATTTGCCCGTCAATACTCCCTGTGCAAGCGGACAGTAGACAACTTGACCGATGCCTTCCTGTTCACATAGTGGAAGCACATCCTTTTCAATGGCACGATCCAGCATATTGTAATGCGGTTGGTTGGATACGATGCGGTCTAAGTTGAATTGTCTGGCCGTATGAACGGCATCCGCAATGTGATGCGCCTCCCACGAGCTGACCCCGACGTACAGCACCTTCCCTTGCGTGACAAGATCGTCGAGCGCGCGCAGCGTCTCTTCGATCGGAGCTTCGGAATCGTAGCGATGGCATTGATATAGGTCAATGTAATCTGTACCGAGCCGCTTCAAGCTGGCCTCGCATTGCTCGATAATATGCTTCCGCGACAGACCGCCATCATTCGGCCCTTCTCCCATCGGGAAATACACCTTCGTCGCCAGCACGTAGGATGAACGCTCGTATTTGGCCAAAGCTTTACCAACGATCTCCTCAGCCGCGCCCTCATGGTACACGTTCGCAGTATCAAAAAAATTAATGCCTAGCTCATAAGCTTTATCGATAATGGCTTCCGATTGAGACTGGCCGATTGATTCTCCATAGGTGAGCCAGCTGCCAAGGCTAATCTCACTCACCTTCAATCCGCATGTTCCAAGTCGACGGTACTTCATCTTTTACTCATCCTCCTGTCACTTCATTTCATTATTAGAGGTTGTTCAAAAAGTCCCTTTTTCGAACACGCACTATTAATATTCAATGCATCCGTGGAACGCGATGATTCATATGGATTATATAGGAGAGAAACGGATGCAGCCATAACAGAAACTCACAACTTTTTGACCGTCACATCCTGTGCGCACATGGTGAAAGGCATCAATAGAAAAGGCATCTTTTTTCCTCTCATTCACAGGAAAATCAACATCCATGTTGAAGATGTAGAAAGCGCTCCCATTCGAATTAGGTGGCAGTATTTATAATCGGAAAGGTGGAATGGATTATGACGAACAATGCGTTGGACACTCGCATCATAAGCTCCTTAATTAAGGTGTTTGCAGACGAGCCGCTGCAAGCTCCAGCCTTCAGCACCGCAAGCGCGTTGCAGGGAGAATCGTTTCATTTTCAGCTAGCCTATCATGGTAATGAACTCATGAAGCATGCCGTTGTAAAGGTACAAGGCGGTGTGGCGGAGGCTATCTCCGTACAGAAGGTCGAATTGGTTCCGTCCGAACTTCCGATCTATGCGCATCATGACAACAACCTCGTAAGGTCTACGCCTGGATTGTATCCCGATCTGCTGACGCCGATCCACGAGCAGGACGGTATCGTTATCTGCCCGGGACAATGGCGCTCATTATGGATCTCCCTTGAGGTAGATGTGCGCTGGACGGAAGGAGAGCATCCGATAACGGTGAGCATTGCTAGCGAAAGCGGCGAGCTGTTGGGAGAAGAAACGTTTACGCTTGTCGTCATCCCCACCGCGCTGCCCAAGCAGCAGCTTATGCATACGGAGTGGCTTCATTGCGACGGAATCGCCACTTATTATGGTGTTGACATATTCAGCGAAGCTCATTGGGACCTGATTCGGAAGTTCGTGCGCACAGCCGTTCAGCATGGAATCAACATGATTCTCACGCCATTGTTCACCCCGCCGTTAGACACGGAGGTTGGCGGTGAACGCCCGACCGTTCAGCTGGTCGATGTGAAGAAGGAAGGCGAGCGCTATTCATTCGGCTTCGAGCGTCTCGACCGTTGGGTGCGGATGTGCCTCGACGAAGGAGTGGAATACTTCGAGATGTCCCATCTGTTCTCCCAGTGGGGCGCAAAGCATGCTCCGAAGATTATCGCTTCCGTAGACGGAGAAGAGCAGCGCATTTTCGGATGGGAAACGGATGCCGCCGGTCCAGAATACCGCGCATTCCTCCGCCAATTCCTAACCGAGTTGGTTGCATGGCTGAAGGCGCATCGAATCGCGGACCGCTCGCATTTCCACATCTCGGACGAACCGCGGATCGAACAGATGGAATCCTATCGCCAAGCCGTCGAAGCGGTGTCTGATCTTCTCGCAGAGTTCCCAGTTATGGATGCGCTGTCCGACTATGATTTCTATCGGAGCGGTCTTGTGCAGGTTCCCGTCCCGGCGAACAATCATGTCGAGCCGTTCATCGAGCATGGCGTGAAGCCGCTCTGGACGTATTACTGTTGTTCGCAATACCGTGAAGTGTCGAACCGCTTCTTCAGCATGCCTTCGGCCCGCAACCGCATCTTAGGATGGCAGCTGTATAAGTTTCAGGTCGACGGCTTCCTGCATTGGGGATATAACTTCTACTATTCGCAATATTCGCGCAAACGGATTGACCCGTTCCGTACGACCGATGCATTATATGCATTTCCGTCAGGAGATGCGTTTCTCGTCTATCCGGGAGAGGAAGGCCCGCTCGAATCCATCCGCCTATACGTGCTGCGGGAAGCGCTGCAGGATTTGCGCGCACTGCAGCTGTTGGAGTCGTACATTGGGCACGAAGCTGTTATCGCTCTCATTGAGGATAATATGGAAGAAGCTCTCACGTTCCACTCTTACCCGCACAGTGCGGAGTGGCTGCTGAACAAGCGTGCGCTGGTGAATGAGCGGATTCGGGAAGCCGTATGCGGCACGAGTTCTCTAGGCACGTAATCGTCAAGATATGATAATAAAGGCCGGTCCCGCCTAACAGCGTTTCTGCTATGGCGGATCCGGCCTACATTTATTCATCTGGAAACGACGCTGTCACCGTTCGTCTTCGCACTTATCGGGATGACGCTTGGGCTTACTTCGAGCCTAACTATGGACAAGCAAGTTCGGCACCACGAAGAGAGTAACACATACTGCGCATTGTCATTTTGGTATCTAACGATTAAAATAATATATATGAAACTATTAAGTAATATATATAATACTTTCGTTCGAAAAGAGAGGTGAATTTATGGCTTCCGCACCCGGATTAAGCAGCGGACTCCGCATCATCGAGTTAGTATCCGAATCTGAAGCAGGTATCGGCTTCAACCAATTGAAGGCTGTCTTAGAATTGAATGCAGCCAGCCTTAACCGTTATTTGCAGGTGCTGCTGGAACAACAATATGTGGACAAGAACGAGAACCAGCAGTATGTGCTGGGCGCCAAGCTGTTAGGAATGATGAAGCATGCCGATTCCCTACATGATGTCAGCGACATGACCGGCCCTATTCTAGATTACATTTGCAGAGAGACTGGAAGCACTTCACTCTGGATCGACTTCCGGGACGGCCGGATGATGTGCCGGGATAAAGTCGTTCATCCCGAAGGCGTAGTCATGCAGCAGATAGGCGAAGTACGAACGGACTACATGCTGCACCCTTGGGGGTTTTTGCTGCTTGCCCACGCAAGTGCCGAGAAAAGACGCTTTTACATCGATTACGCGAATCTGGCCGGCCTCGCCAGCTGCTGTCCCGACAAGGCTTCTGTCCAACGATTCATTGAAGAGGCTTCGGGAAATGGCCTATCCGATGATAAAGGGCTTATTTTGCAGAACATACGCCGAATCGCCGTTCCGATCCGCGCCCATTCACGTATCGTTGCCTCCATTGCGATAGGCATGCCGGGCGTATCCTTTGAAGAACAATTCATTACACGCATCTACCGGATTTTACAAGAAGAGGCGGTACGTGTAGAACGGCTGCTGAGTGATTCCACAATATCACATTGAGGGAGCGAACGATTGATGACGAAGAGACAACCGAACGTGATTTACATTTTAGCTGATGATATGGGCTACGGTGATATTTCCTGTTTGAACGAACACTCCAAAATCAATACGCCCAACCTGGACCTTCTCGGAAAAGAAGGGATTATCTTCACCGATGCGCACTCCTCCTCTGCCGTGTGCACTCCCTCGAGGTACAGCATTTTGACGGGAAGATACAATTGGAGATCAGCGCTGAAGGAAGGCGTCCTGGGCGGGTATTCGCGCAGCATTATCGAAGAAGGGCGGATGACGGTTGCTTCTCTTCTCAAGCAGGCTGGTTACTATACGGCTTGCTTCGGCAAATGGCATCTCGGCTTGGATTGGCACAAAAGCGGGGATGGTCCTGCGGAGGTCGATTTCTCCAAACCGATACAAAACGGCCCTGTCGATTGCGGTTTCGATGAATTCTACGGCATCAGCGCATCGCTTGATATGCCGCCATATGTCTATATTGAGAACAACAAGGTGACCCAGATGCCCGACCGGGTGACGCGTAACGACGATAAGAAAGGTTTTTGGCGCGAGGGCCCGACAGCTCCGGATTTCCGGCACGAAGAGGTGCTGCCGCGGTTGACGCAGAAGGTGCTAGATCGGATTGAACAATTCGGTGCCAGTTCCAGTTCCGATCCGTTCTTCATTTATTACCCGCTGCCTGCCCCGCATACGCCGATACTCCCGACTCCCGAATTCAAAGGGAAATCGGGAACGAACCTGTATGGAGACTTTGTTCTCATGTGCGATGATGTCGTCGGTCTCATTATGAGCAAGCTGGAAAGCAGCGGACTTGCGGACAATACCGTGCTGGTGTTCACCAGTGATAACGGCTGCTCGCCGAGCGCCGATTATGAGGAACTGGCGCAAGTCGGCCATAATCCGAGCTATGTCTTCAGAGGGCATAAGGCAGATATTTATGAGGGAGGGCACCGTATTCCACTATTGGTCAGATGGCCCGAACAGATTGCTGCAGGCACGATGATCGAGGAGCCGGTGTGCTTAGTGGATTTCATGGCAACGGCAGCTGATATCGCGGGCTTGCCTCTCCCTGATAATGCAGGCGAAGATAGTGTAAGCCAGCTTCCTCTATGGCTGGGCGAAGCCGGTAAACAGCCGCTGCGGGAGGCCATCGTGCATCACTCCATCGACGGCTCCTTCTCGATACGCAAGGGCGAGTGGAAGCTGGAGCTATGCCCCGGCTCAGGCGGATGGAGCGATCCGATGCCGGGGACGGAACCTGCGGGCGCGCCACCGTTCCAGCTGTATCGGTTGAGCGAGGACATCCGCGAGCGGCAGAACCTGGTTGAACAGCATCCCGAAGTCGTCCAGAATCTGAAGGAGCTTCTGACCCGATATATTGAGGAAGGCAGAAGCACACCGGGTACGCCGCAGCCAAACGCAGGAGCTCAGCGATGGGAGCAATTGCATTGGATGCAGTAGAGTGACGGCTTAAGCATCTGCCCTTTCTGGAATCCGAAAGACGATGAAATACAAGTCGTGCATCATACCTGTGATACTTCAAATCAATTGTAAAAGCTCGATAGTACGGGAAGCCGTGTTGACAACACGGCTTCCTTGCACAACCGCCTCGTAACGCCACTCGTTCGGATCATAGCTGATCCGGTGCACTCTTCTTCCGTGAAAGTAACTTTCCCCTCGTCTGAAAATTGTAGCTCAGCATAGAGTTTGAATCTCCCTTTTAGAAAGAGTAGCACCTATCAGCATCTTTTAACTCTTCCTTTCAGTTTTGCTGAATACATTCTTGTAAGAACTGTTGTATAGGGACAACCTTTCACATAAATAGATACGATATATACTGTCGGTACGCTATCGTTTCGATTTCGCCGTCGCTTGTTTCTTGACCCAGCTTATTAATGGCTTGTCCCGTTGCCATATAGGCAGAGCATAATAGATGTAGCTTATGGCCTCATTTTCGTCACCGAACCCGTAAAAGTCAGGCAATTCCTCTCCAAGCCGCTTGCGGCCGAGAATGTATGCAGGCACATAAGGATTGCTTGCCCGCGCTTCCTTCCACCGTTCTCGCAGCACAGGCTCGGGTTGCTTCGTATAATAAGCCAGCAAAAAACGGGGATAGCTAAAATGCGCTCCTTCGTCATCCTCATGCTGATCGAGAAGGTCCGCCAACTCTTTGAATTTGCCAAGAAGAATAAGACAATTGACATACAAATATCGTACGCCCTGGTTGTCGTTAGGATTGAGCGCCAGCATGTCGGCGAAATGCGACTCGGCTTCCGCGAAGTCCCCGAGAAAATAGCTTGCCTCCGCATATCCGGATTTGCTCCGCATGAACGGTCTTGTTTCGTCCAAGCCCCAGAAATATCCTTTATTTTTACGGAAGTACGCCGGTCCCAAATCATTTGTTCCCGCCTCAATGCCTTGTCGATAATAATCGCGTGCTTCCTCGAGCGTCTTCGCTTTGGTCACAGCCAACTCGTTATAATAATCAGGAGTGGCTTGTTCTGTCACAGATGAAGTTCCGAGCATATCGTTCACGATCGCATCGAAGGAGCGTTCCCGTTCTGCGGCATCCTCGTCTAGTAATTCATCAAAGTCATCGTCGTCTTCGTCGTCATCTACCTGAAGTTGGCCTACCAGCAATTCCATCGCATATTCGTCCAGCTGTTGAACGCGGGTTGCGAGCGAGCTGACGGACACCTCATACCGCTTAGCCACTTCCGCCTGTGTGACGTAGTCTTCATGCAGGTCGCGCACAACGTATTCCAACGCCGCCCAGAACACGCCCATCTTGCGGAAATTCGGCTCTTGGTCGTTTGAATAGTAATGCCAGAGCATGATGCCGAATGCCACATATTGTTCGGGCAGGCGTCCGCTCCAATGCTTGATTATGCCCTTAGCCAGTATCCGATAGAGCTCGCTCTCCCAAGGCAACCTCTCGATGAATACAAACAAATCCTGTTCTGGGTTGGAGTTGCGCTTCGTTGCCGCACCGCCCGATTGCAGATTGTCCGTTTCCGATTTCACAATCGGAACAACGTTGGACTGCTTGTCATTCTCTAAGCAGCAATGCTTGTATTTCTTCCCGCTTCCACAATGGCAGCTATCGTTTCTGCCCAGCTTTTTCATACCATCCCTCCAACGTACAGTTTCAATATTATAAAAAAAGACGCGTGTTCCTATATTCTAGGAAGAACGTGTCTCTACCACACGGGACTGCTTGCTTCACTAATCGGAGCCACGTCTCAACAAATTTTCTCAACTCGGCCTGTCGCAGCCGGCGGGTTCTCTTGAACTGGGGCCAAGTAAATATAACAAGTAATACTTGTGTGTTTCAAATTAGCTCAAAACATACGTAAAGCCATTCAATTGATAACTAGCTTCAAATAAAAATCAAACGTACGATCTAGAATCCTGGTAACAAGAGAAATAAATTTATCATTATTACCAGTCGTATGAGCCTCATCAAGCGATGCGTAATACTCGGCCCTCATGTCTTTTTCAATCACGATAGGCGGATATCCGTTCTTCATCAACTCAAAATTCAATAGTAACCGAGCAGTTCTTCCGTTACCGTCAATAAAGGGATGAATCTTCACAAAATCACTGTGAATCAAAGCCGCTCTTACTACGGGATGCTGCTTCTGTCCCTCATTACCATACCACTTAATGAACTCTTCCATCTGCACAGGAACTTGTACCGCTTCAGGCGGGAGATGCTCGGCTCCGCTGATCAGCACATTTTCCTTACGATAAGCTCCCGCATGTTCATCATCAATCCCTTTTAATATTAAACGGTGGATGCTTTTTATCTGCCACTCGGATAGTGGCTCCTGCTTCTGTACAATCTCTTCGACGTAAAGAATGGCATCCTTATGATTAATCGCTTCTAGATGCTCCTGTATCTTTTTCCCGCCAATCGTAATTCCTTCTAGAGCAACCTTCGTTTCTGACAACGTTAAGGTATTGCCTTCTATGGCATTGGAGTGGTAGGTCCAATTCACAATGAGGTGCTCACGAATGCTGTGTAGTGTATTTGGAGGCAAGGGCCTTTTCTGATCGAGGACACGTTTCTTACTATCCACCGATGTGAACATATTCAATCACTCCATCTGTTCCTGCTATATCCTCTATTATACCATGCTCAGGATAACGTAAACAGATAACACCGCTGCACACATCCATCACATAACCCCCTGCATTCTGAATATATTTGTATAACACGCAATTCTTTTCCCATAAGCCAATACACTGTTTCAACAGGTTGAGAAATACATCCATCAGGAGGTGTCTGCCATTGGATGCACGAACGTTTATCGTTTCCCGTGAGGATTGGTCCCTCCACCGCAAGGGATACCAGGACCAAGCGCGCCATCAGCAGAAAGTCCGCGAAGCAATCAAACAAAATCTTCCTGACCTCGTGACGGAAGAAAATATTATTATGTCAGACGGCAAACAGATTATTAAAGTCCCCATCCGCAGCTTGGATGAGTTCCGGTTCGTGTATAACTTCAATAAGAAGAAGCACGTTGGGCAAGGCGATGGAGACAGCCAAGTGGGGGATGTGCTCGGCACAGACGGTTCCCAGGGGCAAGGCAAAGGTCAGCAAGCCGGTAATCAGCCAGGTGCAGACGTCATCGAAGCGGAAGTGAGCATCGCCGAACTCGAGAACATGCTGTTCGACGAATTAGAGCTGCCGCATCTGAAGCAGAAAGACAAGGACCAATTGGAAACAACGGAAATCCGGTTCAATGATATCCGTAAAAAAGGCATTATGTCTAACATCGACAAGAAGCGGACGATACTGGAAAATTTGCGCCGCAATGCATTGGCGGGACAGCCGGGCATTCACGGCATCAATCCAGATGATCTGCGATTCAAGACGTGGGAGGAAATCGTCAAGCCGCATTCCAATGCGGTCATTATCGCGATGATGGATACTTCGGGTTCGATGGGCTCGTTCGAAAAGTATTGCGCCCGCAGCTTCTTCTTCTGGATGACCCGCTTCCTGCGCCGTCAGTACGAAAAGGTCGAGCTCGTATTCATCGCGCATCACACCGAGGCGAAGGAGGTAACGGAAGAAGAATTCTTCACCCGCGGCGAGAGCGGCGGCACGATCTGTTCTTCCGCCTATATTAAGGCGCTTGAGATTATCGACAATCGCTATCCGACGTCCAGCTATAATATTTATCCATTCCATTTCTCCGATGGCGACAATTTAACGAGCGACAACGAACGCTGCGTCAAGCTCATTTCCCAGTTGCTCAAGCGCTCCAATATGTTCGGCTATGGCGAGGTTAATCAGTACAACCGCAGCAGCACGCTTATGTCCGCTTACCGCAATATCAATCTCCCCCATTTTATGTACTATGTCATCAAAGAGAAGACTGAGGTGTACAAAGCTCTCAAGCATTTTTTCAAAAAGCAGCCGGGAGGGGTGCGTCATGACGTCCGATGACAACCGCGATCTGGAATACGCTATTGCCGAAATTACGGAAATCGCAGAAGGATTCGGGCTGGACTTCTATCCAATGCGCTACGAAATTTGTCCCGCCGACATTATTTATACGTTCGGCGCATATGGCATGCCGACCCGCTTCAGCCATTGGAGCTTCGGCAAAACATTTCATCGCATGAAGATGCAATACGACTTCGGTCTCAGCAAAATATATGAGCTCGTCATTAACTCCAATCCTTGCTATGCGTTTCTGCTCGAGGGGAACTCGCTCATCCAGAATAAGCTCATCGTAGCGCACGTGCTCGCGCACTGCGATTTCTTTAAGAACAATGCCCGCTTCTCCACTTCGAACCGAAATATGGTCGAGAGTATGTCCGCGACCGCCGAACGGGTTACGGAGTACGAAATGGAGTATGGCACTCACGCGGTCGAGAGCTTTATCGATGCAGTGCTAGGCATCCAAGAACATATCGATCCGCAAGTTGTGCGGCCACAGAAGCTGGATAAACAACGCTATATGGAGCTTAAAATGCGGGAGCAGCGGGAGCAAGAGGGACAGCCCACCAAAGCACAGGGGGACTACGACGATCTATGGGCGCTCGATGAGATGAAGATAGCCCTCAAATCGGGCATGGCTGCGCTGCAAGAGTTGCCTGACCGCCGCTTCCCGCCGGAACCGGAGAAAGATATCGTCTGGTTCATTCAGGAATTCTCCCCGGTTCTGGAAGATTGGCAGAGGGACATCATGTCGATGCTGCGGGATGAGATGCTCTACTTCTGGCCACAGCTGGAGACGAAAATCATGAACGAAGGCTGGGCTTCTTACTGGCACCAGCGCATCGTGCGCGAACTGGATTTGACGACCGATGAGACATTCGAGTACGCGAAGCTGAACAGCTCTGTCGTGCAGCCGTCCCGCCATAGTCTGAACCCTTACTATCTAGGCGTGAAGATGTTCGAGGACATTGAGAAAAGATGGGATCAGCCATCACGCGAGGAACGGGAGCGCTACGGCCGCCAGCCGGGACAGGGACGCGCCAAAATGTTCGAAGTGCGCGAGCTCGACTCCGATCTTTCCTTTATTCGCAACTATTTGACGAAGGAGTTGACGGATGAGCTTGATCTGTACATCTTCGAGAAGAAAGGGCCCGAATGGAAAATTACCGATAAATCGTGGGAGAACATCCGCGATCAGCTGGTCTACTCGCGCGTCAACGGCGGATTTCCGTATCTAGTCGTGCAGGATGGGGATTATCAGCGCAACGGCGAGCTGTACTTGAATCATCAATACGAAGGCGTGGAGCTCGATCTGAAATATTTGGAGCGCACGCTGCCATACGTGTATACGCTGTGGGGCAAGCCGGTGCATCTGGAAACGAAAGTCGAAGAGAAGACGGTCATGTTCACCTATGACGGTAAAAAGGTATCGCGCAAATTTGTAGGGTAAGCGAAAGTCTACTGCACACGAAACAAATAAACCGCCGGTCGAACGATGGTGTCGACCGGCGGTTCTCCGATATTGGCAAAACTATTGAAGCGTTATGTGAACAGAGTTGCCTGGCCAGACTAGAACGCTATACGAACCTGGAGTCAAATCCGCTGTAGGTATCATAACATCCTGAACCGGCTCTTGTTCCGCAACGGTTACTTTCGTGCCGCGTTTGGCCACCACTTCATTCTCCACATCGAATAAGGTATTAAAGCGGACGGCGCTCGGCACGAGATAGACCGTTGTCCGCTGATTCACGCGTACCGCAATTTCGTCCCCAACGGCAAAGACCCGCTTATCAGACACTAATCGAACATTCAAGCCTGCCTTGATGTCAGAGGTTGTAACCTCTCGATCGTACACATTGCCGTACGTATCTTGGATGACGCTTGCATTAAGATGAAGCTTGTTGGCTTCACCCGAATAAGGCACTGCGAACACAACCTCCAGACTATTCGCATACAGGCGAATTTCATCTTCCGCATGCAAAGGCTGGAACGGTTCATGATTGACCGAAAAAGTAATGGCCGCTTTCAGCGCCTCCAAATCGGGCAAATGATTTTGAATTTCTTTATTGAAGTTGAATATAATGCTGCTGTTCGTTCTTCCCGATTGGCTAGTGCCGCTGTATTCCAACGCATCGTCCTTGCCTGCATACAATTTGATGAATTCTGGGTACGAGACCTGTCCTTCTGCACTGAGAGCGATGACCAAGAATGTAACCTTTGTTCTGCTCAATCCGGTCGTATCGATATAAACGCCTTGGTTGGCCTTGACTGCTTCTTTCTTTCCTATGCCGCCCCGGACCGCTTCTTCCAAGCCGATCTGGCTGCGTGTCGTGCCGCTCTCTACAATATATACCCAACCGTCCATATCGCTGACGGCATATACACTTTCGGTTACTGTCGCTTTTTTGGCTACGGACGACAGTACCGGCACATCACCTGTCGGCAATGGATGAATATCGATGCCGCCACCAGGCTGTTCCCCGCTGTTATTGCCACTGCCTGTCGATCCGCTGCCTGTCGATCCACTGTCCGAATTGCTGCTGTCATTCGACAAGGAGCCGCTGGCAGATGGCGTCGAAGCCGGTTGTTTGGCGTCATTCGCCGCAACGTCTTTACCGCCGATTTTTAATTTCACTTCTTGCGCAACATCGCTGCCGACCTTCATGTTGCTCGCAGGCTTCTCCATCGAAATTCCTTCGGCATTGACCGTTGCGCTCTGAACCGTGCCTTGACCCGCTACGTTAATCGCCGCATTCATAATCAAAGTCACGATGGACGCTTCGCGGCCAAGATCCAGCTTCGTTCCAGCAGCCGCCGAGTCAACGTTCAAATCTTTAATCGAGCCTGTAGGGATATCAACGACAATGCTTTTGGCAATGACATTGACCGTCTCGAACGAACCGACCAACTGTATATTGGAAGCTTGCGGCAGCGCCTCAGATAAGGTCACCTTATTGATTTCCGCACCGGATTGCGCTTCGATTTTCGCATTCGATTGCACCGTCACATCGGCGATTTGTGTGGAGCCGTTCACAACAATCCGCACTTTTCCATCCACTTTATCTACGACTACCGTCATCATGATGGAGTCTTCGAAGTGGATGCTGTTTTCGCCTCCGCCCTGCACAGTTGTCGTGCCATGAACTTTGACATTTTTCAGCGTGACGTCGCCTTCACCGACCTGCGGCCAATGAGAAGGTCCCCTTGAATGTCCATGTTTTGCAGCGTAACGCCAGGAACGTTGATTACGACGTTTTGATTGATTTTCTCTACGTCGGTTTCCGGTCCATATACACCCGCTTTGTCATAAGCAACATTTTTGGCTTGATAAGCTCTATCCAGAATGACAACCGCTTCGGCACGCGTTACGTGTGCTGTAGGTTTGAAGATATTCTCGTTATAGCCTTGCATAACTCCAACCTCGGTCACTGCTCCGATTGCATCCTTGCTCCATTCAGGACTGTTCACCGTATCGGTAAACGCATTGCTGGAACCGGTAACCTCCAGCTCAAGCATATGAGCAATCAACACCGCCGTCTCCTGACGGGTTATCGCCTGTTCCGGCTTGAACGTTCCATTCGTATAACCTGTTATGTATCCCGCTTTCTGCGCCTTTGCAACCTCTGTATAGAACCAATCCTCAGGCGTGACATCGGCCGCTGATACGGCTCCGGTCTCTTGGAATCCGAACAACTGATTGATAACCGTGATCAGTTCAGCCCGCTTCATTGTGCCGTTTGGCTGGAAAGCTCCATTCTCATACCCCTGAACCATTCCTTCAGCAGCAAATTTCTCAATCGTTTTCTCCGCCCAATGACCGGAAATATCGGTCAAAGATGTCTTTTTCGATGCTGCTGTCGGATCTGAGGCATCACCAAACGCTACATTCGCATTTGAGACGCTGATGCTCACCACCATCAACATCACCAATAATTTGCTCACCCATGTTTTCATTGTTGCTGCAACTCCTCGCTGATTTGCTTCATCTTTTCGTGATATGGGTCTTCTGTCACAATAGAAAAAGATACTACAAATTTGAGCCTATTACTAGGGCGAATCTTTCTTTTACGGTAACAATTTACTAGGTAATACCAGTGCTTTTTTTCTATTTCCATACAACAAAGGAGCCACTGTCGTGACTCCCGTTCATGCGAAGCTTATGTGCCTACGCCAACTCATTCACAGGCAGATCGCTGGAATGATACGCTTTCTGCTGCCGTTTTAATTTTACCTTCCATTCCTTCATTTCAAGTCCTGCTGCACATAGCAAGGACGCAAAAAATCGGGCTGCTACAACTTGTCTTCGGTAATATACACGCTGCATAACATCTGTCACCCTTCGTCAGGTTTGTCAAGTGGTTACAACTTCGAAATTTTTCGCCCAGTCCCTGCTTTCAAAATCGACAAAATCATACTAATTACGCAACTTCAACCGATCAGCATATTGAACCAGCTTCTCGTGTATGTACAGAAGCATCTGACGAAGTTCATCCTGCGGCGCTTGAATGGCGACGACGATAAGCTCGTCAAGCTTGCGCTGAAACAGCCAATATGGATCTTCCTTCTCCCCCGTAATGCGACGGGCATGCAAAGAAGGCGAAAGAAGCGGAAGTTCCCTAATCCATTTGAGCTGCCTGTCCACCTGATGCTCTGCAGCACATAGAGGGGAATCACTCTCCGTCACGTCCATTTGAATCTGTTGAACCTCGATGACAGCCTGTCCCCCCTCTCGTTGCTCGTCGCCTTCCAACGTCAATTCGCATCGAGCAATCGTCTGCACACCGATAGTGTCCCAACTCCCGCAGCTTTCACATTCGATAACGACCAGCTTCATATCGTCCGGCTCTGATGGACCCAGCACGATCATCCTGCGATCGTTCTGTTCGGTATTCTCATATCCATATATCGCACACACCTCAATTCCGTCCATTGGAATAAACGATAAATTGAGTGCGCTTTTACTTAAGGCATCCGCATTATCTCCATCTACATCCAAGTTCATCAATTCCGCATGCAACACTACAATGATAAAAAAGCGATAAGCTCTTCCCATCGGCACGTGTGCCCCGCTGCGCACAATGTGCATATAACGGTTGACTGACAAGACGCATTCCCTCTTTTCTGCTTTGATAATACTTAACTATGATAATACTTCAAATTTTAAATAAAAGTTGAACCATTGTTCATATTTTTCTATTATGGATCAATCCCCCTCTATCGTCATCCTTTTATCCGAAATAAAAAAACCGAGAGCTGCCGCTCCCGGTCGTAACAACTATAATTTCTGTCTAACTTGCCTTTGATTGTTTTATGCGCGCTCGCTGCACAAGAGACAACTGCGGCAAACAAATTCCCGCAAATATGATGATAATACCGAACCATTGCAGCCAAGTCACCTGTTCGTTAAGAACGGCAACGGACATGACCACTGCGGCCGGAAGCTCAGCGGCGCCCAAAATCGTACCGATACCAGAACCAACCTTCGGCACTCCGATGCCGAAGAAGACGACCGGAATAATAATGCCGAGCAGCCCCATCGTAATCCCGTATTTCCACAATCCCGCACCAAGCGTTCCATCCACGATAAAGGTGGGAGGAAACATCATGAAGACGACCACCATGGCTCCGGTTGTCATTGTCAAGCTTTTGTTCAACACCGGAACTTCCGTTGCTACCCGGCCGCTGACAAAAATATAAAGGGCAAACGAGATCGCCGAAATCATGCCGAACACCGCCCCCTTCCAGGTCATGCCGGACAAGCCGTGATCGGCCAGGCCGCCTGCAAAGACAGTGCCGATGAGAAGGAGCAAGACGGACACAAGCTTCGTCCGTTCCGGAAACGTGCGGGTTACCAGCGCTTCGAGCAATACGCCGATCCACGTAAATTGGAATAAGAAGACGACCGCGATGGAAGCCGGCAATTCTCCAACCGTGATGCCGTACGTAATCGACGTACAGCTAAGAGTTAATCCGCAGGCGAGCAACACCAGAATATGCCGCATGCTTACCTTATGGCGGGAGAATAACACAGTCGCGATGACGAGCAGCGACCATCCGAAGAAATATTGCCCGCCAATTATTTGCGGTACCGTGAAGCCTTCCTCGAGCGCGAGCTTCATAATCGTAGATAACGTTCCATAGCTGCATGCTCCGATGAATACGAGCAGTGCATAGCGAAAAAGGTTCATGATGGATAACTCTCCCTTCCTGTTTCTCTAGCTGAGCATACTTGTAAACACGCCAAAAACCCCCTGTCTACGAGACAGGGGGCGAACGAAACCAAAGGCTGCCGCACTGGGCGCCTTTGCAAAATTCCGCCGCTCAATCCACTCTGAACGCGAATTGAGTTTGGTAAGAGTCCGAACGGTTCTGCAACGTTTATTGTATAAAGGGCCGCGGTCAATGTCAATGTATTTTACTGACTATAGAACAAGGCTGAAGGAATAGAGACTCAATCGGATCGAATCTTTCCGTCTCTTATACAAAATGTTTCTTCGCAAGCATCAGCCACTTGCCGATCATGCGTCACGATAATAATGGTTTTCCCTTCTCGATGAAGCTGCTTAAATATAGACAATATCGTTTGCTCCGTCTGTTCATCCAGTGAGCCTGTCGGCTCATCGGCCAGTATGACCTCCGGATTGTGAATCAACGCTCTGGCTATCGCCACTCGTTGCAATTCCCCTCCAGACAACATGTCGACCGTCTTATGAAGAGTTCCGCTTAACTCCATGGCTTCAAGCGCTTGTTCGACTCTGTTCTGTATCTCTATCTCATTGTACTTACCATATCGCAAAGGTAACGCTACATTATCGAAAACATTTTTGCTATCGCACATCGCGCAGTTTTGCAATACAAATCCGATATGCTTTCTTCTGAAGTCAGCTAATTCATTTAGTGATTTATCACTTAAATTTTGATCCTTAAAAGTATATCGCCCATTCCCTTTTTCCAATCCAGAAATGATATTTAATAGAGTAGATTTACCCGATCCGCTTCTTCCCATAATGGCAACCATGGATCCTTGTTTAATTTCTAAGTCAATCCCTTTTAACACTTTTAATTCTTCTGTTCCGACTCGATACGATTTGTGCAGATCAACCATTTTTATCATTGTCTTATCCCGCCCTTTTAAGAAACATGCTTATCTCAAGCCTTCTAATCTTGTTATAGACTGGTATTATCGTTAATAATATAATGGTTGCCATACATCCTGTCATGAGAATGAGATACCATACAAAACTAACATCAACTAAAAATTTGTAAAACAAGATCGCGACAACGCCCGGCAGACAGACCATAACGATGATCTCGGCTAAAAAGTAAGTGAAAATATGTTTTAAATTCGCTCCAGAAATGAAATGAACCGAGAAATTCTTGAAGTTTTTATCCACTTTGTCTAACATGAGGATGAATATACTTATCGCGCAAACGATGAAGACCGACATCGCGATTAGGGTTAACAAGCCTATATGTTCATTAATCGAAGCGAACACAAAGTTATACGACGGATTATTGGCTCCGAGCAGCTGCGTGTCAAAAAAACCAGACTCTTTTTTAATGGCTTCAAATTTGTTCCTTACGACATACCCATTGTTCGAGCTATGTATTTCGCCATTAATCAGTTGCAAATAATGTTTTTGTTGGAATTTGAACGATGCATCATCCACGGGAGAATATATAAAATGTTGCGCAGGCATAATGATATATCTATCTAAATAAAGCTCAGAACGTCTGGCGGTCGTAACCAATGAATTCTCTTTAACAAATCCTTTTATATGAAAATTGATGTCCTCGAAAAGGTATTTACCCTTTATCACATCACCAACCTGATATATATTTTTATATTCATAACCTAGCAGCACAGGAATGTTCTTGCTATTAACATTTTTAAAGTCTTCGATATCGAATGGTTGGCCATCCATAACTGTGATCCGAAAATGATCGATAGCTTGTTTGTTCATTTGCATAGCCTTTATGGAATAATAAGGTCCTATATTATCAATCATTGAAGGCTTTATCCTCTTACCTTCTTCATAATAAGACCTAAAAATTTCTTTGTTCGCATCATCATAGTCTAATAATTTAGCGGGTTGAGTAAATGCATAAATGTATTTTTCATCCAGATTTTCTTCTAAATTAATATATAATCTTTTTAATATGGTTAAAAAGCTCGGTTGACTCATAAGCTTTCTCAATTCACCGTCATTGTACAGCGTGTCGGACAATTGATACCTGTTCAGCGAGCTCAGCGTGTGGGCTTGATCTGTCTTTCGATCCAGAGAAGCGTAGTTAAGAAACAGGATGGTAACCAGAAAAAATAACATGATGATTTGAAAAAAGATAAAGTAAGAAGCCGTCCTGCTTCTCCGTATACTTTCGCTTACTTCCGTAAAAATCATGTTCATTTAGTGACCATTCCTTTCTATGGCCAATTGCCCATACATCTGTTTTCCAGCTAAAAGTATAGATAAGAATGACGTTATGAACATAACCATGCCGCCCATTATCAGATAGGTTGCAAATGACTTAATCACTTCAGATAATGAGTAACGATTCATCATGATCAAGAAACCAATCCCGCCGATAATCCCATAACACAATGCGGTCATAGCCAAAAATCGCAACGTATACCGTCTAAATGGGTGGCTGTGCCGAATGCCGGCAATCCAAAGCACGTGAAGTTCCTGCTGCTTTCTTTTCATCCAATGAAAAGCAAATAAAATACTTGAACCTATTAAGAGCACAGTTATGGCAAGGATAATCATGTTGCTATACATGTCTGTCCCCAAAAATCTTTGCGATCCGCTGTCACTCCGTTTGAACATACGCACTTTCATTTCCGCATCCCCAATGGATAGCAAACCATTATTTATCAATGAATTTCCAGCTTGTGCGTTGATTGCATATATCGAGGAATCGTAATGATGTTGCTGTTCTGCCGCATCTAAATTTAGCAATATCATATGATCTATAAAGGACGGATACGAGGCCCCCATCTTTCCGATAATTTCGAATTGCTCTCCTTGGTAGGTTAAATATGGCTTGCCTTGCTTGTCCACTATGTTAGCGCGTTCAATTTCTGTACCAACCACGGCAACACGCTTGCCGGCATAGAAATCATGCTTGTTGAAATATCTCCCTGACTGGATGGGTGGTTGATAAGTATCACGATTGTAATATACAGCTCTAATCGTCTCTTTACCCGTTTGCAGTTCTTTGAAAATCGTATACGATTGGGCTGCAGAAAGGTTATTCCAAGGAATGTCCGTTAACTCCGTATCCTCTATTGCAAAAAATAGATTGTCCTCAGCATATAATCCTCTTGACAATATATTTAACTCTTCTTGCTTGGCGATATAATAACTTGCCGTAACGATAATAATGCTCATTAAGGAATAAAGTATGACGAGATGCAACGTGCCTTCTCCATGATAGGTTGATAATTTCATTTTCATCGATTACCTCGTATAAAAGGATGAGACCTCAAGCTGAACTTGGGATCTCACCCTTTAGTTATTAGTTATTCCTCATTACCCCAATAGGTGTATGCGATCCAACTTGTATTTCCCCAGTCTGTCGCAGCGTAAGTGTAGTCGTCATCCCATTTTCTTCCTGAGTCTTCCCTATCCCAAATCCATACTAACTTTGCTCTAGAGTAATGATAGACGCCCTTCCACCAAGTTTCTGCCACTGCGCGTTTAACCTGACCATATTCACGATCGACGAATTCTGCGTCGCCTTTATGTTTTTCTGGATATGTCTTTTCATTTAGAGTAGAAAAACCAGCATTGGGAGTATTAAAATATCCTTTGCCTTCAATCCATCCTCCTCCGGCTGTTCCAGATGCAGAAACTGCTGACGTCACCATAGCTCCAAGGATAGTAATAGTAACTGCTAGAGAAACCGTTTTTTTACTAACTCTACTTTTCAATTCTATCCCTCCTAAAACCAATTTTATATTTGAATGCCGGCCAGCAATTCAAAACCAACATCATTTACATCTATGTAAAATCCAAGAAAGAAAATATATTTTATTTATACGATAATTTACATGATATGTATATATACTATTGTCTCATTTTGTTTTTTATAGGGTTTTCGCGCTGTTTTCTGCTAATCCACACGCTCCAACTGTACGTTTGCAGTAAAAGAGCCGAAATTGCCCGGTTCCGCAAATATAACTGTACAATTGCAGTACGCGCCCTTCCCCTGTTTCCGCTAATGCATCCAAGGCATCCAAGTAGTTCCTACCAACCTTTCTCGCAACTTATGTTAAAATAAAAGAAATAAAGAATGAATAGAATAGGAGCAGCTGCATGTTAGCGATTATCTATGATTTGGAAATGACCGTGAAGCGTAAAAAAGGGGAATTCGCGGAAATCATCGAAATCGGAGCGGTTAAAGTGGCGGAAGAGGAAGGCAGCACGGTCATCGTGGATACCTTTCAATCTTTCGTCAAACCCGTGCTCTCCCCTAAGTTGACGACAGACACAGTGAAGTTCACAGGCATTACGCAGGACGACGTCAATCATGCTGACCATCTGCAGGACGCGCTGGACCAGTTCGTAGCGTGGATCGATACAGACGATTACGCGCTATGTTCATGGGGTCCGGACGATAAGGCCCAATTTCTGAAAGAATGCCGCCAGAAGCGCATTCCGATGCACTGGCTGCGCAATCATAACAACTTGCAGAAGCAGGTCTCTCTTGCCATGAAGCGAGAGAACAATCAGCAGGTCGGCCTCAAAGCCGCGCTTGAAGCGCTTGAGGTGCCTTTTGTCGGCAAACACCACCGCGCATTGGACGATGCTTACAATACGGCACTCATCTATATCCGCATGAAGGAGCACATCCAACTGAAGCGTAACGAGGTGAAGGAGCATCCGAACTATGAGAGTGAAGTCGTCTATCGTGATGCACAGGAAGATGAACCGATCAATCCGTTCGCCGCGCTCGCCAGTTGGAATAAGAATACCGACAAATAAGCACGGTTTTCCCTATTTACGGGGCAAGCCGTGCTTTTCTCTACCCCGAAATGAAAGGGCTTACAAAACCAAGCGGATATATTATGATTACGATTAATAGTGCGTGTTCATACTCTAATAAAATTGCCCTAAATGACACGCAATATGAAGAAGGGGGAAGGCACAAGCATTGCACGCTGCAAATGCCTTGCCGTTCCCCTCACGCTATAATCAAGCAAAACTATGTTATTACGTAACTGCGAATTCGTCCGGATCCGGACCGACACGCTTGTCCTCGTTCATCGCGTTAATGCCCGCCAATTCGTCCTCACTCAATTCGAAGTCGAACACGTCAAAATTCTCTTTAATGCGGGATGCCGTAATCGATTTCGGAATGACGATATTTCCTTTTTGCAAATGCCAACGAATAATGACTTGAGCCGGAGTCTTGCCATGATTTGCCGCAATCGAAGCAATCGTCTCATGAGTCAAAATGTCTCCGCCCTGCATTAACGGGCTCCAAGCTTCCAAATAAATGTCGTTCTGCTGGCAGAACTCACGCAGCTTGTTCTGCGCAAGGCGCGGGTGGCATTCAACCTGGTTGACGGTCGGCTTCACGGTGCACTCCTGTAAGATTCGCTCCAAGTGATGGATATGGAAGTTCGATACGCCAATGGCGCGAACTCGTCCGTCTTGAACCAATTTTTCGAGCGCCTTATACGTATCTACATACAAGTCCTGCGAAGGAAGCGGCCAATGAATCAAGTACAAATCAATGTAGTCCGTCCCTAATTTATGTAAGCTTTCATTAAAAGCTTTCAATGTAGCGTCATAGCCTTGATCGGAATTCCAAACTTTCGTCGTCAAAAAAATGTCCTCGCGCTTTACGCCCGATTCACGGATGGCTTCACCTACGCCCGCTTCGTTCTTATAAATTGCCGCCGTATCAATAAGACGATAACCGGTGTCCAGTGCCGTCTTCACCGCATCTTTGACTTGCTGTCCTTCTTCGACCCGCCATACACCGAGTCCGAGCTGCGGCATGCTTACGCCATTATTCAAAGTTATGAGCATTGTGAACCCCTCCTTCATATCATGAAAAACCCCTTACACTGACCGCCGCGGACCCCCGCGCCGCTCTATTTCAGTATAGTATTAAACAGCAGTATGACGCAAATTTCATTCACATCGCGGCAATGTCAGCGCACATTCCTTCGTCCCCCCGATCCGAACTCCCCCTGTTACCCGTATTATAATCGCCCTTCCTTAACGCAGCTTTAAACAGTTTTAAAGATTTTTATAAGAAAGAAGAAAAGCCGCTTTCCTCCGGCGAGGCTGCGGCTTGCTAGCTGACGACTATGGAATGATGCTAATCCTCCGTCCGAGGGGTTGGGACATACGGATATTGATAGTTCAGAGGCTCGTCAAATGTCGCGTAATCGAAGTTCACCATCAACAGCATAATGCGCTGCCCAGTCATTGGGTCGCTTATAATGATGTGGTCGCGACCGGCGGCTTCCAGTACGCCTCGGAACACTTTCGCATTCCATTCCGAGTTGTTCTCGTACGTCATGTAGAACGTTCCGACTTTGCCCAGATTCAGGCGCAAAATATTTTCGATATAAGACTGCTCGCCAAGGGCGCCAGGGAGGACCATCCCTGAAGGAGTCATCACATTGCCGCTCGCTACTGGAGGCGGAGTGGATACAGGCTGCATCGTCTGAGGATTTGCCTGCATCGTCTGTGGAATTGCCTGCATCGTTTGAGGAATTGCCTGCATCGTTTGAGGAATTGCCTGCATCGTCTGTGGAAATTGCTGCATCGTATACGGCATCATTTTCATATTGACATTGGATGCTCCATAGCAAGCACCGCCTCTCGACTGCGTGCTCATCGGCGCCGCCGAATATACTGGCTGGTTAGGATAACAATACGTCATATAAGACATTTTACGCTCTCTCCTTTACAGTCTCTTGTCGGACTGATTATTTGAGTGTGAACCACTTTGTGTTACCTGTACACGTCTGGGCATGCATCCCCTGACGGCGAAAAGAAACAATGAGCTTTGAAGCGGCCGGAGTTTTCTTGATTGTACCATGTGCTCGGGCACTCGCCTGCCGGACGGAAAAACCACAGTGCATAGGTTGCCGGCCACGTACGCTCACCATTGATGACCCGCCTGGCCAGCCGAACGTCCCTGTCGCGCGCCCTTTGATAAAAATAACTTTTTTGCACTGCTTCAAATCCGCCCGGACTTTGGAACACCATATCATTCATCGAGCGGATATCCGTAAAGTCCAGGCAATTCACCAACACCCGGTTTACGCCCACGTTGCCGACCATGAGCATGCCAAGCTCGCCTTCACCTTCGGCTTCGGCCCGCATCAAACGCGCGAGCAGACTCACGTCTCCTGAATTCGTCTTAATGACCGCCATGCCGTTCGCTTCCCTCCCTTCACACGATACCATCATATGTGCGATAGCCTATTTGGTGACGGCAGCACAAAAAAATACCGGCCCATGCGGACCGGTATTTCTGAATGAATCTATACTGTGCTCCGTCTTATACCGACGCAAACATACGTTTAACACTAGCTTCTGCGCGTTGCTTCGCTTCCTCAAGCAATGCTTCCGCACGATCCGGAACTGCGTTCATCCCTTCAACTACAACGTTCTCGTATTCGGTAATGCCTACAAATGCCATCACGGCGCTCAGATAAGAATCTGTAAAACGCATAGCCTGTGCAGGACCTTCCGAGTAGAAACCGCCGCGTGCTTCGATGTGAACGACTTTTTTGCCATTCAGCAAGCCTTGAGGGCCTTCTGCTGTATATTTGAACGAACGACCCGCGATAATTACGTTGTCGATGTATGCTTTAAGAAGCGGCGGGTAGCTCAAGTTCCACATTGGCGTAATGAATACGACAACTTCTGCCGCGATGAATTGTTCCAAGATTTCGTTCATGCGGCCCATTGTTTGAAGCTGCTGCTCGGACAATGTCTCGCCTGCTGCCGCTTTGCCCCATCCGTCCAATACGCTGCCATCGATAAGAGGAATGTTCTCTTCATACAGATTGACGCGTTCAATTTGAACATCGGTTGCCGCCTTCAGCGATGTAAGATAGTGCTCGCCCAGACGCAAGCCGAAGGACATTTCATTTGGTTTTGGATTGGAGTTGACGACAAGAACTTTTTTCATTATGATTCCACCTCGTAAATAAATTTGATTTTTGATGAAGAAAACATGGCAAGATAGTTGACGTTGACTCAGACCACTTGCTTATTTAATAACACATGCTTACTTTATGTAAGTATAATAACATACTCCCACTTACTTTTGTCAAGTACATAAATATAAATTATTTTCAAAATAAGAAAATACCTAGTAAACAGCGCGACGGCCTACCAAGACGACATGAGGCATCTATCCCAAAACAGTTTGTCTGCTTTTGTGTCACCAGCTTCGATCTCCCCTTTCATCAGGTGAAAGTTGTTGCTTAATGAAGCTGCGAAAATGGAGTTACTGAAGTGTGGGGAGAGTGACCCAAGGCACTTTGACGCCAATGTAAAAAGCGGCCCGTACGATACGAACCGCTCACATCTATTACGAAGAATACGTTTGTCCCGTGATGCTTTGCACTTGACCCGTTGGTTGGAAGCTGTTTGGCACTACGTTTTGCTGCGCGCCGTGCGTTTGCGACGTGATGCTTTGCATCTGGCCTGTCGGTTGGAAGCTGTTTGGCACTACATTTTGCTCAGGACCATGCGTTTGCGCCGTAATGCTTTGCACTTGGCCCGTTGGTTGGAAGCTATTCGGCACTACATTTTGCTCAGGACCATGCGTTTGCGCCGTGATGCTTTGCATCTGGCCTGTCGGTTGGAAGCTGTTTGGCACTACATTTTGCTCAGGACCATGCGTTTGCGCCGTAATGCTTTGCACTTGGCCCGTTGGTTGGAAGCTATTTGGCACTACATTTTGCTCAGGACCATGCGTTTGCGCCGTAATGCTTTGCATCTGGCCTGTCGGTTGGAAGCTGTTTGGCACTACATTTTGCTCAGGACCATGCGTTTGCGCCGTAATGCTTTGCACTTGGCCCGTTGGCTGGAACTGCTGTCCCGTATATGTTTGGGCTACGATGCTATGCAAGCCACCAGGCTGATAGCCGCTTCCGAAGCTGTTTTGGTAGTTGCTTGCGATACCGCCGGACAAACCTTGATTCGTCGAGCCGTAGCCGCCTTGACCGCTGTAGCTGTTGTTGTACGACCCTTGATTGGCCGTGCTGCCGGACGGACCCGAGTTGTTGCCGCTGTACGTGCTTGCCACGATGCCGCCGGACAAACCTTGGTTCATCGTGCCGTAGCCGCTTTGGCCGCTGAAGTTGTTGTACGCGCCTTGGTTGGCCGTACTGCCGGACGGGCCCGAGTTGTTGCCGCTATACGTGCTTGCCACGATACCGCCGGACACCCCTTGGTTCATCGTGCCGTAGCCGCTTTGGCCGCTGAAGTTGTTGTACGCGCCTTCGTTAGCCGTGCTGCCGGATGGACCCGAGTTGTTGCCGCTATACGTGCTTGCCACGATACCGCCGGACACCCCTTGGTTCATCGTGCCGTAGCCGCTTTGGCCACTGAAGTTGTTGTACGCGCCTTGGTTGGCCGTGCTGCCGGATGGACCCGAGTTGTTGCCGCTATACGTGCTTGCCACGATACCGCCGGACACCCCTTGGTTCATTGTGCTGTAGCCGCTTTGGCCACTGAAGTTGTTGTACGCGCCTTGGTTGGCCGTTCTGCCGGACGGACCCGGGTTGTTGCCGCTGTATGTGCTAGCTACGATACCGCCAGACAGCCCAGCGCCGCTAGACGGAACCTGACTGTTTTGCCGAAATTGTTGGTATGTCATGCCATATCCTCCTTATGCTATTCACTTGGCCGAACTACGCCCGGCACTCATCGTTATTATGGATAGACAGGTAGGATGTTTATGCACATGAAATAAATAATTTCCGCCATCTCGGTTTATCCGCGCCGTTACGCGTTCATTCGTCCTCTCGCGCGATCATGTGCGCCTTCCGCCGGAATTAATTCTCCTGCTTTTCCGAGTCCAGTCGGCGGCATATGGTTATACACCGCTTCATAATGTCCCGGCTCCACCCGATATGTTTCATGATATACGCCGACACTGCCGTCCTTATATGATTTATGGAACTGACGCCACGTCTCCTTATGGAATCCTTGCTTCGCATAGCGCTCCAGATCTTCGAAGGAACGCCAATACTGAATGAGCATCGGTCCGTTACGCCCGATGTAATACTCAGCATGCAGAAATCCATGCTCCTTATCTTGGTATAATTCCTTCATCATACGCGGCATCGCTCGAAATACGGGCACCCATTTTCGAAAGGCAAACAGCCGGTTTATCCGCATTCCGATAATGAAGACTACGAACGGTCCATCCATTTGGGCCGCATAACGGCCAAGCTTCACTTTCATCCTCTTACACCCTCATTTCTTCAATATATCAAGATGCTCCTCATAACAGCGCACAATATCACGGCGTTGCATAATATGGGCCGTCAAATAAGCGCCATAAAAAATCGTAAACAACATCGCCGTCATCTGCTCGACGCTGAGTTCGGTATTCGCCTGTCCATCCGCCCTCGCCTCTTCCACGATACGCTCCATCAATACATCCATCCGCGGGTCCACCTCTCTCGCCTGCCTCTTCTCTTCAGGGAATAAAAGGGAAATTTCCGCATCGCTCAACGTAGGCATGCACGGGTGCATCTTCGCTTCCGCTAGCAGTCCGATGAGCCGCAGCATCATGCCGGGTCTTCTCTGATCCTCAGTCGCAACGCTGGCGAACAAGTGCTTAGCCGTCTCCCATCCGCGCAGCCCGCGCTTCTCGATTTCGAGCCAGCGGCCCGTCAGCCAGACGCACATGTAGTAGATGAGAATATCTTCTTTCTGTGGAAAGCACTTAAAGAATGTTACCTTCGACACTTCAGCACGGGCGCAGATGTCCTCCACTTTCATGTCGCGAAATGTTTGGTGAACGATTAATTCTAGACTCGCTTCATAGAGCGCCAGCTTCGTCTTCGCTTTCTTGCGTTCTCTGAGTGAAATGTTCTCCATATTCATCTCCTTTCGCACAACTTAATCTAAATTAAGCATACTCAAGTTAATTAATTTACTCAAGTTAATTTTCAATAATAGTCCGCAGATATTTGAACTTGGAGGAGAATTGATTGTACAATGGATGTGATTTCATAGAGTAGAAGAGAAAGTAGAAAAGGAGATAGAAATGTGTTTGAGTGGAAAAATATATTTCGCGGGGTGCTCATCGGCACGAGTGATCTTATTCCTGGAGTGAGCGGAGGCACCATTGCCGTCATTCTTGGATTTTACGAGAGATTAATTGCGGCTATTAGCGGGTTTTTCAGCCGGGAGTGGAAGAAGCATCTTGGATTTCTCATTCCGCTAGGAATCGGGGTAGGCGCTGCGCTATTGCTTCTTAGTAAAGTGATGAAGTGGCTGCTAGCCGAACATCCACAGCCGACCTTCTTTTTCTTTCTGGGACTTATTCTTGGTATTCTACCGTTCTTATGGAAGGAAGCGGATGGATCGCGCAATTTCAAGCCTGTCCATTACGTCTTATTGCTCATAGCCGCCGCAGCGGTCGCCTGTACGGGCTTCTTCAAACCGGAAGACCACAGTCCGGTAATCGAGCTGTCGCTATCCTCCGGCATATTTCTGTTCTTTGCGGGTTGGCTCGGAAGCATGGCCATGATTCTGCCAGGCATTAGCGGCTCATTCGTCCTGCTGCTCCTTGGAGCGTATCCGACGGCGATCCACGCCTTGTCTAGCTTGGATATTCCGCTTATCGCGGTAATCGGAAGCGGGGTTATCGTCGGATTTATCGTGAGCAGCAAATTTATCCGCTATTTGCTGACCAGCTTTCCGGTCATTATGTACGCAATCATAATTGGGATGGTCGTCGGCTCGCTTGGCGTTGTTTATCCAGGACTGCAAGGTTCTTGGGTCTCGCTCATCGTCAGCCTGCTCACCTTGATCATTGGCTTCATCGCCGCACTGTATTTGGGTAAGCAGCAGCCGCAATAAATCATGTGCAACGTTCCCATCCAATGAACAAAGGCACCTCGTCCTATCGGCGGGGTGCCTTGTTGCATGTACGGGTGTGGTTGTCCGTGAAGCCCATATTCCACATGCGGAATATTTGATGATAGCTAAAGAAGTCATTCATGGAGTATTTCAATCTATTGCGCATCCGTATAACGATGATAGCTGACATGCAGAGGACGTAATTCCAGCCACCGTTGAAACGTAATTCCTTGCTCCTGTTCTTCATACAACGGGTGCTCCGTCTCCCCCAGACTGATTTCAGGCGTTGCCGATCTGGCATGGAACGTCACCTGCACGGGTAAAGCAAGCGTATCCGGATATCCCGGTATGGCTGACGACAGTCTCCCCTTCACCTGTTCAGGCTTGGAATGCACGTCCTTCTTCGTTCCGTGTAACACATGTTCCGGATTGATCAATACCCAGACATCCCAGCTTACCTGTCCGCGGCCATTGCGGAACGGGACCGTCAGACTTCCGTGAACGTAGTAGTATTGATCGTCCATAATACATTCTTCCGCCGTCAAGCGGCAACGTTCTTCCCGTTCCCATGGTTCGATCTCCGTCACATAGAATGGGGCCGAACAATCAGTGTAGACACTGCCTGTAGATAGTTCACCCTGCTTGCGCAGCCTGATGCGGTGCCGCCTCCGAAGCTTACCCATTTCATGCGATTGGCTGTTCGCATATTTCTGTATTGTGGTTTCCATATCTCTCCACTCCCTCCACTATTCATTTACGCATAAAGTGGCAAAGGAGTGGTGGTTAAATTGTGAACATTTTTCAACATAACTCAACAAATTTCTACACCAAAATGTCGAATGTTGTCGAAATTTAATTTGGCTTATTTTCAATCCGCTTACATACGCGGCACGCTTCTATCGTATCATGTTCCGGTCGTCACTTCACCCCCATCAACGATAGGCAAAAGAGATCAAGTCTCTGTGATCATACTGGCATTATATCAGCCGCTTCATGCCATGATTTGAGAAACGGGAGCAAAAAAATCCCCTCTGAATCTGAATCGAGGGGATCATACTGCGTCATGTTTTGCTTGCTAACGGTTCAACAGACTGCCCACATAGCGAAGCAGTTCGTTCGCGCATACCGGGCAATAACCGTGCCCCTCCATAAGGCGGGCCGACACCTCGTTAATACGCTTCAGTTGGTTCTCGTCCGGCGTCTTCGTCGATGTGGTAATCTTGACGATGTCCTTCAGATCAGCGAACAGCTTCTTCTCGACCGCTTCACGCAGCCGATCATGGCTGTTGTAATCGAATTTTCGCCCTTTGCGAGAATAGGACGATAGACGAATCAAAATTTCCTCACGGAACGCTTTCTTCGCATTTTCCGACACTCCGATTTGCTCCTCAATGGAGCGCATTAGCCTCTCGTCCGGCTCCATCTCATCGTCGGTCAGCGGGTCGCGGATCTTTTTCCAGTTGCAAAATGCCTCGATGTTATCTAAATAGTTCTCGAACAACGTCTTCGCCGACTCCTCGAACGAATAGACGAACGCCTTCTGCACTTCCTTCTTAGCCAGATTGTCGTATTCCTTGCGCGCCACGGAAATAAAATTGAGATACCGTTCCCGCTCTTCCTTCGTAATCGAAGCGTGCTGATCCAAGCCATCTTTCATCGCCCGCAGCACATCTAATGCATTAATGCATTGCAAATCCTGCTTAATGAGTGCACTGGAGATGCGATTGATGACATAACGCGGATCCACTCCGGACATGCCTTCCTCCGTGAACTCGCTCTGCATTTCCTGCAAATCATTCTCTTTATAGCCCTCCACTTCCTCGCCATCATACATGCGCATCTTCTTGACGAGATCCATGCCCTGCTTCTTCGTCTCCTTCAGACGGGTCAAGATAGAGAAGATGGCAGCCGCCTTGAGCGCATGCGGTGCTATATGCACATGGCTCATATCGCTCTGCCCGATAAGCTTCGAATAAATCTTCTCTTCCTCTGATACCTTCAAATTGTACGGAATCGGCATCACGATCATCCGTGATTGCAGCGCTTCATTTTTCTTATTGGAAATAAAAGCCTTATACTCGGATTCGTTCGTATGCGCAATGATCATTTCATCCGCCGAGATTAACGCGAACCGCCCTGCCTTGAAGTTACCCTCTTGCGTTAGTGAGAGCAAATTCCACAGAAACTTCTCGTCACACTTCAACATTTCTTGAAATTCCATCAAGCCCCGGTTCGCCTTGTTCAACTCTCCGTCGAAGCGGTATGCGCGCGGATCGGATTCCGATCCGAATTCCGTAATCGTGGAGAAATCGATGCTGCCCGTCAAATCAGCAATATCTTGCGACTTCGGATCAGATGGGCTAAATGTGCCGACACCGATGCGGTTCTCCTCAGATACCAGCACCCGCTCCACTTCCACGCTCTCAATATCGCCATTGAATTCGGTTTTGAGCCGCATTTGGCAGGATGGGCACAGGTTGCCCTCGATACGAACGCCAAGCTCCTGCTCTACATCCGCTCTGAGCTCATGCGGGATCAGATGTAGAGCCTCTTCATGCATCGGGCATCCCTTAATCGCGTAGACTGCGCCACGTTCGGTGCGCGAGAACTGCTCGAGACCCCGCTTTAATATCGTGACAAGCGTTGATTTCCCGCCGCTTACCGGACCCATTAAGAGTAGAATCCGCTTGCGCACATCCAATCGTTTCGCAGCAGAATGAAAGTATTCTTCCACTAATTTTTCAATCGCACGATCCAGACCGAAGATTTCTTTTTCAAAAAATTTATATCGTTTATGCCCGTCGACTTCCTCCACACCGTATGAGGCAATCATCTCATACACTCGTGCATGAGCCGTCATCGCTGGTGCGGGATCGTGACGAAGCAACTCGACGTATTCTTTAAATGATCCGGTCCAGGCCAATCGTTCGCTCTCGGCTCGGTGCTCAGCAATCCGTTTGAATATGTCCATCCCTCTAAACCTCCAATGCTCCCGATTTGCAACACAGCCCTCCATCGCCGCTACATCTTTCTGTCTGTTCTTGGGGTTAGTGACCTTTTTGAACACTCACTTCTTAAATGGTCTCTCTATGTTGTATGCATTCACCTTCGCAACCAACTAGGCTTTTGTCTTATTTAAGCCAACAACAGATAAAAAAATAGTGTATTACATACCTATGCGGACCGAGCTCTTTAATATCACGAATTTTTGGAGCTGGGCACAGAGATAGGCGGACTGTGCTCATGCCGTGTTATAATGGTTCCGCAGACAGCAATCGCACGGGAATTTCATCGGTTGAAAATGATGGTTAAAGAGTGAGTGGGCAAGGGGGAATTGGTCGATGGTGTCCTTACAGGAGCTTCAGGGAGAAATGATGCGCGAGCAGAATACATCCGCTCCGATGGAAGAACAGGAAACCGAGCGCAAGAAGGGCAACCGCAAAGAGTCGGAGCTGTATGCGCCGCTCAAAGCTTATTTTGAGGCGCAAGGGTACGAGGTGCGGAGCGAGGTGCGTCATTGCGATATCGTTGCATTGAGGCCAGACGCCGCAGATGAGGAGCCTGTCATCGTAGAATTGAAATCTTCCTTCAATCTTACGCTTGTGCTGCAGGGGTTAGAGCGGTTGAAGCTGTCCTCACAGGTATATGTAGCGGTGGAGAAAAAGAAAGTGACAGGCAAGAGCCATCCCGTCAGCGCGCTGCGGCAGCTGTGCCGCAAGCTCGGTCTCGGGCTCATCATGGTCACGTTCTATAAACGAAAGCCGCCGTTCGTGGAGCTCATGTGCGAGCCAGGCAACGATGACGGCATCTATATGGCTACGAAGCCGATCAAGGCGCGTGCCGCCAAGCTTGTACGGGAATTTTCCGCGCGCAGCGGGGATTACAACGTCGGCGGAATTACGAAGCAGCCGCTCGTGACGGCTTATCGGGAGAAGGCGCTCCGCGTAGGCGCCGCACTGCGGGATGGCGCCATGAAGGCATCCATCGTTCGCGACCGCACTGGAGTCGGTGAGGCGGCTGCCATCTTGCAGCGCAATTATTACGGCTGGTTCGTCAGGGTCAACCACGGCGTATATGCCTTAACCCCTGATGGGCAAGAAGCATTGACACGTTATGCTCACATTATAGCGCGGCTACCTGGCTTGTCACCATGTTAGACAGCGTGCCAGTGCAAGCGTACGGTACGATACGTCCGCTTGCACATAGTCATACACATTATACGCCTGAGTAACGGCCGAAAAATTCAGATACCGCTTCAGTCAGCCGCTCCATCCCGGTACGGATAGTCTCGGGCTGGGCGAACGAGAAGTTCAGACGCATCGTGTTGCGCTTCGGCTCTCCAGCATAGAAGGATGTGCCCGGTACGAAGGCAACGCCCTTCTCCACCGCACATTTCAGTAAGGTCTGCGCATCCAAGCCCTCCGGCAGCTCAACCCAGAAGAACATGCCGCCCTGCGGCGTATTCCATTTCGTATCACGCCACATGTCTTTTTGCAATTCTGTCGCCATCGTCTCCATCCGCTCTTTGTAGACCGCCGAGAGCTTGTGAATATGGTCGTCTAGGTTGAACACTTCCGGCAGCAGCATTTCGCTTAAGATAAGCTGATCCAGAACACTGGAATGGAGGTCTGAAGACTGCTTCGCACGCGCCATCATACGGATGATCCGTTCGTCGGCGACAATCCAACCGGTACGCAGTCCCGGTGCGACCGTCTTACTGAATGTGCTCGTATAAGCGACGATTCTATCATCCGTCCGTCCTTCCAGCGCCGCGATATTCGGCACGCGATCGGAAGTAAAGCGCAGGTCTCCATACGGATCGTCTTCGAGAATTAGCACTTCGTGTTCGCGGCACAAGCGGAGCAGCGCTTCTCTCCGTTCCAAGCTCCAGACGCGGCCGGTCGGATTGCCGAAGGTCGGCACGACGTAGACGAATTTCGGTTGATGCTCCTTCAGCTTGGCCGCCAAGTCCTCAGGCACCATGCCGTTATCATCGCTTTCCACTGGAATGACGCGTGCATTGTACATTCCAAGCACCTGCAGACAAGCAAGGTATGTCGGATTCTCTACGAGTACGACATCCCCTGGATCAAGCATTGCTCTGGTGAATAAGTCTATCGCCTGCTGCGATCCCGAAGTGATCAGCAATTCATCCGCTTCAGCCTGAATGCTGCGTTGGCTTCCCAAGCGGATGGCCAGACGCTCCCGCAGGCTCAACGTCCCTTCCGTCAAGCCGTATTGCAGCGCTTGCGGACCTTGGCGGAATACCCGCTCCGAAGCATTCCGAATCGCATCTACAGGGAACCATTCTTCAGCTGGAAGCCCTCCAGCAAAGGATATGATTGACTTTCCTTGAGTTAATTTCAAAATATCGCGAACAGCCGAGCTTTCAACCGATTGAATGCGCTTTGAAAATGAGTATTGCACCGTCTATCGCCCCTTCCTATTTCAAAAATCATACACCCATCACATTTTTTATGCAACGGGTTAAATGGATGACGCTCCCAGTTCATTCTTGCATATAAAGGAACTAGAGCCAACAAGCTCGGAAGTATCATTAGCAACAACCGACGTCATCGTTAACGGATACTTCCGCCGCTTACGTATGTACGGGTACCTCCACTGAGTTGGGCAGTACCGTCACATCTGAGAACGGAATCCGAATTTCCCCACTGGTGCCTTCTCCTGGCGCCGCATTCCAGTCCATCGTTCCCTTCAGCATGAACACGCGTGCCCGCAGCTGCTTCAAGCCTCGAACTTTCTCCTCACTGCTGAACACGACATCCGGATCGAACCCGACGCCATCATCTTGATAACAGACGACCACTTGATCGTCCGAAGCTGCAAGCGACAGATGAACGTGCGCTGCAAACGCGTGTTTCCGCGCATTCATCAGCAATTCCTGTACGATTCGGAATAGATGCAGCTTGAACGAAGGGAGCTGCGCATCGACCATCACTTGATTGTCTACATCGAAATGGATGCGGTCCTTCAATTCTTGGAACTCCAGCTCAATATACTGTCGAATGGCATTGCTCAACCCTGCCGTTAATATTAGCTTCGGCTGCAATGACAGGCAAAGATGACGCAGCTTCATGTTGACCTCATCCAAGCGATGCCCGACTTGCCGAAGTGATGCAGACTCATCAGGGCCAACGGATCGATACATCGCCTCCAACTCAAGGCTTGCTTCATGCAGCGGCTGCATAACACTGCACTGCAGCGATTTGGCCAGCTTCGTCCAGCCCTGCTCCTGTGATTCTAACAACGTGTGGACCATCCACGTACCGGGAGCTTTGGAAGACAACGCCTCGTGATTGGCATGCAGCTTTAATCGATGATTCTGCTCCTTCAGCTTCTGAATCGTCATTACTTTTTTCATACCGATGTTCATATAGCTGATGACCTGCCGCACCCATTCTTTTTCTTCCATATTTAATTCGTCCCCGTTCTGTTTCTTCGTTAGCATCAGATGGGCCGCGTAGGCGTCATGCCGCTCCACTTCGAACCAAGAGGACGTCTCCGATTGCAACTTGCCTGAACGCACCTTCCTCTCTATTTCTTGAACGTCCAGTTCCCCTTCCGCATACAACTCGATATCGTTATGCGGGTTTTTAATGATGATTGCCGCACCTTTCACCTGCAAGGTCTGGATCATCGCGCACAGAATCGCTTGACTCCAAGCTTCCATCGTATCGAGCGCATTCAACTGCTGCGTAATCCGCTGGAGCGATTGCTTCAGCATGACGTTGTCCGGATATATTGCCGTAATTAATTTCCGATGAAAGAACGGGTAGGAATATAGCAGCATGGCCAGAATAATTACGATAAAGCCGAAGCTGAACAGGTGATGTATGAAAGTATGACGCTCGACAAAAATCACTGCGTTCAAGCCGACGATGAGCGCACCCGGCACCATCGCAATCAGGACGACGGACACCATTCGTTTTAAAATCATCTCAATATCTGACAACTGTTTAAACTGGTTCAAATAAACGAAACACAATGGAAGTGTGAGTGCGAACCAGCTTGTCAGCAAAGATGGTATCAACATTTCAAAGCCCAACATCATCGGTAAATAAGACAAAAAGAGAAGCGGCGCAAAGGCAATGCAAATCCAGATCCACATGTAACGGATAACCGAGCATAACTGCGGCGATTGCCGTTTGTGCCGATACGACATGAACGCAAACCAGCACAGGTTCGACCCGAGGCCGGCACTGAACAGGAGCTCCTTCAAAGCGTTGTCAACAACATAGAAGGAATAGAAGTCACCTGGAAGAAAATAAATGAATTTCACCGCAAACTGCAGCAGTGCAAAGCTGTATAGGAGCTGAAGCCATCGTTTGGAGCACGTGATGCCAGCTTTCTCTTGAAAAAATTGCAGCAAGTAATGATATAGCACGATCGGAAACAGGACCACAACGCTCGATATCGTGATTTGCCCCCAAATATCGCCGCGCAGCGCAGCCCCTATACTCATGTATACCGTACCCATAATGACAAAGAGTATAGATAGCATGTTCATTGTCTTCGTCGAAGAATCCCTCCACCATACCAGCCCCGCTAGCAGCAGCAGTACAATCTCACTGGCCAATGGAATAATGTCCGTGTACGGATGGCGCGGTTCATGTCCCACATTAATAAGCTTGATCTCGCCCAGTTGATCGACTTCAATATAATCGGCTTGCTCGATTATGTGCCAATTACGGACTGTCGGATAATCCTCTGGTGGTATGCCGTTAATGCTACGAATGGTATCGCCTATCTGCATCGTATGTTTGATGTAAATATTCTCGTTATCAAACCCGGCAATCCTCCACTGCCCTTGCTGAACCTCCAGCTTGATTCCCAGGTGCGGATACAAGAACGTTACGTGGATAAACCAACATTGTAGAACAACAAGCGCGACCAAACCTATTTTAGTAATCGTTTTCGAATGATATGCAAGTCTATCTTTCTTTCCCAAGTTGTCACCCCTGACTAGACCAAAAGACGAGCTTAACCGACATATTTCTACAAATATATACCGATTGTATCGAAACCCAACTATAACATCAATGACTTTTTTGTATGAATTTTGCATCTTTCTTGCGAAAAATGCTAGAATACATGCTAGAATGATATAATATTTATTTTAAAATTGTATTATTCAGATTCCATCGACTTCATTCGAGGTGATTAGACATGCAGCCATCAGTAAATACGGACAGCGACACCTCACGTCGCACCCGGACGAAGACGAGCGGAGCAAGCGCCAAATGGTTTCTTCTGTTCTGGGTAGTCATGATAGCGATTGGCGTAACGGCTACGTACTTTTATAGCAGCCACATGAAGACAACCATGCTTCAGGATCTGCAGAAGCAGACCGATGCCCAGTTGCAACAAGTTAAGTTATCGTATGAGAAGCAACTAAACGAGTTGAACAAGAAGTTGGACGCGATGCAAAGCAAAGTCGAATCGTTCAATGAATTGCTCACGTTTACGAAAGATAACGCATCGAACAAGACCGATAACAGCAACAAGCTGTATACGCAATTGAACGAAGTGAAAAAACAGTTAAGCGTGCTGCAGAAAAAAATGGAGTTGCTTAAGTAATAAGTGAGGCGGATAAGATGAAGCTGCAAGTAAAACAAGTCAATCGGCTGTTCATGCTGATGACCGCCCCTTTTCTGGGCATGATGATATGGATGCTCTCCTCCTCTTTGACCGCTTCGCTGGATTTGGAGTGGAAGCCGCTGGAGGAACCAGCCGCATGGAACGAGAAGCAGGCCAAGCTCGTGGGCGGCTTGGATCAGGCCAGCAAGACAGCGGAATTTACGATAGAATCTGTTCGCCGCACGGCAACGCTCTATCAACGCACAACGTCGACGATGAACGATCTGGTCAAGACGGCAAGCGCTCAAGCGAAGCGTCCAGAGCAAATATATGACCGGCGCATCACCTCCCGGTTAGGAACACCGAAGGAGCGCGTCAACAGCGACAAGCTGCATGCCGAATTGTTCGCGATCAATCAGCCAACCTATCGCGGATACGCAATGAAGATTAAGCTTAAGGATCCGAAGGCGATGCGTTTGACGCTTGGATACGATAAATATGGCGGCTCCGAGACGACGATGCATGCCGTTACCCGCTATGGGGCAGTTGCTGGCATTAATGCAGGCGGCTTTGCCGACGGAGGCGGCAAACGTTATCCGTTGGGAACGACCGTTATGAACGGCAAATATGTGAGCTCGTTCGAACCGACCTTCAAAGATTTGGCTTTTGTCGGATTGGATAGTGTCGGACGGCTTATCGGCGGCAAGTTCTCGGATCAGTCAGAATTGGATTCCTTGGATCCGCAATCCGGAGCGACCTTCGTTCCCGCTCTGCTGAAGAACGGAGCGAAATTGACCATTCCAGAGAAATGGCGGACTTCACCACTCCGTGCTCCGCGCACCGTCATCGGGAACTATAAGGATGACCAATTGCTCATCCTCGTGACCGACGGCTATAACGAGAACGGAAGCTCAGGCGCAACGCTCGAAGAACTTCAGAAGAAGCTGTCTAACCTAGGCGTCATTGATGCCTACAACTTAGACGGGGGCGGCTCCTCTACTCTGGTCTTTAACGGAAGGGTCGTCAATAGTCCGTCAGATGGCGAGCTTCGTCCGCTGCCGACACACTTTTTATTCTTCAAATAGAACAAAACAAATAAGTATAACATGTGATGCGCTTACATACCGTGCCAAAATTCACACCTTTTCCATTTTCTTTTTGGCATGTCTTGGTTATAATAGTAACAGTTACTGGAGGTGTGCGTATCATGTCCGTTACTTTTTGGATTATCATGCTCGTTTTCGTACTGTTCTTGACCGCCATCTTCACGGCAGGTTACAACGATGACAAAACAAATGGTTTGTAAGACGAAGAAACTTCCCTGCTTGGGAAGTTTTTTTGTTGTGCGCATAGGACCGCAGACTGATACGGGAACTGGAAATCAGCACGAGGACGACCATGCCTGACAGCTGCTGCATAAGCTCGATAATGATGGATAGACGGTGTGACAGAAGCTAGCATTTATTGTCCGGAGGTCGAAAATAGACTGCGTTGGCACCGCCTATGTCTTCTAGCTGACGAAGTAAACGCATGTGTATCTGATAACAAAAAAAGAGGAGCACCACCGAATGAGGATGCTCCCTACTCTTTTTTATCGTGCTAAGTACATCATTTCATTCATGCATTGCGAACATATGTAGCGCTCTTTAAATTCGGACACACCATCCATTGAGCCGCAAAACACGCATTTAGGACGATAGCGTTCTAAAATAATATGATCGCCTTGCACTAAAATTTCGACTGGATCCCCCTCGTTCATCTGGTAACGCTTCCTCAGTGATTTAGGTAAAACAATGCGTCCCAATTGGTCAACTTTACGGACTACACCGGCAGGTTTCATCAGTTCCACCTCTCTTGTATTTCTATTCTCATGCTTACCCTTGAAAACTCTGCCACTACTACTTCTATGTACCTAGCAAAAATCCTGCTGAAATTTGTCAATTCGTTTCGTTTTTTATTATTTTTTGTAATTACGTATTAAGTAGCAAAAAAGGGCAGTGGCATCGAATCCGAACATCATTTACTTGTTTTATCGAATCTAGTATAAAATACCTAATCCTGCAAGCTGCATAGTAAAATAATCCGATAGCTTAGTGCGACCTTCATCGCAGGCCGACGTCCTTCCGCATGGGTTGAAAGATATCGTCATGCGGAAGGACAAGGTCCCGCTGATTTACTGTAGATTAGGATAATTAAGCTGCCGCAGCGCTTCGTATACGATAATCGCCGCCGAATTGGATAGATTGAGCGACCGCACTTTATCCGTCATCGGCATGCGCATGCACGTATCACGGTTCGCCTCGATAATTTCCGGGGGCAGCCCCTTCGTTTCTTTGCCGAACACGAAGAAATCGCCGTCACGGAACTGAAAGTCACTGTACCGTTTGTCTGCCTTCGTCGTGGCATAAAAAAAACGCGCATCCGCGTATTTGTCCTTCAACTCTTGGAACGAATCATGGTAATCGATCGTTACCGCGTACCAATAATCAAGACCGGCCCGTTTCAACGTGGCATCGTCCGTACGGAAGCCGAGCGGCCGGACCAAGTGCAGATGCGTTCCCGTTGCAGCGCACGTACGCGCGATATTTCCCGTGTTGGCTGGAATTTCCGGTTCCACGAGCACAATATGAAGAGCCATCTCCTGTTCACCTCACATTCTTCCTCATTATTATACACCATATGACAATGATCGCGTCTTTTTATCTTTACAGGAAGTCCGCTTTTGATCACGAAGCTTCCCAAGAGGTCAATCAACATCCGTCTGGATCGATTTGACAAAGGAGTTTGGCTCATTTTATGATAGTTCTATCATTGAATAGTTCGATTAGTGAACTATTTGGACAAAGAGGGGATGAGGAGCGTGAACCGGGATCCGAAGTCATTAATCAATCGATACATTAACGCCGAATTTACAGTCATGAAGCATTTGTTTAACGAGATTGGCGAGGCCATTCCAGAGCAATTAACGCCAGAGCAATTTCAAATTCTGTGCGTAATTCACCAACGCGGCAGTTGCACCTCCACCGATCTCGCCGACATTTTCAAGGTCGTGAAGAGCTCCATTACCGCCATCGTCACGCGCCTCGTGGACCGGGGCTTCATCGCGCGCACACGCGACGAAGAGGACCGGCGTCTCGTCGTGCTCTCCTTGACGGAGCTCGGGCGCAGCATCTACGAGCAAGCGGATCAAAAGGTGCAGGATATCGTGGCCTCCTACCTCGTTCATTTTGACGAGACGGAAGTAGAGACGTTCATCGGTACTTACGAGAAGTTGGCTCGCTTGATGTCGGAGGGGAGGTCGCGGGCATGAGAACGATATTAAAGGCAAGATGGGCCGTCATCTCGATCTGGATCGCAGCAGCCATCGTCTTGTTCATCGCAGCCCCTTCCCTAAGCGAGCTCGTCAAAGAAAAAGGCACGATCGCCGTTCCAGACGAATACCCATCAGCTCAGGCGCAGCACATACTCAATGAAGTATCTGCCGCCAACGGCAATGCGCATGAATCGCAGATCGCTCTCGTCTTTCATAATCCGAGTGGACTGACCGATAAGAATACGCAAGAGATTAAGCAAGCGATTCAAGATTTGACTCGTCGTAAAGACACGCTTCATATCGTCTCCATGCTTGATCCGTATGCACAGCCGGAGCTGACAGATAAGCTCATCTCGAAGGACGGCCAGACCGTGCTGACCTCGCTCAACGTCAACACGGAGAAGCTGAACACCGTGGACATTGGCGAGCAGATCTCGAACGAGTTGAAATCGATCTCCGTCGAGCATTACATGACAGGCCGGCACATGATCGACCACGATCAGATCGTCAGCTCGCAGGCAGGGCTGAAGAAGTCAGAAATCATTACCGTCATCTTTATTTTATTGATCTTGTTCGTCGTCTTCCGTTCGTTCGTCGCGGCTTTCATTCCGCTCTTGACGGTCGGGCTAAGCTACATTATCTCGCAGTCGATCGTCGCCTTTTTGGTGGATGGCGTGGATTTTCCGATCTCGACGTTTACGCAAATCTTCATGGTGGCCGTCTTATTCGGAATCGGGACGGACTACTGCATTCTTCTGATTAGCCGGTACAAAGAAGAGCTGGCCCATCACGACGACCCGTGGGACGCGATAGTGACGACCTACCGCACAGCCGGTAAGACCGTCTTGTTCTCGGGTATCGCCGTCCTCGTCGGCTTCTCAGTCATCGGACTGTCACAGTTCATTCTGTACCGCTCCGCTGTCGCCGTCGCCATCGGTATCGCCGTCATGCTGCTCGCGCTCTTAACCGTCGTACCATTCTTCATGGCGGTGCTCGGCAAGAAGCTGTTCTGGCCGGCCAAGAAGTCGATTGAGCATAAAGAAAGCCGCCTCTGGGGTGCGGTCGGTTCATTCTCCGTCCGCCGCCCGCTGGCCGCCTTCCTAATTGTGGCTGCTGTAATCGCTCCTTTCCTGTTTACGTATAGCGGTGATGTCTCGTTCAACAGCCTCGAGGAAATTGGCGATAGCTATGAATCTGTCAAGGCGTATAACATCATCTCGAAGAGCTTCGATCCGGGCGAATCGATGCCTGCCCAAGTCGTCATCCGAAGCGAGAGTCCGTTGAAGGATGCGGAATATATGGGCCTCACCGAGAAGATTAGCCGTGAAATTCTCAAGGTGGATGGCGTGTCCGGCGTACGCAGCTTGAGCCGTCCAGCAGGAGATGACATCGAAAACTTCCATGTTGCCGAACAGGTGAAGACGCTGGAGAGCGGCTTGACCGAGGGCAGCAAAGGGCTGCAGGATATACACAGCGGACTGTCTCAAGCGAGCAGCGAGTTGAGCAAGAACGAGCCCAAGCTGAAGGAAGCGGCTGCCAGCACCGGGCAGTTAAGCGAAGGGACCGCCCAGCTGAAGAGCGGAATTACGCAGTTGGGCAGCGGTCTTGGCCAAATTGAGCAAGGCATCAAGGACGGCTCGCTGGGGGCCGGCCAATTGAAAGCCGGATTGAAGCAGGCGAAGGATAGCGCGCAGCAATTGGAGCAAGCACATAAGCAGCTGCTGGCTACTTACCAGCAGATCGGCGGCGGTCTGGGCGAACTGGAATCCGGACTGGGCCAGATGAAGCAGCAAGTGGGCGGCATCGCGCAAGCGCTGCAGTCATTGAACACCCGCTTCGCCGGCTTGGAAGGCCGTTATCCAGAGCTCCTTCAGGATGAGGATTACTTAGCTGTCCGCAGTACGGTGATAGAGACAGGTCAAGGATCAGGCCAATTATCCGCCGCCCTGGGCGGGGTAGAGACGCAGCTCGCGCAGGTCAACGCCGGAATGAAGCAGGCGAACCAAGGCTACGAGCAAGCCGCAGCCGGCCAATCTGCACTGGCTAACGGTTTCGATGAGTTGATCGCCGGCATCGGCCAACTGGAGACTGGTCTTCAGCAAGCGGCCAACGGTCAAGGCCAGATTATTCGCAAGGTGCCGGCTATCATTAACGGGCTTGACCAACTGCAGCAGGGGCAGAAGCAAATTAGCAGCGGCTTCGCGCAGCTGAACGACCAGATCGGACAGCTTACGGACGGCCTCACGCAGAGCGCTGACGGCTTGTCGCAAATATCCGGCGGCTTGAAATCTGCCAACGATTACTTGAATCAAGTCGGCTCGTCGTCTGACAAGGAGCTGGGCGGCTGGTTCGTACCGGACGAAGTGTTGACGAACGAAGCGTTCCGTCAAGCACTCGACCTGTACCTGTCGGAAGACCGCCGCGTCATGACGCTGGATGTCGTATTCGCCGACAACCCGTACGGCACCCCTGCCATCGATCGGGTCTCTCAGGTGGACACGGCCGTCGAACGGGCCGTCAAGGGCACTGTGCTTCAGCAGGCTGACATTGCCATGGGCGGTGTGTCCAGCACCTTCGCTGACTTGAAGCAGATGTCCGGTGAAGATTACACACGGACGGTCGTCTATATGCTAATCGGCATTCTGCTCATACTCATCATTCTGTTCCGTTCCATTGTCATGCCGCTGTATATCATTGCATCGCTCTTGCTGACGTTCTTCACGTCAATGAGCGTGACGGAGCTAGTATTCGTCGATATACTGGGCTATTCCGGCGTCACTTGGGCGACTCCGTTCTTCGGCTTCGTTATGCTGATGGCGCTCGGGGTCGACTACAGCATCTTCTTGATGGAACGGTTCAACGAGAACAAGCATCTCGACGTGCAGGACGCTATTCTGTTCGCGATGCGGAACATGGGAACGGTCATTATCTCTGCCGTCATCATTCTTGGCGGCACGTTCGCCTCGTTTTACCCGTCAGGCGTGCTGTCGATGATGCAGATCGCTACCGTCGTGCTGTCGGGTCTTCTACTGTACACGTTTCTGCTGCTCCCATTCTTCGTGCCGGTCATGGTCAAAACATTTGGCGCTGCCAACTGGTGGCCGTTCGGCGTAAAGCGTGAAGCAGAGCAGAAAAGAGATAGCTTAAGCGCATAGCTCATATTGGCATAACGCTGTAGACATCATGCCCCGGTATAATGATATTCTAACCAAGCCTGTTGGGAAACGCCCAGCAGGCTCTTTTGTTCAAATATCCGAAAGGCCGCGGTTTCTAGACGCCACATTCCTTTCAATGCTGCGAGCGCCATACACGTCGTTACAAGCTCTATTACTCTCTCACTCTCATGAACCGAAAGCTTGTAATCTTCCATTCATATTCGATTCATAAAACCGATCTATGATTAGACTATAGGGCACACCGTTATGGGATGAACAGATGCCGCTAACCAATTACACAACTGGGAGTGAGACACACATGCTGGCATTGGCAGTCATATTTATTAATTTGGCGCTCGTTTTTTACACAATTGGGGTATGGGGAGAAAAACGTGCGGGCGCTTTGCAACATAAACATCTCTTCTTCTTCCTGCTCGGTCTTGTCTGCGATACAACCGGCACCTCGTTGATGAGCCTTCTCGCTGGGGACGGCGGAAATCCGCTGCATGCGCTAACCGGACTTGCAGCCCTTATTTTGATGCTCGTTCATGCGGTATGGGCCGCTCTTGTCAAATGGAAAGGCAGCGCGGCTTCGCAGCGCCGGTTCCATAAGTTCAGCTTGACCGTATGGGGGCTGTGGCTCGTTCCATACCTTATCGGCGTTGTCATGAGCATGACGTAATTCCACTTTTTTTACATCCAGTTTACGTTTGCTTAATATGGCGCTGACGAAAGCCCTTCATAATAGTGATAGACGGTCGTGAGGACATGACTCCGACACTGAAATCATTGAACTGCGGGAGGGACTGCTATGAAATCAAAAATATTAGTTGTTGATGACGAACCATCCATCTCTACCCTCATTGAATATAATTTGAAATTGGCTGGCTATGATGTGTTATGCGTATACGATGGAGAAGCGGTATTCGACGTGCTGTCAACCTTCCGTCCGGACCTCATCATTCTGGACCGCATGCTGCCGAAGAGCGACGGGCTGGAAGTGTGCCGCAAGCTGCGCGAGCTGAACAACATGGTTCCTATTATTATGCTGACGGCGATGCAGGAAGTAGGCGACAAAATACACGGTCTCGATAATGGAGCCGATGATTATATGACAAAGCCTTTTTCTCCGCAGGAGCTCATTTCCCGAATTCAGGCGGTGATGCGGCGCATTCGTTCCTTGCCGCTCTCCGACGACGGCCGCGTGTTCGAGATCGGCTGCTTGACCGTCATGGCCGATCAACGGGAAGTGGAGCTGAGTGGCCGCAAGGTAGAGCTTACTCCGAAGGAATTCGAGCTGCTCGTCTTCCTCTGCCGGCATCGCGGCAAAGTGCTCAGCCGCCAGCAGCTGCTGCATGGCGTGTGGGATTATCATTTTCTTGGCGATACGCGCATCGTCGATGTTCATATCAGCCACCTGCGCGATAAAATCGAGAAGAACGCGCGCAGCCCTGAATATATTATGACAATCCGCAACGTCGGCTATAAGCTGACGGAGCCGTCCCGGCGCATTCTGGCTTAGTGCCAGCGCGGGATTTCAATTGAATGTCCCTCATTTCCGATATATTCCCCGCCTGTTTCCCCGAGCAGGCGGGGAATTTGTTGTTCATGTACGGCGGATTCCAGCTCCACACCCTCATCCAACGCATTTAGTCACCTCATTTAACGGGATAATACAAATACTGGATATCTAGTTCGTATCGACAAAGGCTTCCCGAATCTTTAGGCTATTTGCCATATTGCCTCTATTTCTTCTGCATCCTTCCTCTCAGCCTAGCACTTGAGATCTATTCAAAAAAATAGGAATATACGTTCATATGAATTGATACTAATAGGATGCTTAAATTTAAGCGCTTATCTTTATAATGATAGAGAATACACAACAAGGAGGCAGAAATGGTGACACAACCACGTATTTGGAATCATCTAATCTCGAGAGTATCTCCCCTGTTTGCAGCTTTTGGGCTCATGACGCTCGGCCTGGCTTGCACGCTGATCTTTGCGGAAAGCGCTTCGGCTCATGGCTACATCGAGTCTCCGGCCAGCCGCGCCGTATTGTGCAAGCAAGGATTAAACAAGGACTGCGGACAGGTGCAATATGAGCCGCAAAGCGTAGAAGGAAAGGGTTCCTTCCCGCAAGGCGGCCCCGCGGATGGCCAAATCGCCGGCGGCGGCGTATTTGCGGAGCTCAATGAACAGACTGTCGATCGCTGGCACAAAGTCGCGCTTCAGGGCGGCAAAAACACGTTCAAGTGGCATTTGACTGCGCCGCACGCGACGGCCAAATGGAACTACTATATCACGAAGAAGGATTGGGACCCGAACAAGCCATTGACCCGCGCCGACCTTGAGCAGGTGCCATTCTGCTCCATCGACGACGGCGGCAAGAGACCGCCGAACAGCGTGACGCATGAATGCAGCGTGCCGACCGATCGCAGCGGGTATCATCTAATTCTCGGCGTCTGGGAAATCGCGGATACCGGCAATGCGTTCTACCAAGTCATCGATGTCAATCTGGTGAACGACGGTACGGGCGAACAAGCCCCTACTGCCCCTGGCAACGTCGCGTCTCCATCCCAAACCCAAACATCGGTCGCAATTAACTGGTCAGCAGCTACAGCACCGAACGGAATCAAAGCATATGAAGTGCACCGCAACGGAGTCTTGATTGGAACCACGACCCAGACTTCTTACGAAGATGCGGGGTTGACGCCGAATACGTCCTATACGTATACGGTTCGCGCCGTGGACAGCGCCGACAACAAGTCGCCGTTCTCCGCGCCGCTTACAGTCAGCACGATAGACGACGGCGATGGCGGCGGTGATGGCGGTGATGGCGGTGACGGCGGTGACGGCGGTGACGGCGGAAATCCGCCGCTTCCGGGCACGTCTGCTTGGGAAGCAAGCAAAGTATATAACCGCGGTGACCGGGTCGAATATAAGGGCTTAGAGTATGAAGCGTTATATTGGACACAGAACAACGAGCCAGATGTGTCGGATGCATGGAAGCTGGTCAGCGACGTCGTCTTGGATTGGAACAAAGACAAAGCCTATACAGGCGGAGACCAGGTCAAGCATAATGGCGCCGTCTATAGTGCGCGTTGGTGGACGCGGGGCGAAGAGCCTGGCCGCGCCGACGTGTGGAAGGCCGCACAATAAGGCAGCAATCGAAAGAGCCCATTCAAGGTGATTGATATGCTCCCATCATAGTAGACAGTAGAAAAAACAAAAACTTCTACTTCTTCGATGATGGGAGTTTTTATGATGTCCAAGAAGAGTCCAATTTCTTTAGAGGTAAAGTTACGTGTCGTGGAACGGTGCCTTCAGAATGAAACAAGCCCAAATTATGAAGCGAAACGGTTGGGAATCGATAAAAGCACGGTTACGGATTGGGTAAGGAAATATAAAGCAGACGGTCGTGAAGGATTAAAGAAATCTAGAGGATGGAAGCCGTACTCCGAAGAGTTAAAATTAGCTGCAATTACGGATGTCCTATCCGGCAATGGTTCCATACGAGAGGCGACAAAGAAGCATCATATTTCGAGCAAAAGTGTTTTGACGAGATGGATTTCCAAGTATACTAATGGGATAGAAATGAAACCTACTCGTAAAGGAAAAGGAAAAGGAAAATCCCAAATGAACAAAGGACGTAAAACCACTTTTGAAGAACGTATTGAAATCGCGCAATATACGATCGCGAATGACTTAGATTATCAGAAAGCCATCGAGATATATGATGTTTCTTATCAACAGGTGTACGCATGGGTTCGTAAATATAAATCTGGCGGTGAGGAAGCCCTCAAGGACCATCGCGGTCGTAATAAGCCTGTGGAAGAGTTAGATGATCATGAACGACTTAAGCTTCGGATTAAAGAACTGGAAGCACGAAATGAGTATTTAGAAATGGAGAACGCCCTCGCAAAAAAGTTGGCAGAGATCAGGCGGCGAAATACACGCTAACCTTAGTTCGACATGCAGACTTATATCAAGCTATTCAAGAACTGAACTTTGAGAAAGGCTATGCTATTACGAAGCTGTGTAAGCTCGCCGGAGTCGCCAGGTCTGCCTATTATAAATGGCTGAGATGGAAACCATCCACCAGAGAACTTGAAATTCTTTCGCTGGCCAAGGAAGTGAAACTTCGCTATGACTAGCGGAAGGGGGTACTTGGCTATCGTCAGATCCGTACACAATTGAATCGAAAACTCAAAAAGAATTACAACAAAAAGCGTTATTATCGAATCATGCGTGCTCTTGGATTGAAGGCTGTGATTCGTAAGAAACGGCCAAACTACGTGAAAGCTTCCGAAATACATGTGGCTGAAAATGTGATGAACCGTGAATTTCAAGCGGATTCTCCTAATTCGAAGTGGTGTACGGACGTCACAGAATTGAAGTACGGGAACGGTCGTAAAGCCTATCTGAGCGCTATTGTTGATGTATACGATAACTCCATAGTTTCTTGGGTGTTAAGCCACTCCAACAATAATAAACTCGTCATGGATACCGTGAAGAAGGCTTACAGGAGGAACCCGGGAGTGACCCCACTTCTCCATAGTGACAGAGGTTTTCAATATACTTCGTATAAATACAATCGACTTCAGATGAAATACGGATTTATTAAAAGTATGTCTCGTGTGGGCCGATGCCCTGGATAACCAACCCATTGAACGATTTTGGGGTACATTTAAGGCAGAAAGCTTTTATCTGACGAAACACGATACCTATGAAGACGTCCTCAAAGACGTAAGAAATTATATTCGTTACTATAACAATTACCGCTATACAGAGCGTTTAAATGACTTGTCTCCTAACGAATATCGAAAACAAGCTGCAGAAAATGAGAGCAGAAAATAAAACCCTCAGCTCTGTTAAATTGAACTGAGGGAACTAACTATTTTTGTTTTTTTACACTGTCTACTTGACAGGGGGCACTTCAATGCTTTGAGTGGGCTCTTTTTTTCTAGTGAATGCAGTTTGATAATTCGTGTTTCACTGGAACGATTCGTATTTCATTATTTTCTTTTCATTTCGCTTGATTCTTCCCGTTGCATAAAGAATTACTACCTGAACAATCGTCATCAGGAAGAATATTTCATTAATAAAAATAGCAACAACAGGACATAACGAAATGATCAATAGCAATATAATATATTTGTTTTGAAGCTTTAATTTATTTGTTATCAACTCTTTTAAAAACCAAAATAATAATAAGGCCCCCAACACAATTGAGAAAGTGCCGCACATATAGTTAAACCTTTCAAACCACGAATCCGAACGCAGCCAATAATAAAGGGAGAAAAATGAAATACATACGACAAATAATAAAAACAAAATTGGTTTTGCTGGCTTTGCTAGCTTCCTCATAAATTTGTCAATTTCATCTGATTTATTTTCTGATTGGCGAGCGGTATTGTTCTGTCTCAATTCTTTTATCTCAAGTTCTATAAAAACAAGCAGCAGCTTTAATCTGTTCTCATCATAATCCTTAAAATAATCAACAATCACGTTCCTTATTTTATCTGAGACAACTGGCGCTGAATTTCCGATCATCTCAAACAGTTTCATTTCACTTTCTTTGGACTTTGTCTTGATAAATAAGGATATTGTGCTTTCCAGTCCGCCATAGATTTGCAACTTCTTATTGATTTCATCTCGCTCTAACTTGTTTTCGGCTTGTATTATATTTTTACTCTCATTATATAGCCATACAAGAGCAGAAATAATAAAGGTTATTATTAAAGAGAACACTGGATTTGCTTTAGTATAGGTATATAATTCATTAATGAGACTCATGGCTCTCCTTACGTCCCTTTATTTCTGTATGTACCTATTAGGATATGCACGGCATTCCTTCCTGCCCTTAGGCACATACACCTACTTCATTATATCAGAGAATACAAAATTTAGGATGTTATATGCACCTCGTTCACTATTTATTTGTTAGTCAAACGGCCTTGTTCGAAGGATGTTCCATTGGAAATGGTACAGTAAAATGTCCGATTTGAGCGGTTGAACGGCATTTGGCTGTATTTTGTCCAGTAGATCCGGCAGTTTTCGGAGATTGGTGCGGAAAGAGTGACAAAACACTGTATGAATTCCAATGTAACCTACTGTTAAGAGGTATGAGCTGCTGTTTCATTGCACAAAATCCAATGCAGGTTGAGACAAAGGGGAAATACTTACCCTTTTATTGAAAAAAATATCTACTAAAATAAAAAATACCCCGCAAGAAAACCTTGCAGGGCACATACCAATTTACCAATCATTATCCGTTCTTCTGTAGGAATTGCTTCATGAACTGGGCCAACGCCTCGCAGCTCGCATACGGTACAGCATTGTAGATGGAAGCGCGCAAGCCTCCGACGCTGCGGTGTCCCTTCAGGCCGACGAAGCCTGCTTCCCCGGCTTCCTTGATGAACGCCTTCTCCAGCTCCTCATCCGCTAGACGGAAGGTGACATTCATGATGGAACGGCTGTCGCGCGCTGCGCAGCCCCGGTAGAAATCCCCGCTGTTATCAATGGTGCCGTACAACAGCTCGGCTTTCGCTTGATTATCCCGCTCGACCTGTTCCAAGCCCCCGCGCTCCTTCAACCATTGCAGCACGAGATTGACCATATATACGGAGAAGGAAGGCGGCGTATTGTATAGTGAATTGTTTTTATGATGGATGCTATAACGAAGCATGGATGGAATCGTCTTAGGGCTGTTCGCAAGCAGTTCTTCCTTCGCGATGACGACTGTGACGCCTGATGGGCCCAGGTTCTTCTGCGCGCCCGCGTAAATCATGCCGAACTTCGACACGTCCACCGGACGGCAGAGGATGTCGCTCGACATATCGGCAATCAGAGGCACGTCCACCGTATCTGGATAAGTCGCGAACTGTGTCCCCTCAATCGTTTCATTGGAGGTGATGTGAACATATGCAGCGTTCTCCGGCGCAACAATCTCCTCCGGTGTCGGCATACGCATGAATCGGTCGGATTCGGTAGAGGCAATTACTTGTGTCTCACCGATAAGCTCCGCTTCCTTCACGGCCTTGCTCGCCCAGCTCCCTGTATTGACGTATGCGCCAACCTTGCCGCCTGCCAGCAAGTTCATCGGCACCATGGCGAACTGCGTACTCGCCCCGCCCTGCAGGAACAACACGTCGTAGCCTTCAGGAATGTGGAGCAATTCCTTCAATAATTGCTTCGCTTCATTGTGAACCTGTTCGTAGACGGCGCCGCGGTGCGACATTTCCATAATGGACATGCCCTCGCCCCGGAAGTCTACGAATTCGGACTGGGCCCGCTCCAATACTTCCAGCGGCAGTGCAGCCGGACCGGCATTAAAGTTGTACGCGCGTTGATGTTGTTCCATCGGTTTCTCCCACCTTCGTATTCTTGTCTATCGAATATTTTATCGATAATCATAGCAGCAATTGGTTCCCGCTTCAAGGAGGTAACGCAAAAAAGCCTGCTCTCCCCTGCATCCCCTGTCGCGTTTCCAATACGGAAATCTCCGTTAGTGCATGCAGAGCAGCATCTAGTAAATACCGAATTTAGACCAAATGCCCCCATTAACCGTGAGCGAGCTGCCAAAATGTTAATTAAAACAATAACAAAGCATTTTTCTTCACTTCCAAAAAAATCGAAAGACACATCTTTTTCAGTTCAAAATAAAATGGCACCTTTGGCAACTAAAGCCGGGACGTCCACTTGAGAACGGAGGCAGCGTTCTCTACCCCCTGGTGCAAGCTAGGAGGCCCAACGATTGGGCAGTCTCGGTGGATGTTGCGCAGACGACGTAACGGCAGTCCGTTTCGTTCCCGGCTTCCCCTCCTCTTGGGGCAGCTGCCCATTTTATAGGGTCAAGTGCCCTTTTCCCAATCTCAGCATATTGTAAATTATGCCAAGCGAAGGCTTCCAAAGCGAGTTGTGCCAGAAGAGGATTCACGATGGAATGCCCCTCAAAAGATTAGGAGGAAAACCATGATACACCATCAACCTTCCGTTCAGAACCCGGCCGGCTTGCAGGGTTCCGATACGTCCGAGCAAGCACGCGAGCAGCAATCGAATAATCAAATTAGTCATCGCGATAACGTGTTTCACGAGTCCCATTCTACCTGGTACCATATTCCTCATCATCATGAACACCATCCCGGGATGTGTCATCCTTGGGGGGGCGAACAGCAAGCCGTAATGGCTCATCCCTGGGAGAACGTGCACTTTCCTGCGATGGTTCAGCCCCTGGAGCATGTGCACCCCGATATGGTTCACCCCTGGGAGCATGCTCACTATCAGTCCATGATCCATCCCTTCATGCACCATCCATGGGATCCGCATATGGTTGACCACCTTCATCCTTATCCGTCTTCAGGGTGGGATTGCTACTCGGTCGATTACCATCATGATTGGTTCCATCCATGGGACCATCCCCACGCGCATGGCCATCATTCGTGGGATAACCATCATTGGTAAGAGAAGTCCAGTCTCCCTTTCTTGAAAGAGCGGGTTTCATCGCTGACGACATGACCGTTCGCGTCAATGTCGTTAGCGATGATTTTTTTATTTTAACGGCTCAAACTGCCCGCCAACCGCAATCGTTGACGATAGGGACCGACCGGTATAAAAATCAGCCCCGTGTCATCCCGGGAAGCCATCCGATAAAGCGCATCGCTGGAATTGGCGTCAAACGCGAGAAGCGGACGCCCCCCCATCCCGAGGGCGGATGCCGCCAGCAATAATCGGTGCACGAGCATCCCGGCTTCCATTTGCTGTATGCGGTATCCCCGCTTGCCGAGCTGCGATTGAAAGAAATTCCTCTTCCCTGCCACATGAAAGCCGAGCGGCACTTGAAACAAATTGATATTGGGAAGCGACATTCCCTCCTGCATCCGTTGCCGGTGATCTCCAAGACAAACCGACTGCAGCGCATGCGCGGCGCCATCGTACCGATAGGCGCCATCCGGAACGTCTTCGACCCCGTAGAAGCAGCCATAAAGGCATACACGGGGTTCCGACCGCTCCTGCTGGCCATCCAGGTCGTTGCGATACGTGAAGGAAGCCGTCGCTTCCCGAAGCAGAGCGGCAAGCTGGGAGAGACCGATCGGCTTCCAGACAAATTCCGTCTCGGGCGAGAACCGTTTGCGGGAAACCGCAGCCAAATCATACGACAAGCGGTCGACAGGCGGCAGAGGCAGTGCGAGCGCTTGATCCGGAATTGCTTGCTCATCCTTCCGGATCTGTCGAAACAATCGCGCCGAATCCAGTCGGGACGCTTCGCTCATCCGGAGCAGCATCGGATAATCTGCGATCCTCCGCGATCTGACATAGTGATCATGCCTTACTGGCGACAACTCCCGGCACAGCTCGGAGGCGGAAAGCGTGTCCTCCTCCTCGTTCCCGCTTTCCCCCCACCGGATCGCAGGTTCCGTCGATAACGGGATTACCGCATACACGCTCTCCTCCCGTTCCGATAGTCCGAGCAGATGATTGACGGCTTGATCGAGAAATTGAAAATGCACGCCAGACGAAAATCCGAATCGTTTCGCGATTTCGAGCAGCTGTCCGATCAACACGCCGGCGTCCAGTCCCTGCAGCCGGTAGGCAAAATTATTGTATTTGTAAAAATTTTTCCAGTAAACCGTAGATACGAACGCGGCTCCGAAGCAACCGTTCGCGTCGCAGCGGTTCCCGAGCGACCTCGCTAAATAATCGTCGTAATTTCCTTCACGCAGCAACGCCAACCGATGATGCGCCGCATCGTAATGGTATACGCCGGCAGGCAATTCGCCAAGCTTCAGATAGAGGTACAGTTCGCTCGGATATAGCCCGCCTCCGGAAGGAACGAAGCGCCGGCACATCTGCAAGACGCCTCCTAATTCTTCCGATGTATCCCGTTCCATGACAGATTGGGTCAATTGCGCAAGCCCGAATACATAGTAGAGGAAATGTCCGATATCGCGAAGGCTAGGCACACCGGTCGTATCTCTGCCTTCGAGCGTTGCCGGCACTTCCCTGGATAGCGGAAACATCGGCAAGCCGCGATAAAGCTTGTAAGGAAGCGGCGCGTCATCCCAATCCGTCTCCCAATCCAAGGGCTTGACCTTATCAGGATCATATTGCAAACGGTGAAGAAAAACATCCAGATTCATCAGACTCATCGCTTTCCTCCTTAGCTTCAACCGCGCCGCCCCATAGCCGTATTTATCGTATTTATGGGAACGGGTGCGGATATGGATTAAGCTGCTCGGGCGACAAGGGCTCCAGCGAATAAGACAGCTCCGCAGGGACCCTGAGCACTCTATCCAGTCCCGTCAAACGGATGAGATGCTGCCCGAACGTCATCGGCAGCATGCCGGGAATGAGCACTTTCACGCAATGCAGTCCGTTGCGACGCGTCTCCGGAGTCGTCTGGTCGACCACGATAACTTCAAGATTCAATTGGCGAAAAACATGCAGCATGGCCTTCAGATCATCGGTCAGATCGGCGTTCCAGCCCCTCGGTTCAAACGCTTCGGCGAACGTTTGCATCGGACGATCGTCATTCAGCAGAAAATCGAGCCGTTCCTCCGCCTGTTTCAACCCGTACAGCATGGAGTGGTCCTCCATCTGAACAACCTGGTACGGATCGAGAAGCATCCGTTCATACTGCTGACGGTTTTCCTCGAATTTCTCGCTGACCGTGAGCAGCATGCCCGCCACCTCGTGGATCGCGCTCTTTGCCGCGCGGATCGGATCTGGATGGGCGCCCGCCGCGCAAATGAGGTTCACGCCCCGCTCTTTCTTGTTTTTCGCGAGCACCCACACGCTCGGTATGCCGTGCTCCATTGTCGATTTATATAAATGCACGTCATAGCCCGCCACGGCCTCCAAACGATCTGTCATCCATCTCAATTCCCGGTCCTGGACCGAACGGTGGTCCAGGCGCGGCAGGGGCAGTCGCGCATACCAGGTCATGAGGAAGGAGTCGCGCTCCACCACTTCCAGCATCCCGTAGAAGATCGCTTCCTCCAGACTGCCGCCCAGCGCGCAGCCATTGGACGTTTCGTAGACGAATCCGTGACCGCAGCCCGAACTGTAATAAGCCAGCAGCTCCGGTACGAGAATCGGACGCTGCTGCAGAAACGAATAGCCCCATACCCAATCGATCGGCCGCTCGGGATCGAATGGCTTGAACGGGAAGTCGGAGCGTTCATACTGTTCCTTCGCATGGACGCCTACGCGGAGAGGATCGAGCGCCTGGTCCTGCACATTGCAGAAACTGTCATGAACGACGGATCGTTTGCCGCGGGGCGACAGACCGCAATAACGCTCCAGTCCCTCCAGGATGGCCGTCATTTCGCTATCCGCATAGGAGTGGGTCCGACCTGCGCAAGCCTCATCTCCGCCAAACAAGGGCAAATTGATGCTCGCATCGGCGAAAGGGGACACAAGGTCAACCATTTTCCCGTTCAGAAAACCGGTCCTGGCATCCAGGTATTCTTTGGCCAAAACATCCTTCAGCTCATCCATCGAACGGCTGCGATACGTTTCGGCGCTGATTTTCAGACTTGGCTGCAGCGCAACGCGGGCCGTCTCCGCATCGTCTTCCGGCAATCGGCCGCAGATCGGACATAGCGGATCGGGCAGGAAGAAGTGCGACGAGCTTTTCATCGTACGCAGATCGATCAAGTACATCCGGCTTTCCGTCTCCGGCTGCCCGCTCTCCAGCATCTTCACGGCTTCTGCCGCAACAAGGCGCGCCACCTGCAATAATCCCGTGCGAGACGCCCAAGCGTCCCGGGCGATTCCCCCATGCGACGCCAGCTTCTGCTGCAGGTCCCACGATTCCCTGCGGTCACTTCCCGCCAGCAGGAGCCGGGTATCCGCGCATTGCGAGCATCCTTGACCCTCCGGACGAACCATCGGACCGACAATCCCCTCTCCGAATGCAACAAAGCCGCGCAGCCAGGGCGTTCCCGACTGTCGGAACCGATCCTCCGCCGCAGGATGAACGGAAGGATCCCAAGCATCGTTCAACACCAGCGCCAAGTCTCCCGTTGCCGCCTCTCCGGATTCCATGCTCTTCTGCCGGACCAGCCGATAGCGGTCATCGGCAGACAATTGCTTAATTACCAAATCCGCGAGCTGTCCTTCCCCGATGACCGTCACGATCGCGCTCAATGCGTCTCCTCCTCTCGCAGCGACACGCCAAACACGCCTGCCAGCTCTTCTTGCATAAACGGTTCTGTCGACAAATCAACGACCGCGATCCGCTTACGGTTCCATTGCAGGATCTGCCGGACGGACTGCAGCATCATGCCGTATTCCGACTCATCGAAGCCGGGGATCGTCAGACTCTGCGGCAAGGCATCTTCCACCTTGACCGAAGAGCGCTCCAGGATTTGGCCTTGGATGTCCGCCGCATCGTTTTGGGTTTTCATCAGCGCCTGTCGGAGCGCTTCTCGCAGCGCCATCGTGCGGTTGACTCCGACTCCGCCGTACCAGTACCCGTTCGTACCGACCCAGACGACCGGGAAACCCGCCGCTTCTTGCCCCAGTCCGATTACCGGGGCGTCCCGCATCGTAGTCAATGCGCGCAAGCAATAGCGGCAAATATCGTCCTCAACCTTGCTTAGCTTGATTCGATAAACGGAGGGCAGGCTGGATTCGGAACGACTTTTCAGCTCCTCGAACAGACATTTCCGCAGTCCGCGGAAGACCGCTTCCGCTACTGTCTCTCCCGCTCCGATCCCTACATATTCATGTGGCTGCGACTCGAGCGGGCTTGCGGAATCCGGCTGCACAGGTCTGGCCGCCTTCAGAACCCCGGCCAGTCGCGACACGTACGACTCGATGCCGGCCAAGCCCGCTTCCTTCCTTGCTTCATGGTGCGTCATTCCCGAACAGACGATCTGCGGCAGCAGCTCGGCGGGGCCTTCCGACAGCGGGTCGACTGCCTGGACGCGACACTGCGAGAGTGGAAGCTGCTTCGAGTCCCCTTCCTCCCAACGGTGAAGAATGCCGGTCTTCGCCGAAGTCAAGCGATTGAAATAGGTGAGGAGACGGTCTGCTTCCTGCCGCTCCGTACGTTGATCGATCGGAAGGTCGAACGGATCCGTAGGCTCGGCCGGATGAAGACCCCTGACCAGCGGATGGGGAAGTAACGAATGCCACTCGCCTTCTAATGTTTCCGGATTCAGCAGAAACAGCTTTCTGTTCAATTCCGAAGCCGTCGTCCCCGTAACGGTCTTAAGCCATTCGAATACGACCACATTCGCGAGCATGGCTTCCGGCGTAGTAGAGACGGCGGTCGGCCGATCCGCATCGCCAAGGGCGGTTCGGTGAATCCTGCGCCATGCGGATTCGAAGCAGACGTCCGAATCCGGGTGCACCAACGGCCCTGCTATGCCCGCCTGTCGCAAGTAGATGGCAGGCAGCAGCAGCTTCTTCGCGTCCCTGCAGGCCGCGTGCAGCGCTCTAAGCTCTCTGGGATCGTCATCCTGAGCTACGTAGAGGACGGAATCCGCCAGCCGCACGACTTCCGGCCAATCGAGGAAGCCGTCATTCGACGGGAAGATCTCCTCGACCTCGATCTCGCTGTCCGATAGACGTGCGGTCGCCGTCAGCTCGGAGATCCGCTGGCGATCCGTGGTCGCCTGGTTCGTGATCAGCATACGAAACCGGGGCAATCCGGATTCCAACAAGGCCGCAACGAGCGAGACAAATATCGGACCGGAACCGACCGCAATCGGATTAGCCTGGCGATAGGTTTGAAAGCGGTGAGCGCCCGAACCGCCCAAGCTGTCCAGAAATTCGATCTGTGCGGCATATTTCCGTTCTACCGCTTCCGGGAGGCCGTGCGGGCGGTCTTGGCTGGTATCCCGGACAAAGCCATTATTGAGCAGTACTTCCGCGATTTCATAAACCCGTACCCTGTACGGTTCCGGCAGCCCGTCCGTCAGATCCGCCATGGAATAATCCCCGCTAAACATGGGCATCAATTTTTCGATCCACCGATCGACCATGTCGCCTTCCATTCGGAACGAACCCGTATTGTTGCGAAAGTAGACGCCTCCATTCGAATCGGGGAGAAAGAACGTATCCCCTTTCACTTTCAGACGCATAGAAGGATTCAAGTTTTTATTCCTCCTTAAGGTTTTGCCGGAGGCAAAACCGCATTGTACGCAGGTCTTCGGTTTTCCCTCATTTTTAAGTTATGTAGAGCATTTTGTCCGTCATGCCTGAAACTAAAAAAGGAACAGCCCCTGCAGGCATCTGCAGGGGCATACCGTTTTGCGAATCGCCAAGCGAGCTTTTCGGTACTCAGCGGCAGCGAGCGCAGCTTCCGCAACGTGCGCAGTTACTGCAGCGGGCGCAATTGAAGCAGTTACTGCAGCGGGCACAGTTGAAGCAGTTGCTGCATGAACAAAACCCGACGCAAAAAAAGCAAATGCCAACACATAAGCGGGAATCCCCCGGACCACTCTGATTTTGCCCCGACGTAGGCGCCATCCCCGTCGAATTGAACTGGCCGACATTCAAGTTTTGCAGATCCTTCTGGAAATTGTTCATTTTTTTATACCCTCCGTATCATTCATTTCACTGTACTGCATGGGACAATCGTTATACGAGAATGTTTAGATCTGGGTCCGACCGGCATGCTGCCCATCCCCCTTCTCGACTAGATATTTTATGAAATTGGATCCGCTAGTGTTCCTATGACATCCGTCTACCAAAAAACGGTTACGGTAGGGATCCCTAATAACCGAACTCCACCATGAGGTTTCGGGATTTCGATCCTTCGGACTGGGCTTGGTTCATGGTTCATGGTTCATAGGTCCCCTCTTCGATCTCTTACCGAATCTAGGGCCAGTTTTGTACGAGGTGTTCACGTAAGTTTTTTTACGAACATGCCATCTACGCCGTGGCTTCCTTTATTCACTTCGACTCGTTTTAATGCCGATAGAAGGTTTTCCCGTGAAAGTAATTCCTGAATCATCCTTCCTACCTCTCCTTGCGTGAATTGTTCCTCTCTTTGTTACGTGGATAAGCTCTGCCCTCTCCAACTATCTGCTCCATTTACTCTCGTACCCCTTTGGCAGTATGGGCTTTGGTTTGTTTGGAAAACTCCTCCAACGTACGCTAGCCTTCTATGAAGTTCGTGTCCCTCACATCGGAGATTTTCCGCCGGCTTCCTTCAGATTTCATCTCGCGATGAACACCCTTGCCTTAAGCTATGGCTACTACTGCCTTTACCACTCGGGACTTCAACCCTTGAGATAGCGCTCATGCTGGGCGCACTAAAAAGAACCAAGCAAAAGGCTTCTGCATGGTTCGAAATTTTCTTATATGCGGCTGGGTTGGAGAACCCGATTGAGAAATTGATTCATCAAAGAGATCAGGATGAGAGGATCGTCCAACATTTTCCCTAATTCCTGAATCCGACCTTATTATAAACACGCATAGCATCATCAGGCTCAGGATCTAGGTGAAGACTCTCCTCTAAGCAAGATGGTAACTTTGTGTCAATAACATTGATATTATTTAATTCCATTTGTTGCATGTAATCAAAAATAACATATAATATATTTAATGGCAATCAATTGAGCGGCAGCGTCAAACTTTACTCTTACTACATTTAAATCAATTAATCCAGAGCATAAACAACTCCATTAGGCTTAAAATCCTTTCTTTTTCATAACATTTAAATAAACTGAAAGGAGATAAAACATGGACGTTGCTGTAGCCCTAGTGACAATCGGTATTATACTTTTCACTTCATTGTTTGTTTTTTTGGTCATTCTTTTAAAAAGGCTGCTTACTAAAAATAAAAAAGTTGAATAAGTATAGATTAAAACAAGGCAAGATCTTTATCTTCCCTTGTTTATTTGTTTAGTTCCAGTACAATGTCATTTTTCCATTATTGTCAACTTGAGTATACATTATCCCATTACTTTCGAAAAAAATAATCCATTGATTATCAAATATTTTCATATGAACTGACGTATTTACCCTAAAATTTTCAGGCTCTTCGCTCTACTGGATGGGTAAAAGCATAGTTGCTAGTTTCATAACCCTTCCGCCATTAAGAGAATTTCAGAACTTGCAATTCGTTTCACCTTAGACAAATCCAGATCGGCCATCGCCTTGTTGACGTAGTGATGAAAAATACGCCACATTCTCGTATCATGCTCTCTGAGCTCGCGGGCTGCTGCATTGACTGGCATCTCAGCCATCAACCACATCGCCCACGCTTCAAATAGCAGTGTGAAATGTGACAACGGTCGAGCCCATTTCACTGGCACTTGAGTTACTTGGTACATGATTGGCATTTCACTCGTGGCAATCTGGCATGCATGTAGGTTTTCCAATTCCAGAAGTCCAGGTGACGCCATTGCTTCTTTTCGGTATCATATGCCTTGGAAGCATTTCCGCACAAGGGACATGCGAATGTAGTTCCTCGCTCGAAGTCAATGTGCAGATGCCAAGCTTGAGCGTAGTCATCAAATTCAATATGTGTGAGTTTCCAAGGGTCTTCTAACTGCAAAGCTATGTTGAACATATTCATGATCAGTTGGTCATTACTACTTATCGAACTCCACATCAGTTATCATCCCGCCCTATTAATTGTCTTAATGAGCAGTATCGACAACATTTCTATTAAGCTGATAGTGTTGCGTGAGCTCCTCAAGGCTGCAATATTTTAAAGTCATACAAGTTAACCGAATTATTCCCTAATTTTTTTTTCAGGTCAGGAAGGATAATCGTGCTTTCGACAGTACCCTGGAGGTTATATTTTTCAATGTGATGTGAAGACGTTTTGTCATTATAGCGGAAGAAATACAAGTAGTCCTTATGGAAGTAGACCATTTCATCTTGAAGGCGGGATTGACGTGTGTACTCGTTGAGATGGAACTTTTTCATCAGCTTCTTTGTAGTTAAGTTGAAGGCATATACGTCGCCATACCCATCAACAAAGTAAACTTGTCCATCTTTTACATAAATGCTTTCTTTGTTGAAGAAATAATAATGCGAATTACTACGGTCGTATTGTACCAAGGGGTGTTTTTTTAAAGGGGTTTTATTGTCCTTGTCGATTTGTATCAGATTTAATTCGACTTTAGCTCCAACTAAGTCTGCATATATACCCACCATGTCATTGCTATATGGTATCAGCTTAGTAAACATAAATCTTCCATCCGTCTTCACTTGTTCAAGAAATGTCTTTGTCATAATCAACTTATCGTTCTCTAAGGACAGCTTATGAAAACTTTTTTTGTTACCATCTTCAGTTTCAGACGAAATGAAATAAATGCTGCTGCCGTCATCTCCCGATACTTCAATATATTCATTAATATCTTTACAGTAGTTATTCGTTTGGTCACCCCATCTTATTTTGGAAATGTAATGCTTCCTATCACTGCTAAAACTTTGGTTATAAATAGAATAAAACGTATTCAGATTATTCAATTGTCCAGAAGATTGTCCATAACCAGCGTAAACCTTACAATCTTCTTCAAATGATGTTGACTTAATCAAGTCGCTATCTTGTTTTATGGAAAGAAGCTCATTTTTCTGATTAAGGAGTAGTGCCCCCTTATAAGGAATGATCGAGTTTAACTCCAATCCCCGCTTCTTTATTGTCATATGCTTCCCTTGTTGATCGATGAGGAACAAGTAACTTAATCCATCGCCTATTTTTTCATTTGGAAGATCGGTGGAATAATAAATAGCAGCTACCGGTTCAATCTTAGAATTTGTTTCATCAGTCTTGGAACTGCTGCACCCTGCAATAATAAGAACCAAAGTGACAAATAATAAGCATGCTCTACTAATTAAGGGTTTATTATCATTAAGTAGATTCATTTAATATCTCCCATTACAAAAGTATAGAGATTAACCTCTTGATCTTCTGATATCTATTAATCATTTGGATTACTGGGCAATACACTCAATGCTTTCCTTAAGTTCCATGAGTTTTTTTAGTTACGCCTTTTTAAGCTTTGAATCCCGAATGTCCCTTAGGTACACACCGAACCCGCCGTCTTTATCGATATCGATACTAGCTTTTTCCTTGAAGGCACACCATACTAGTTGAGAGCAGTTGAAAGAACTTCCATCACATGAACGATTATTAAAGAAATTATTCCGATTTGATTCAGGTAACAGCCGAACCAATTGCGCAGATGTATAAAGCTTGTTGGCAGGTGGAGGTCTTTTTTCGATGGATCAAGCAACATTTGAACGTGCCGACTCTATTGGGTACGTCAGAAAATGCCGTCTATGGTCAATTGTACACGGCCCTCATGGTGTATGTATTGTTAAAATCGCTGTATGATGCAACAAGTTCAATCCTTTCACGACATGTGGCACTGTCATTCGCACGTTTTACACGTTTGCTTGATCTTGGGCAACTGCCAGTCGAATGGCGGTTAAGTCTTTTTCACATTCTTCAAACGGATGGCCAGAACAAGCTCTTTTTCATTACATAATTTGGTTAATCGCCAGGCGTGGTTTAATTGATAACACATCTCAATTACGAAGAGCCGTATATGTTCTTGTCATTTCCGGCTAACGATACAAGTTCTTGTCTTTCGTTATGGACAAGAACTTATATCGTTAAAATATATAAGCCGCAATTTACGCGGCACCAATGCGATATATAGGAGAAAGTCGGTTATGTTTTGAAGGAATTCACCCGTCGTGACTAGGTCGCCATTGCAACAAAAGCAGCTTAAAAAGGAAATTCCTTCACCTTATAATCAATCCCCATCTTCTCATACCATTCATTCAATCCAGTCCACAGACATTCACACCGCTTATAAACCACCTCTGTATCATGTAGCTGGCCGCGCATCATCAATTCTACGAGCTCATCGTATCCAGACGGTCTGGACGGCATCCGCAGGGATTCTTCATATGTTTGGGCTCTCGTGTTGTAGAAGGTTCGGTTGGCAAGTCCAATCAGCTTGGCGGTCTGCCAAGCCAGGTCTTTTGCTCCAAGAGGCAGGTAGCTGTCATTTCCCGCAATTTTATTGTTGCGTATTTTGCCCATGGTTTCGTAAGGCTCCCAAATCATGAACTCTCTCATAGTTTCCCGGATCGCCTCTTTGGAAATCTGTTTTGACAAAGCACGGATCTGGTCCAGCAATCCGGTCGGGTCATAAATCGCTTCCAAATGAGTATATACTCCGGCTTTAATGGCCCAGGAATCGTCTACGGTAGTGGCGCATTGCCAAACTTCTTGCTTTTGGTTCATACTGATTTCAATTTTGAATGGGAGATATATAAATTCATAATCAGGTAGGGATATCCCATCCTTCGTGACCACGAGAAGTTCGATATCGGAATACGGACCGTCAATCCCCTGAGCAATCGAGCCGTACAGTCCGATCGCCAGAATGGTTTCGCCATGCTGTTGAAGGAGCCGATCTTTAATTTGGCCGATGATATGTATTTTTTCTTCTCTAGTTGTGGCAGCCGGGTAAGTTAACATAAACAAATACTCTCCTTTAAGACTTTCAATAATTTTAGTATGACGGATTGTCAAGCCAAGTGCGACACCTAGAAAAAAGAAAACCCATGTTGGTTTCGTGTAAAATGGAAGTTACCACACCACCATAGATACAGGAGAACCCAGCATGAGCTATTCCCATCTTAGCATAATTGATCGTGGACAACTAGAGATATTAAATAGACTAGGTTGGTCTGCAAGAGCCATTGCTCGCCATTTAGGCCGTCACCATTCCACCATCGCTCGTGAGATCAAGCGTGGGTTCGTGAATCAGACTTACAAAGCGAAGTCCTCCCATCAAGCTAGTCAGGATCGTAGAAGAGAGAGCAAGCCCAGAGGGAAGTTCTCTTCGCAACTGGCGGAAGAACTGCAGACAGACAACTCATTCAGTCTGGGGCTAGTTAATTTTCCGCGGTTGCCGTTTCTATCGCCGGATTGCTTGCTGCTGCCCTTGCGGCAGCATTCATGGAGCCTAACAAGACGACGACGCTTAGAAAAGTAATCGTACTTTCACCCATGTATTCATATGTTCTTCTCTTCTCATCTGTCTGCTCTTTACTAATACTAGCCAGGATAAGGACCATAATACAAACCAACAGGCGCATAGCCTTGTGCCTTCGCCACTTCATCTCCAAACCTGTAGCCGCTCATATCTGCGAACCCCTTCTTTTGCAGCGCAGTCTCCATTACTTTGATCGAATAGGCAAGATCATCTTCATCCAAAGAAGTTACCCACAGTCCTAGGCTGTGGACAGTAGAATAACGATGCCCGATACGACTGGAATAGAATCTATTTTTTGACTGCCGTTTGCGCCAGCTTGATCAGATCTTCCTTCGTCAATGGATTGCCCGGATTGGTTGAAATCGCAAATTCCTTGCCCTGTTCAATCCAACTTAGCGAGTTTTTTTATCACTGCATCTCTGAGATTGGGATGGAGATTCGGATTTTTCTTTTCCGCCTCCTGAGCAGTTTTACAGACATATCCTTTTGGTTTCTTCTTTTTCTCATCAAGAGAATAACTTGCGATTGTGATATAGTCTTTTCCGTTTTTGTAAGTCAACGTAATCAAGTTCGTATCTCTTCCACTCAAGCTTCTTTGAATGGATCTTTTTGCCCAGCTTTTTGGCCTCGGCTTTCATTGCCGCTGCATATTCATTGAGGTACGGCCCCATAATAAAAGCCTCTTCAAAAGTATAGCCTTCCGGCAGGTCAGCAGGCCGCTGCGCTGCTATATACGAGGTACATATCTTGCGGATTTTTTTCTAGCCGTTTGTCGAGTCTAGCGAACTCTTCTTTTTCTAGTTATTCCCCTTCACTTTCAGCCTTTGGTTTAGCGGCCGCCGTCTTCAAGGCGTTGTCGCTTACAGCATGAGCTGGCGCCGCCCCCGCCGCGAGGTTCATGGAACCGAGCAATAGAATGCTGCTTAGTATCGCAATTGCTAATTTCGTTGTCGTTTTCATTTCAAATCGCTCCTTTTTGTTCCATTATGTAATATGCCCCATTTATACAACAATTTCCACCATTCGATTTGTAACATGACTTTCAATCTTTTAAAAAAACACAAAACAACCCTCAGGTTTGACATTCTGTCCTGCGTCTTCCCTGAGGGTTTCGTCGATATCGAATCAGCTTCGGTTCGCCACTATGAAATAGTGCTTCCTATCTTTTTACTGCCGTTTTCGCTAGCTTGATCAGCTCTTCCTTCGTCAACGGATTGCCCGGATTGGTTACAATTTGAAAAGACTTACCATTTTCAAACCAACTAAGATAATTTCTTCCTTCGTGCTTCGGATCTTCCTTTTCCTTGTCTTTAGCGGATGTATAGGTGTATTCCTTTTCTTTCCTCTTCTTATCTTTTAAATCTTCCTCGTCAAAATGAAAACTCTGAAATGAGATAAAGTCTTCTCCTTTCGTGTACGTTAACCCGATGTGGTGGCTTTTTGTTACGTTCATCTTCTTGGAATATATTTGTTTGCCTAGCTTTTTAGCCTCGGCTTTCACTGCTGCAAAATCCTTAGGAGTGAACACGAAATAAATATTCGCTTTGCTTAAGGTATAGCCCTCCGGCAAGTCAGTTGGCTGCTGCAGAACCGCCTCTTTCAAGGTCGATGCTCTTTTGAGGTAAGCCTCATATGTATCGAAGCTTGGAGGTGAGCCTCCCATGAGAAAAACTTCCCTGCCGCCTTTTTCTTTCTTTAATTCATTGCTGACATATAACATGTACGTATCATCCGGATTTTCTTTCATCAACTTGATTATTTTATCCTTCTCTTCTTTTTCTAACCTTTCCCCTTCACTTATCGCCTTAGGTTTAGCGGCTGCCGTCTTCAAGGCGATGTCGCTTGAAGCATGGGATGGGGCGGCTTTTACCGTTAGGTTCACCGAAGAACCCAACAATAAAATACTACTCAGTGCTGTGATTGCTACTTTTGATGCTGCTTTCATGTTATAGCGCTCCTCTCATTTTGAGTTTACCCTCATAAACTACAAATGTAGTTTATGAGGGTAAACTTGGCTCATGTATTCTATTTAAGCTGCATAGGCTTGTACAATAATTCCGTCTACAAATCTATTTTTTTACTGCCGTTTTCGCCAGCTTGATCAGGTCTTCTTCCGTCAACGGATTACCCTTATTGGTTACGATTTGAAAAGCTTTTTCACCTTCTTCCCAGCTAAGATAATTTCTTCCTTCGTGCTTCGGATCTTCCTTTTCCCTGTCTTTAGCGGATATATAGTTGTATTCCTTTTCTTTCCTCTTCTTATCTTTTAAATCTTCCTCGTCAAAATGAAAACTCTGAATTGAGATAAAGTCTTCTCCTTTCGTGTACGTTAACCCGATGTGGTGGCTTTTTGTTACGTTCATCTTCTTGGAATATATTTGTTTGCCTAGCTTTTTAGCCTCGGCTTTTATTGCTGCTAAATCCTTGGGAGTAAACACAGAATAAATATCCGCTTTACTTAAGCTATAACCCTCCGGCAAATCAGCCGGTTGCTGCGGCACCGCCTCTTTCAAGGCCGATGCTCTTTTGATGTAAGCCTCATAGGTATCAAAGCTTTGAGATCGGGGGCTTCCCATAAAAGAAACTTCTGAAAAAGAAATCCACCCTTCCGGAATACTGCTTTCTTCCTTCTTTAATTCATTGCTGACATATAAAATGTACGAATCATTCGGATTTTCTTCCAGCAATTTGTTAATCTTATCCTTCTCTGCTTCTACTAACTTTTCACCTTCACTTGACGCCTCCTGTTTAGCAGCTGTCGTCTTCAAGATGATGTCGCTTGAAGCACGGGATGGGGCCGCCTCTGCCGTTAGGTTCATCGAAGAACCCAGTAATAAAATACTGCTTAATGCTGTGATTGCTACTTTTGATGCTGCTTTCATTTTGTAGTACTCCTCTCATTTTTGATTTCAACCAATAAACTACAACTGTAGTTTACTAATATACTACATCTGTAGTTTATAAATGTCAACATCATTGATGTAAAAATTTTTTCACAAAAAGATAGCCCATGCATTCTATTTCAGACTGCATGGGCTTGTACGCAAGAACTAAGACGAATCCATATAATATTCTCATCATTTCTACAACAAACATTCCGTTTACAAAGCTATTTTTTTACTCCCGTTTTCGCTAGCTTGATCAGGTCTTCTTCCGTCAACGGATTACCCTTATTGGTTACGATTTGGAAAACTTTTTCACCTCTTTCCCAGCTAAGATAGTTTCTTCCTTCGTGCTTCGGATCTTCCTTTTCCCTGTCTTTAGCGGATATATAGTTGTATTCCTTTTCTTTCCTCTTCTTATCTTTTAAATCTTCCTCGTCAAAATGAAAACTCTGAATTGAGATAAAGTCTTCTCCTTTCGTGTACGTTAACCCGATGTGGTGGCTTTTTGTCACGTTAATTTTCTTGGAATATATCAGTTTGTCCAATTTTTTAGCCTCGGCTTTCACTGGTGCAAAATCCTTAGAAGTGAACACGAAATAAATATTTGCTTTGCTTAAGGTATAGCCCTCCGGCAAGTCGGCTGGTTGCTGCGGCACCGCCTCTTTCAAGGTCGATGCTCTTTTGAGGTAACCCTCATAGGTATCGAAGCCTGGAGGCGAGCCTCCCATGAGAGAAACTTCTCGACCTCCTTTTCCTTCCTTTAATTCATTACTGACATATACGATATACGTATCATCCGGATTTTTTTCAAGCAATTTGGCGATTCTCTCTTTCTCCGCTTTCTCCAGCTTCTCCCCTTCACCTTCAGCTTTTGGTTTAGTTGCCGCCGTTTTCAAGGCAATCTCGTTGACAGCAGGGGATGGGGCGGCATCAACATCGTTTCCCTTCGCATTTACCAGCGTCACGCTGCCAAGTGCAATAATAATCGCCATCCCCAACATGGACAAATGATAGGATTTTTTATGAAATCGCTTGATCATTAACAATCTTTTTTTCATTTGTTTATGTGTCGCGGACAATCCGGCAAGCCCTGGCTGATGTTGTTTGCCTGACAAATGAAAATGCTCTAGCACATGGATGATGGTCTGCCCGTATGTATGGTTATGCTGTAGAGGTGGCTGTAAACTCAACCGATCCAGCACGCATGCATCGCAGGCCATCTCCTGATCCTGCCTTGCTTTATGTACGGCAAGCCACAACAATGGATTAAACCAATGGAGAATGAGCAGAATGTGCATCGTCCAATTCACCGCCACATCCCGTCGCTGTATGTGCCCAAATTCGTGCGCCAAAATACACCGAAGCTGATCCTCTCGCAGCGTGACGAGCAGACTCGGCGAAATAACGATCGCAGGCTTGCGAAAACCGACTACAGCAGGTCCGGGGATGCGCTCGCTGGCTATGAACCGCACTTCACCCTTCACGCCCATTAGCAGCTTCGTCTCATGAAACACTTCCGATAAAAAAGGCGTTTCAATACATCGACCTGCACGGAGAGCTTGTTTCAATCGTAGCTGGTCGTATACCGTCTTCGCCGCAAAAAGCAGGACACCCAATAGCCAAACCGACATCAGCATATTGGTGAAGCCCATTTGCTTGAACCCACTCCACCAGAAGCGTATGTCCCATACAGTACCAGATTCATGAGACGAATCCGATACTTCTGTACTCCCTCTTAAAAGGTTGCTTTCCTCCAAATCAGTAGAATTCTCTGCTTGAGCTGCCGCTTCGCTCTTTTCCCCTGACCCTTTCCACAAGTTGTGCCAAGCTGATGGAAGTTGAGCTTGTGATTGTGGTTGACTAACGGGGACTATGGCCTCCAATGAAAAAACATTGTATAGGCTAAGTGAAGATTCCGGCGCCCAAGGTAGCAACAGACGAATCGCTACAGGTACCCAAAGCAGATACTTCCACCTGACTTCAAGCTTGTTTTTCAATAACAATTGCAGGATAAGAACCAGTAAGATCAGGATACTGGCCATAAAGGACCCGCGGAGCACCCAGCCGAAAAACGATAATAAACATTCATGCAGTGTTGGACTCATTAGCTATCTCTCTTTTCCGGTTCGTCACCGCGGTTATCATCAAATAAAGCCTTGAGATCCTCGATTTCCTGCGCATTCAGCTTTTTATCCTGTAAAAAGTTGGCCAACATTGGCTTCAATGCTCCGCCATACAGTTTTTTCATAAAGGATTTGGTTTCGGACCGCAGGTACTCCTGCTCGCTGATGATCGGATAAAATAATTGGGTGCGCTTCGAACCCTTTTCCAGCTTCGCACCCGCCGCTTCCTTCTGCACCAGACGACTAAGGAGCGTCCGAGTCGTATTCGGACTCCACCCCATTCGATCCATCATTTTTTTTACGACCTCACTCGAAGGGCAATTCGGATTTGTCCACAAGACGCGCATAATTTCCAGCTCTGCATCCGTAATGGGCGGTATTTGATTCATGCATGAAACCTCCAAAATTAATTTAACAAAACTACGTATGTAGTTATAAATCATGCTACAACTGTAGTTTGGTAAAGTCAACATGTTCGGTAGAGAAAAATTTTCTCGTTTTTGTTACATGCAAAAATGATTCGCCCCGCCTGCGGGAATGATGATCTACAAAAGAACCCATACAATCCTGTTTCTAGATCTGTACGAGTCTGTCCGCAAGACCTATAGCTGGATCAAAATGTTATTTTTTTCACCGCATCTTTCAGAATTTCGATCTTCTGTTCCCTGGTCATATCCGATGAGGTTGAAATACTGTATTCCAATTTGTCGCCATCATGCCAAAAAACGTATTTTGGAAAGATATGCGCCGTTAGGTCATCGTCAAAGAAACCTTTCTTCTTACTTCCCTCTGGAAAATCGCGAGAAAGAAATATGATTACAAGTCAAAAAGTATAGATAATTTAGGTTTACAATCCTACATGTTAACTACATAAAACAACTTGGAAAAATATTAGATAGTCACAATATAATTGACTTATAACCAAAACTAGTTGCATTCCCTTTTTTTGAACCTAAACTAATTGCATAATCCTATCAAAACGAATAATCGATTTTTTATGCAACTACTTTTGGTTCAATAATAATTCAGTTCAGACAATTGAACAAAAAGTAATTTCATAAATTATTTTGCAAGACTTCTGTATGTTATAACGGTAATTCTCCGATCCTGATGCCTACTTGCGGACTCTTTAGAGCTATTAAATTTAGTGATGAATTTATAAGGAGGATACAAGAATATGATGTATGACTATAATGTAGCTCAGACGATGCTTCGTCAGGAGTTACAAGAGGAACTTAGCAAGAGGGGGTGGAAACAAAAAGACCTAGCGGAAGCAACAGACATCGAGAACTCATCGATTAGCAACATATTCAATGCTAAACAGTCTATTATGCTGCCACAACTTCATGCAATTAATCAAGCTTTTGGACTACTAACCACTCTTTCTATAAAGATTTTTTCGGGGAATGCTGCAACGAATTAGGGCGTTTGAAGCCTGACAAGACGAGTGACTTCATTCTTAATTGTATTGCTATCGAGCAGTACGATATAGTTAAGAAGATCGTTCAGATATTAAATGAAGAGACCAGCCGTGCAAAGATGATTGAAATTACGTTCAAGATAGCCGAGCACATTTTCCAATCAAGTACACGCAACTACTCACTTCCCTTCTATGACATCGTTATTCGCAACGGATATAACAGAAGTGAAAAGCTGGCCGTCTCCTTTTTTAGAAGATTTTTAATTCTACGCGACTTAGACCCCACCGGAGCTGGGTATGAAGCTTTGCATCAGCTTGTGGAATATCTGCCATTGTTACCTGATGATTTAAGGTATGATGCATATTACAGAATTTTGACCTTCTATTGTGTGCTTGAGAATTGGCCTAAATTGCTCGCTTATGCTAACGAATTGAAGGAAATGGCCATCGCTGAAGGGCAAAATGAGTATGTGGCTGAAGGATGGTTGTATCAGTCATCCGCTTATATAGGTATGAAAAACTTTGAAGACGCTTTAATAGCTACAAGGCAGTATGCTGTATATGGAGACCATTACGCTACGTTGTCTAAGTATAATGAGCTCTTTTGAATATAATGCAATATCTCTAGAATTAGCACTCACTCTAAAAAACATGCAACGTGCAGGAAAAGCAGTATCTACATTTCATGATTATGGACTCTTTGCATCGGTAGAGCAAAAAAGTCAATTCATGAATATCCTTTCGAAAGAGGTGAAGTCGGATGAAGAAAGCATTGATTGCTATGTTAATGACTCTTTCCTTATTTGGTTCTATAGGAATGTCTTCGGAAATGGAATTAAGTGACATTGGAACTGGATGGTCAACAAGTGTCATAGGAGAAGCATGGTAATCTATGTTGAGTATCTACGTAGTGATAATCTAATTACTTTTGTAATGGAGTACAGGGTGGACAGTGAAAAAGAGCATCAAGTGTTTATCCTGCTAAAGGATGGCCCCTGAATTCATCAGGGGTCATCTTATTTGTGTAATTTCGGTACCCTGATCATATATTCTCCCAACGTCACATCGCTATGACCTCCAATCAAAGTACGAGAAGCGCAAGTTATGATGAAATTCGTGAGCAACCAAAGCAGGAAGTCGCTTGAGGTTATACTCATTCGGATACAAATATAGGAATATAACCAGGAATGCCGCCAAAGCCGGAATAACCATAATCATGCTTTAATTTTTCTGGAAATCCGGAGTTGCATCACTTCTGCATAGTGAAGGCAATCCTGCAACGATCTCTTCACCGTATCTTGCAACTTGGCTTGCTCTTAACTTGTCCAATGCCGTTAACCTCATTCTACGCTAGAAGGCCAAGCATCTCGCAGGCCATGATAACATCATATCCGCCCTCAACCGCTGGCTTTATCGGCACTTGGATCGTACTCCACATCGCCTCAAATGGCCCCATCATCTCATAGCGGAAGTAATTGCTACGCTTCTCCACAGGAAGCTGATAAAGCTGCTCATATTTCCTTATCGTGTCTGTCCATTGAATATCATCTGCTACCACCTCATCCTAATGCATCTTAGATAATTCTCTTGATCAAGTACACTTTAAGGTATCATGTAACGTGAGTGTCACATAATTTTTCTATACTCCAACACCTTAATACCGGATAATGATTGTCGGACTACATCTATACAACCAGGAATGTAGATGCTTCAACGTACCTACACGACCTATAACAAGCAGACCCCTGGCACGCAAAAAAGACCGCCGGAAAAATAATCCTTAGCGGTCTGACGATTCAACATTTATTCGTATCTTTCGTTACGGCGGCTTTCACAAATCCGATTGTCTTTTGCTCATTTTCATTTATCGTTCAGGTTATGATGTTACATACAAACACAAGCACGATGACGACCAATCCAAAAGAGATAGTACCTGCAACCTTAGCAGGGTGAGTTAGTTTGTAGCTGTTAAACGGAGTTATTCGATTTACAATGAACCCAAACAAAAAGGTACCTAATAATAGGATAAGACCACTTAAAATTTTATTATCCATTGAATTAGCAAAACCCCAGACATGATCAACAAAAAGAACCCATAGATAACCTAAAAAGGCATGTATAAAGATTGAAAGCGCCCATTCTTTATTTTTCATAAACATCCCGTGCCCCTCGGCTTCCTCATAGTAAGTTCCGTCCTGACATTCCCAATCGCCAGGCGTCACTGTATCTCAAATATAAACAAAACAGGCACACAGAAATAACAATTGGTACCAGCCAATACTTTCTCTCGGAATAAGATTGATATTGCTCGTTGGAGTGGTGACGCACCCGCTCAATCTTATCAATCTTCCGCAGCAGGAACCAGCAAATATACAGCGCGGGGATGGACGCTGCTCCTAGTAGACCACAGCTCCACCAGCCGATATGGATTGTTGTAAAAGAGGGCGAACCATTTCCCCTTTTGTTCGTATCCAGTCAATAGCACCCCTCTGAACAACAGTTCCTCACATATCGGCGGAATTACACCAATCGCTACGATGAGCAAAGCTAGGGACATGATGTCAGTTGCTATCGGATAAATCGATACCTGATACGTTCTCCCAAGAGCTGCTGATACGATTTCGGTCGCTTGATGAATAAACAACATGAAAATCTGACTGAGCGCATATATCAGTATACTTAGCAGCATCGTTCGCCAAGTCACCTTACGGAACTTGAATACGGACACCCACGAAAGCTTTTTGTTGCTCGTTAATACAACAGAAGGAATCACATTCAATCCGATTTGTGCGAACGCTACATAGAGTAGAAAAAAACCTAAGGTAGCGTATAGCTGCTGTTTATCTGGAAATATAAAGGTAGACAGCACAGGAATCAAGCAACAGCCAGCCCGCATGTATTGCATTCATTCCTTTAGTCATTCTTCTCTCCCTCAACTCGTCACGAAACCCCAAGTTCTTTGTCTATCCGCTGTATCGCACGCTTGGACTTGAGCAAGGCTGTGGACAGTAGAATAACGATGCCCGATGCGATAGGAGTCCAAGTCCAACTAACTAGCCGGTATTCAATTAACGTTCGTGTTTATTCGAAATTTTTTAGATATCCAGTTCTTGGTCTAACAACTTCGTCGGCAGTGAGACCTTTATCAACCGCAGTTCTCAAAAGTTGCTATCTTAATCCGCGAATTTTGACAACAGTGCATCTAGTGACGCGTCATAGTTGGATACAATAGAACTCACCTCCGCATAACAACTTAACTTATAGCGGCAGGTCTACTACCAGTTGCAATAAGTATATAATTCGTTTCGGTGAATACAAAAATTAGGTTTTAAAGAAACAAAATGTAAAAAGAACACCCGAAGGCGTTCTTTTTATGGATTTGATCTTAATGCTGTATTATTTTTGCATCTTTTTTCTGTAAATCCATTGTTGTCGAGAAAGACCAATAAATATGATTGTAAAGAGTACAGATTGAATCCAATTATCGCTATTCTTGAAAATAGTGTTGTAATACGATGTCAGAACACCTAATGCCACAAGCCCCAAGAAAACATAATTCCTTACCAAAATGTTCTTTCTAAAGATGAAGTGAATTCCTAGAACGACGATTAATGTGTACAGAGTAAGAAAAGAAATGGTGATTAATAACGCTTCGATTTGACTGAGTTCCATAACTCTCCTCCTCTACGTTTGAATTGCGCTTACGAGTTTGTTGTAACCTCATAGTAAATGACTGGCAACCAATGAATGTTAAGCGTTATGCCATTCCCGCGGTTCTTGTAATCAAAATCATTAGCGATTGAGTTTCCTGCCCGCCCCCAAAAAGCGCCTGTTACGGATGCAAGCCATCCTCCCGGAATAAATGCAGTAATAGCGGCAAGTAAAGCTGCTGTATTACCTGATTGTCTCATTGCATGAGCATGTACCTTTGTTTCGGAATCACTGAAGGTAATAGCAACTCCCCACCAATATGCATTGCTTGAAAGGTTAGTTTGGAATCCACTTTGCTCTGGCACTCTGACTTGCCCATTCTCTACAATAATATAACCTTGGCTAACTGCGTCATTGAGGTTGTTGATCCCTTTTTCGTAGTGAGCATATATGTCAGCCCCAATACATTTTTAGCATTAGAATCAATGCTAAATTTGTCTTTACCAACTGCAATATAGTTGTTCATAATTGGAACTGCATTAATGACTCGTTTTGAAAAATCGTCTTTATTGGCGAAGATTACTCTTGTACATGAGTCGGACTTTGCATCACGATTACTATATGTGCAACATTGATGTAATGATACATCATCTATTTCTAAGGTGATTTAAAAGAGTACCCTTACATTTTGAATACAACCATTTTTCATTATATATGTAAAAATATATTTCATCGTGTCAAAATCATGTGAATCTAAAAGTAACATAACAAATATGATATGTTTCATATATTCTAGAAAATAGTTAAAAAAAGAAACGGTGAAATAAAAAAGAAGCACCTTTAAGGTGCTACTACTACTGTTACTACCAAGGGTGAATACTCCCAGAGTCACCAGAGAAAGACGCCGCCGTTGTTACAAATATAACTGCGTAAAGAAGGGATTTAAAATATAGTTTTTTGATTAAGTTCTTCATGCTTAACCCTCCATTTCTTTAGCGCTTTTAATGTAGTAAGTGCTTAACTTTTCAAATGTAGGCTGCGGGGAGACATTATGCTCTAAGTGGATACGCATAACCGTGCTAAGGCAATCTTTTTCTTTGAATGTATCGTTGACTTTGGAGTAGTATGAAGCCCCATCCACCATATGAGCTATGCATTTTTCATAGTCCTCTAATGCTAAATAGCATTCCCCTTTAACTTGGAGGTAGTCGGCATATCTAGAACAAATTAGAGGGTTGCTCTTGTCTAGTACGGATGGGTTTATTTTGCTAGTTTCTAGTTGATCTTTCGCGCTTTTAAGATCGTTTTGCTTTAAGTACAATTGAAGGAGCTGTCTGGTTGCAGGTATGGAGGAAACTTCACTACAAGTCTCAAGGAATGTTAAGAGCTGTTCAATGGCTTGCTCGACATTACCCTTCTTGGCATTCAATAGTGCGTCCATTAGAACACTATTCTCTCTGGTATGTGGGTGATTGAATTGCTTGTACTGTGTAGAATACAATTCAGCCTCTTTGTATTCCCCAGTACTAAAATGCGCATCTCTGAGGACTCCTATCGCATTTACTTTGTAGGGGCTTTCGCCGTTGTCTTCCATAATTACTCTCGTGCAGTGGTCAATGCTTTCACTATATAACCTCAAATTGTAAGCATGAATCCCTAATTTGTAGTGTAACTCAATCTGTTCATTTTGTGGCAAGAAATCGACGTAATGAAGAACATACTTTCCGCTGTAGTAGGTTTCTTTCAATTTACTAAAATCATTACGTTCAACAAGGTATCGTTGGTACATACCTTTTGCAATGAATGGCATGATTCCATGCGCACGCGCGTAGTCAATGATGAGGTTAAACAAAGATAATTGAATGGAGGTGTCCTCGATGGAGTCAATCGTTCGATAAAGCTTTTCTGTTAAATCTAAGCTGTCTTCATTCGATGATTCAAGGTACTTGGTTGCAACCTTTCGAATTAACTCGACATCACTGCATTGACGGATTGTTGCCTGATAGATGCGCATTAAATGTTCTGATCTTTTTTCGACTTCAACGTAATAATCGATCAGTGTTTCAAAGGATATCTTCAACGCCGTTGCCAGTGGATGTACGGTCTGAAATTCTGGTCGTTTGACATCACCATTCTCAATTCTTGATATCGTCCCTTTAGGAATGCCTGACAACTCAGATAACTGTGTTAGTGTTATATCTAGTGAGCGTCTTGTATCACGTATGAGTTCCCCGATTGTTTTAACGACTGCTACTTCCAATATCAGCCCTCCTTATCTTTATTGACCACCTATATTTTACCACCACTTTCACGAAGAGTAAACATTTCTTAACTCATTATCCATTTTGTGAAAATGTCAACATCAAAAAAAGACGAACACTCAAAAAGTGTTTCGTCCTTTCTGCAACTTATTCATGGTTTGTCTATACTTACGTTTCGCTATAACAGTCACTATAACAACATTACCATTATCTTTACCATTTAACATTATAGCTTGGTAGCATACTCGATACGAAAAACCATACCGTTCAGGACTTCCTCAGCGATCAGAGAAAGATCGAACTTTGAATGTCTCTCTCCATCCGGCAGGGAACAACCTGTGGCGCCAGATGTTTCCAGTGGAAGAGACCTAGCGACAGCAAGCCCGCATCCATGAGGACACGGGCTTTGCAATTGCTATCAATGCAATGGTCTCACCGTTCCGCCGCTTTTATCATGACCGCAGCCGATTCCGCCCGGGTTGCCGTCTCATGCGGCGCGAACTTGCCGCTGCCCCGGCCGCCAACAATTCCCACTTTGACCGCCGCAGCGACAGCGCCTCGTGCCCACTCCGGAATATCCCGGTCATCTGCAAAAGCTGTGGCCGCCTCATTCTCCGCGCTCAGCTTCAGCGCCCGCGCGATGATGACCGTCATCTCCTGACGCTTGATAGACGCATTAGGACGGAACGTGCCATCCGCGAAGCCGTTCACGATGCCCGCCTCGACCGCTTGGGCAATCGCCTTGCTCGACCATGCTCCAATGCTCGCTGCATCCTTATACTTCAGCTCCACGCCATCGTTCTGCCAATGCATCGCCCTGGCCAGCATGACGATGAATTCCGCTCTCGTGACCGCAACATCGGGCTGGAAGGATCCGTCCGGGTAACCGCCGACGATCCCCTTCCGCGCCGCAGCGCGTATGCCCTGTTCCGCCCAATGACCGCTTATGTCCGTATAGGCCGCCACGTCATCCGCATCATCCGTATCATCCGCCACGGCAAATACGGCAAATATCCCGAGCTTCTTAACCTCAGCGGTAATGAAATGTCCGCTTACGCTGCCTCCTGCCTCGCTCCACGCTTTGTTCGCTTCATCATATTGGAACAACGACGCCTTGTGAGCCGGTCCGAGCTTGCCGGCATCGAATGCCATCGTAACCGCCACCGGCTTAGCGAAGGCGCGTCCGTCATACAGCGCCTCGTACACTTCACTGGCGAGCATCGCCTTGTCACTGACAACAGAGGACGGATTGGACACTTGCCGCAACGTCAGCCGCAGTTCTTCGTCCGTGGCGCCGGCAGGAATGGATATGCTGAATTGATTGCCTATTCCGAATGTCCCGGACTGCCCCGCTTTCAGCGTCAGCTGCCCTTCTTTCTCCACAGCCGGGGCCGTCGAAGTCACACCGCCGCCGCTGCTGCCTCCTGTGCTTCCACTGCCTCCATGGCCCCCGCCGCCGTTGTTGCCCGGAACGACCGAGTCCTTCCATTGTTGAATCAGATCCTTGATTGGTTGAACCGGACGGGTCGCGTCATTCGGATAACGATTCAGAACCTGCAGCAACAGCGCTCTTAATCGGCTGCTTCCGTTATATTTCAGCAGAGCTTCTTCCATTTCCTTAATTGCTTGCTGGTACTCCTTCACCTCATCCGGCTGATACACTTCGAACTCGAAGAAGGAGTAACCAAAGACAGTCGCCCGCTTCACACCTTGGAATTTGACATATCGCGCAACCTTCGGATCGAATGTAATGATGTCCAAGTTGCCTTTGGAAGTGATGACTCCGCCATCACCGGACACATTCGTCCAGTTCTGCTTGTCATCAGACACGAGCAGCTGATATTTCTCTGCACCTGCTTGCCACTTGATAATGACTTTGTTGATTTCTTTCGACTCACCCAAGTCAACCATAAACCACGCATCGTCCACATAAGCGCTGGACCATCTGGAGCTTATGGATACAACTCCATCTACCGCCATGTCAGATGAATAATATGGGAACTCAGTCGCGGAAGACTCCGTCGCTTTATGAAGCGCCACATTATCACTGCTAAGCAGCTCAATCGGTTTATTGTATATCATGACATTATCCAGAACACCCTTGAATGCGTTCGTATCGCTGCCGATCTTGAGCGTTGGCAGCACCAGCGTCTGCAGATGAGGATAAGTGTTCTCAAGCCGCTCCACGTACTCATCCACATTGACGAACAGCGTAACGCCTTTACTGTCACCCCGCAGGAAGATATGCGTCCACTTGTCTTCCGGAACGACGTAATTGAATGTGCTGTCATAGTGTTCCTTCGTAAATCCAAGCTTGCCCGTCTTGCCCTGCTTGAGCTTCAACTTTCCTGCAGGAGACTCCATTAGCACAGCGTCATCCGGATTGTTCTTGTCCGGCTTCACCCACATCGAGAGGGTCCAGCCGAATCCGAGCGCCACGATCGGTGTCTCAATGTAGCTCTTCCCTCCGTTCAAGCGAACACCCTTGTCGTATTTCCCTTCTGTCATTTCAACGTTGACGCCCTCACCGTCAAATCCGTTGCCTGATTGATCCTTGAATTGATCTTCGAACAAATATTGAATGACACGATTCTCTTCATTATCTACGACGATCTTATGCGATAAATTCGCATTCGGCGCATCGCCAATGGCCTCCGCCCGCTTCACATACCGCTCGAAAGACTTGTCGTCTCTCGTGCCGGTCCACATCTTCTCCGACACGACTTGGATCCCAGGCAGCAACCGCTCATGCGAGTCGTCCATCGATAAGCCATTGGCATCAGACACATCGTTCCATAAGGCGAACATGCCTCCTTTCACGCGCGGGTGGCCGAATGGCAGCGTCGCAGTCTCCCATTTGATCGGCTCCCATTCATTGTACAGGAACTGGGAATTCAAGTACTCCCCATACAATGTAGGTACGATATACAGGAATACATTCTGAACGTTAAGAACGTCGAAGCCGAGATCTACCGCCTGCTGCGGCGCGCCATAAGGCTCATACCAGATGTCCATCGTAGCTTCATTACTTACCGGTGCCGATCCGTTGTATTCCGTCAATCCGCCCCATAAATGCGGGTGCTTGCCTTTGCCGTTAATATGCTTCACGAGTGTATCCATGTACCGCCGGAAAATTTCAACATCCGGTCCCCAATATTCATCCGTACCAATGTGCACTTCAGGCCCGACGAAGGTCGGATCACTTCCATCCAAGTATTCATCGAACAATTTCTTCACAAAAGCAACGGTTTCCGGTTTGGAAATGTCTAAGGAGCGTTCGTTCCCAAGTGCAGGATCATAGGAGGTAAATGCGCGGGAATGCCCTGGCGTATCAATTTCCGGAATGACGTTGACACCATAATCCATGCCTAGAAGCTGAAGGTCTTTGAATTCCTGCTTCGTATAATAACCGTTCGGGCTGGCCAGTCCCGGATATGTGGTGCTCTCCAGCCGGTAAGCTGCCGTCGTTCCATCTGCAAACGGCGTGCCGACATCATCGTTCAAATGAATTTGGAACATGTTCATTTTGTACCAAGACATCAGCTTTACGTAGCTTCTAAGGAAATTTATCGTATAGAACTTGCGAGCGACATCGATCATCAGTCCGCGCTTCTCGTACTTCGGATAGTCTCTCGCTTCCCCCTGAGGGATGGTTCGATCCTTGTTCTGCTTGATGATCTGAAGCGCTGTTCTCGTACCGAAGAAAGCCCCCTTCGCTGACACCGAGGTAATCGACACATACTCGCCTGCCTCAAACACATTGCCTTCCTCACCAAGCCACGTTAGTGACGGGTCTATCAACAAGTACAGATCTCCACGCTGCGGTTGCCCATAGACAATCTCAAGCTCGTATCCCGTAAGATCCAACAGATCCTCGCGTGTCAATTCGGCTGCCTTGCGCAGCGCTGACTCGTCCTGCGGGTTCACGACAATGCGCGAAGATTCGGTCAGTGTATAATTGCCGGAGCCCCCATACCATTCTCTCAAGGATGGAATGACGTCCGGCTCTGCATTTCGTTCTGAGGTCTGCTTGTACTGCCCTGGAACCGTCACGGCGATATTTCCCGACAGGAGCTTCCGATTCGAATCGTTTACATCCTCTACCTGAACGAGAAGATTCACCTTGGCATCCACCAACGGCGTGCGAATGTTGCCCTCTCGATCAATGACAGGCAATCGGTCACTGCCGTACACGCCCACGCGGTACCCCTTCGGCACTTCAGCCGCAGACCAATCCAGCTTCGTCTGACCGGCATGCACCGTCAATGTTGCTGCTATTTTGTCTACGATGGATTGCAAGTCATTCAATTGATACACCTCAAATTCATAAAAGGAGTAGCCATACAGTATGCCATCGACAGGTGCCCGCTTCACGCCCTGGAATTTCACATATCTGGCTTGACGCGGAGTGAAATCAATGATCTCGATCCCTCCATTGCATTGGATCATGCCATCATTGTCCTTCACATTCGACCACTGCACCCCGTCATCAGATACGAGTATCTTGTATGTATCGGCCCGTGTCTGCCATCGAATGACGACGCGATCAACAGCCTTCCGCTCTCCAAGGTCAACATAGAACCATTGATCATCTTGCTTCGCAGAAGACCATCTCGTATTGGGCTTTCCATCTACGGCTAATTCAGGATTAAGATAATCCACTTCATTGCCAGAAGCAAAGACCGGCTTGTTCAAGGCTAGATTCGTCCCGCTGAACGCAGCGGATGCATCATCTGGAGAGTCGCTCGGGAGCATATTGCCATCTTTGTCATAGACGGCATCCGTGACGCTTGGCGGCGGCCCATCCTGAACATCTGGGACTGCTACTGCAGGAGGCGTGTCCTCCTGCCTTGATGCGGCATCTTCCGCTGCATCTTGCACACTGGAATTCGCCAGCGCTGTCATCGGCTGGGCAAAGGTCAAGGTCGTCGTCATTGCAACCATTAGACTGAGCAGCAACGAAATCGCTTTCAATTGTATCGTCTTCTTCATAGTCCCTCCATATCATCTTGTTATCGGTTTGGTTGAGTACAAGTTTTTGGTCCTTCACCCCCTTTTTTTAATCCTATAATTTCCAGAACACTGCTGCAACACAAAAGAGGCATGAGCAAAAAGTTTACACTTTTCACTCATGCCCCGCTCGGGTAACACGTAAAAGGTAGATATCCCATCTTATTCAGGGTGATGCTCAATTATGAAAGAGAAGCCGAAAAAACGCAGTTCCTTTTTTTAGAGAGTGCGGAATTTCAGATCTTTGCAGTCAATGTAAAACTTAAAGGTTCTCTTTTCCTTTTTTCCATTTACGGAAAGACTCAACGTCAAGTTTTTAACATCACGGTCCTCCAAGCCTTGATTGCTTACCCAGCCATGTTTTTCCTTCTTGGGCTTGATGGACCCGTCTTCAAAGTCGGGATTTGCCGGAGAAATCCCCACCGTTTCATACGATTTACCCTCGATGCTATAGTTTGCTCCTACCTCGGTATTGCCTAATACAGGTGTAATATTTTCATCAGCCGTGTTGTTTTTGATTGTAATTTCGAAGTCCGTTTTCCCCTCTGTGAGCCTTACCGAATGAACCGTAACCTCTACATCCTTTACGGTTTGTGTAATAGGCAATTTTCGGAAGTCAAACTTCGTATCGGTACTGCCGGAAGAGGTACTTTCTTTCTGCTCATCCTTCTTTTTAGAAGTCAGCTTGATGTCGCCATTTTCAAAGGCAACGCGATATCCAATCGCATCGGCCAGTTCCCGAACCGGAAGATAGAGGTTTCCCTCGATGGACACGGGCTTGTCGCTCAGCGCTTTCTCTTGTCCGTTAATGTAAATTTTATGTTCTTCGACTTTGGCCGTAAAGTTCGATGCAGCGAATGCAATTCCTGAGAAAAAGATCGCGCCGCATATGAATCCAGTAACTAGTTTCTTCATTGTTATCTTTCCTTCCAATATACAAAATCTTTGGGGTTACGTTAACCCGATGCTATCATCTAAGACCAACGCTCTACGCAAATTTCGAGTTTTGAGTCAACTAACGCTTTATATCGGCGCTCCACCGTGTTCCCCGCTGCATCGACCTCGACGATTCCATCCTCGCGGCTGACCTGGAATACCCATTCCGTATGCAGCGGGATTTGCAGCCGATTGGAATACGTGTGGTTGCTCGGGTTGTAGTTCAAAGGAAACCACGCATACAGCTTGATATCTTCAGGCGTATTCGGCGGGACATGAACGACGATATCGAGCGTTATATGTGCTTTGATTTCCGAGATGACACGAATCGTTATCGCAGCTTCCAAGCCGTCGTATTGAACCGTTACCTTGGTTTCCCCCTCTTGTAAGGGGATAATAGTTCCATCGTCCCGAACTTCTGCGATGCGCTCGTCCTCTACTTGATAAGCCGTTCTTAATAGAGACAGCTTGAACCCCGTATCGAACTCCACAATTGGATTCAATCGGCATGGAGGACCCACGATTCCAACCTCTTCACTGCCGTGCAGAGTCATTGAACAGGCCTTGCCCTTATTTCCAAAAAAGTGGATGAGCGGCGCAGCCACTCTTGCCGCCCAGTCTTTTTCCACATGAGCAGCTTCAGGTTCATAGAGATAGACAAGCTCGTCGTCTGCTTCATAACCTAAGTTCAGAAGCTTCTCGGCCACTTCCCGCACATGCTTTTCCATCACCAACAGTCCTTCACTGCTGCCCAGATCCATCCATATTTTAGCGATAGGCTGTTTTGCAGCGAAAGAGTGGTACATTGGCACTTCTTCCTGAGTCGTTGGGTCCACGCAATAAAAATACGGGGAAACGATGCCAAGCATGCTGAACACGTCGGGACGGCGCAATCCAATATGGTACGTGACTTGTCCCCCTCGTGAGGAACCCATTAAAGCGGTATGCTCCGGCTCTGTTTTCGTACGAAACACAGCATCGATATAAGGCTTCACTTCATCGATGATAAATTGCTCATACCGCTCCCCTCGCGGCCGAATCGGAACTTTATCGGCTTGATGGAGAATGCCCTCCATGTCATGGGTGAATTCATCGGCCCGCTCCTGCCCCATATTGGGAATGCCGACTACAATGATTTCTTCGATGATCTGATCGGCAATCAGCTGATCGACGGCGACATGCACATTCCATGAATAACCGTTGAAGGCTGGATGAAAAATATTTTGCCCATCATGCATGTACAATACCGGATACCGCTTGCTCTTGTCATGATGATATCCGGGAGGAAGATATACGAATAGTTCCCGCTTGTTATCCAGATAGCCGGAGTGAAAATTTTCAATTCTCAATATGCTTGACCTATGCTTCATATTCATCACCTTTACTCACCATGAAATCCACCCAATTCTCGACTTCGTAATGCAAGACCAATCCATCCGCGACCGTAAATTTGCGATAAGGCACTTCCTGGCCATGACGATCGGTTTCATGCTTGCCTAAGCCTCGGGAAATTCGAAATTCAAAGGACATATCCCGCGGCACCTCAAACGTTCCCCCATAAAGCCCTTCATCAATCATCGGCAATTCGATACCGGCATAGAGCCTATCTGTTCGAGGCGTAAATTCCGGGACCTTAACGAAGACCTTCACTGTGGCCGTATCGGAAATATACGGAACTACGGTGACGTCCACACGAGCTGTTACATGATGATTGTCATAGGATACAGTTGTCTTCCCTGCTTCCTTCGGAATTAGTGTTCCGTCTGCTGTTACCGCTAAAACATCGGAATCGGCCACTTTATACGTTGCGTTTATATCCGTCATGACGAAGCCGCTATCAAAATGAACAACCGGGTTCAACGTCCGCTTGGGCCCCTGTATACCTATTGTCTCAGGCCCACGCAGTTCTACATGAACAGGCTTGCCGATATCTCCGAAAAAGTAAAGAAGAGGCGCGTGTACCCTGGCCGCCCAATCTTTCTGCGAATGACCGGAGCCGACTGCATAGTAGTACATCAAATCATTCCCCGGCTCATAGCCGATTTTGATGAGCACATCCACCACTTGCCGCACATGCTTTTCCATGACCGTAAAGCCTTCGGAATCTCCTACATCCATCCAAATTTTGAGATCCTTCTTCTCCGTATAGACGTTGCTTAACCATCTATCTTCCATCGTGTCCGGGTTCACACTTACAAAGAAAGGACATAGCGCTCCTATCATGCCAAATGTATCGGATTGACGGAAACCGATATTATAAGATACTAATCCGCCAGCAGATGATCCCATCAAGGCCGTATGTTCTTTGCCCGTTAAGGTCCGGTATTCCCGATCGATAAAGGGCTTGACTTCATGAACGAGAAATTGTTCATACAGTTCGCCTTGATTGGCCGTATGGAACACATTGTGTCCATCTGGATTCGCATGCATATATTCCGCAATCCTCGCATCTTCCACATGGGAAATCGCGACAACAATAATCTCTTTCATCTTTCCTTCAGACACCAATTGGTCTACCGCTTTATGAACGTCCCAGGATTCTCCCTTATGATCCGCACAGAAAACATGCTGACCATCATGCATATAGAGGACAGGATAACGCTGCTGTTCATTCATTTCATAGCTAGGGGGCAAGTAAATAAACATATCTCTCGTATTATCAAGGATGCTTGAATAAAACTGGTTGATTTCGATTAACCGTGCTGAACCCACTAGACATTCTCCTCATACCAAATAATTACGAGGAGACCGACAATAATATAAACTTCTCCTCGTTTGCGTATTCCACATCATGAATGTAACTGTCCATCAAATGTACAATTGCCGTGTAATCACTCATATCGAATGACACCTTCGCCATATCTTCACTCAGAATTTCCGGACAATGGCACGTACACCATGCAATGATATTCTGATTGGTTTTGGCTGCCTCATTGGCGACAAATTCGTTCATAACGATACCGGGGCGCCCGTCAAATTGTGCTGAAAAAGCGCGCATGCCGCTTAGACTCTCATAAACATAAATCCGCTCCTCGGACAAACCCGATGCCTGCTTGATTGCATCCATCCATTTTTCATTGTTGTATGAATCCATAATAAGAAATTGCGGATCCTCACCGAGCAATGTGTGAGAGAATTGAAAGCTTGCTTCAATGTTTGGCATAATCTTGTGAAAGAGCGAATCTTCGATATAACTGTCTATGACAAATACGGGAATGCCGAACCCGAAATAAGGAGTAATCGTTGAGAATCGCGCTTGGTCCACATTAATTAAAAACACGCCATCCAAATTTCTCTCCATAATGACCTTATAAGATGGAGCCGTGCTGTCGATCTGCATCAAGATGACATGGTAGCCTAGCGCGCTGCATAGCTGCTCAATTCTGTATATCGTTTTGGCATATTTCAAATCAGACCAAGGACTTGGCTTGTTGTCTTTAAATAATAAAATGCCGATTAATCCGGTCTTTTTGATTTTTAAAGATTGAGCCGTCCGATTGGTTACATACTTAAGCTGCTGTGCCACTTTAAGAACTTTCACACGTGTTTCATCGGAAATGGATTGCGTCTTCACATCGTTTAAAATATAGGATACCGTGGCTATGGATACACCAGCTTCTTTGGCGATATCTTTAATCGTCGTTTTTTTCATATTTATCCGACCTCACTTAAACTTAAACGTTTAAGTCAATTAAAGCATACCGCCTTTTCCGTGTCAATTTAGCTGCTCTATCGGTCTCAATTCCTTACAATCATCCAGCCGAATGCAGGCAAACTTACCGTAATCTCGTCCTTCTCTATCGTATAGGTTCCGTTGCCCAGCATCGTTATAGGTGCAGTATCCTGTTGCATCCATTCGAAGGAGAATGTCTCCTCCTGCTCGCTATTATTAAAGCAAATGTACAGTTGCTCGCTTGCATGCTTTCTTTGTACAACAAGCTGTCGATGGTTCGCATATATAATTTGAAAGGAACCTTCTTGCAGTGCGCGATGGTTGGTGCGGAATGAAATCAGCTCTTGATAAAAATCAAGAAGTTCCCGGTTTTGTTTCTTTTCTTCCCACACCATCGGTTTCCTGCAATCCGGATCTGGCCCGCCCGTCATCCCCACTTCGTCTCCATAATATATACATGGAGCGCCGAGGAAGATAAACTGAAATAATACAGCTAGCATTGCTTTTTTGTCATTCTGCGCAACGGTGAGCAATCTAGGTGTATCGTGGCTTCCAAGAACCGTGAAGGTTGCTTCGTTGACCTGCTGCGGATAGTTGGCCAAGAGCTTATTCACTTGAAAGGAGAACTGTTCCGCATCAATCGTACCCTTCGCAAAAAAATCAATGATGGCCTCGGTGGCCGGATAATTCATCACCGCGTCAAACTGATCGCCTTGCAGCCATGGCATCGCATCATGCCAAATCTCACCCAAAATATAAAAGTCTGGCTTTACACCCTTGCATGCTTTGCGGAACTCTCGCCAGAACTCGTGGTCGATCTCGTTCGCAACGTCCAATCTCCATCCGTCAATATCGCATTCTCTAATCCAATATTGTGCAACGTCCAGCAAATATGCTCTGACTTCCGGATGTACCGTATTCAGCTTCGGCATATGGGATTCGAACGCAAAGCAGTGGTAAGAAGGTCTAGGCGTACGCGCAAGCGGGAACTGCTTAATATGGAACCAATCCCGGAAGCGCGATGCTTCTCCCTGCTTGAGCACATCCTGGAACGGAGCGAACCAGTAGCCGCAATGATTGAATACCGCATCCAGAATGACGCGAATACCGCGGTCATGACACGCTTTCACCAGCTTTTTCAGCAATTCGGTATCGCCGAACTGCGGGTCCACCTTTAAATAATCGGTCGTATCGTATTTATGATTGGTCTTCGCTTCAAATAAAGGTGTGAAATAAATGGCGTTGACGCCAAGCGAGCTAATGTAATCGAGATGGTCCAATACGCCTTGCAGGTCGCCGCCATAAAAATCTTGCGGACCTGGATTGGAATCTTCCCACGGACGAACCTGATCAGGGTCATTCGTCTGATCCCCATTAGCGAACCGATCGGGAAAAATCTGATAAAAAATTGCATCCTTCACCCATGAAGGAGGTTGCAGCACCTCATTCGACCACAGAAATGGATAGTCGAAAAATTGGAGCGGATCCGTCGGTTTTTCCTTGAAAAACCCCTTCTCCGTGTACCAAACCGTCTGCTCGCCCGCAACCAATTCGAACGCGTATCTGAGCCGCAGGTGCGGAGGATCGACTTCCGTCTGCCAATAATCGAACAGCTCATCGCTAGCCAGCTTATGAAGCTCGGCTTCGCGAACGGTATTGTCCCAATCATACTTATCGCCATAGAGAGCTTTGACAACTTGGAGGTCGTCTTTTTTGGTCCGCAGCCGAATATGAATCGTGTGGCCGTCATAGGGATAGCAATATGAATTGCCGGGTCTGTGATAGATAGCTTCTAATTGCATGACATATTTTCTCCTTTTTTAGCCTTTGTCCGCACCCGCCGTGATTCCGTGGATGAGATATTTTTGGAAGTACATATATAGGAACGTAATCGGCAGCGCCACGAGGACAGCACCGGCAGCAAACGTCGTAAAGCTTGAATTCGTCTCATTGGCCACCATATTATACAAGCCTTGCGCCAACGTCATTTTTTCAGATGATCTCAGCACAATTTGCGGTAATATAAAATCCATAAACGGCGTAATAAAGCTATTCAATGCGACAAAGGTAATCGCCGGTAATGATAATGGCAAAATAATTTTAAATAACGTCTCCGTATGACTTGCCCCATCGATATAAGCCGCTTCTTCCAGACTTTTCGGGATTGTATCGAAATGGCCTTTCATCACCCATGTCCCCATCGAGATGGACCCGCCGGCATAAATGAGGATGAGACCCAAATGCGTATCCAGCAGCTTCGTCTGCAGCAACAGCACAAAAATCGCCATGATCGATAAGAAGCCCGGAAACATTTGCAATATTAACAACGTCATCAATCCTTGCTGTCTCCCTTTGAAGCGAAACCGGGAGAAGGCATATGCCGTCGCCGCCACAAGCGCCGTCGACAACACCGCATTTGCAATGGCGATCGTTATCGTGTTGGTGAACCAAAGCACAAAATCGGTGTTTCTTATTAGATCAACATAATGCGCGATCGTGGGCTTGTCAGGAAACATCGTGCTAACCATAAGGGTATTTCCCGGATTAAGCGAAGTTCCGACAACCCAAATCAACGGATATGTCGTCGTAATCAGCAGCACTGCAAACACCATGTAAATGCCTATTACGACCAAGTTGTTTAGTAATTTAGACATTTAGACCATATCCTCTTCTTGAGTTATCTTCATCCGTCTATAATTCCACAAGGAAAATACCGTAATAAAGACGAACATAATAATCGACACGGCAGAAGCCATATTAAATTGGCTTTGATTCAATGTCATCTTAAAAATCCACGAGATCAAAATATCTGTGCTGCCTGCGTAATAGAAATCAGGATGATTCGGGCTGCCATCCGTAAGCATGTAAATCAAATTAAAGTTATTGAAGTTAAAAGCAAATTGCATAATCAATATTGGTGCCGTTGCCGCTAGCACAAGCGGAAGGGTGAGCTTGAAAAACTTCTGCGATCCGGTGGCGCCATCCACAGAGGCCGCTTCGTACAGATCACGCGGCATTGTCGTTAACACGCCTGACATCAACGCCATGAGGAACGGAGTCGAGAACCATAAGTTCACGATAATAATCGTGACTTTCGCCATCGTCGGATCGGAAAGCCAAGGCACCGGTGATAATCCGAGCTTTATGATTATATCGTTCACAGGGCCAAACGAGCCGTTCAACAGCACTCTGAACACCAAAATCGATATAAACTGCGGGACTGCCCACGGCAAAATAAAGATGGTCCGCCAAAATTTTTTGAATTTAATTTTAGGGTGATTCACCATCAGCGCCAACAAGAGACCGCTAAAAAAGACAGACAGCGTAGAAGCTACAGCCCAGATTACATTCCAGACGGAAATCCCAAAAAAGGTCGTGCGCCATGACTCTTGTGCAAATAAATCATAAAACGTTCTAAACCCTACCCAATCCACTAATGAGCGGTCAGGAATATGGTTCGGCGCCGAATAGTTCGTAAATGCTATCAACACATTAAAAACTAATGGCATCACCGTAACGAAAAGCACGAAGCAAGTGGCGGGCAGCAGCAATAGGTAAGGAAAATTGCGTAATTTTGCGCGCCTTACGGATTCGATAAACCCCGGGACAGGCCTTCCTTCGTCCCTCAGCTCACCGTTTTTCTTGGCATCGTAAATATTCATAGCATAGAAGCCTGCAAACAAAAGAATAAGCACCAAGGTGATGAGACCATGTATCAGCATAAAAATGGAATGGTCTCCTTTAATAACATTACCGGCTACGATTTTGGTAGGCACATCGCCTAACGTGACTAACCCTTTAATCCCTTGATAAGCAATAGGATAGTAGTTCCAGAAGAACAATTGGGCCATAATCATATACAGCAGGCCCTTCGTATATTGCTTGTTGTAAAGTTGACCCAAACCTATAAATACCGCGGAAAAAATAGCGGCTTTTGTCCGATGCCGACGCGCACCTGTTGTTACATCCATACGGAAGACCGCCTTAATCGAATTTTTGAGTACCTATTAGACTGCCTATTAGAGGTTGTTCAATAAGTCCCTTTTTGAACACGCACTATTTAGTTGCCTCTATTATTTTTTGGTCTGCATTGCTGTTTTAATTTGCTCTACGGCTTTATTCAAGACAACGCTTGGTTCTTGATTGTCATTCCACATCGCAGCCAAGGCAGCCCCTGCGGGCACCCATACATTTCCCATTTCAGGTATGGACGGCATTGGGGTAGAATACTTCGCTTGTTCCATGAACGCCAGCGCATTCGCATCTTCCGCAATGATCGGTTCATCCATAATGTCTTTTCTTGGAGGCAGCTGAGTTGTCATTTCAAACCGCTTGGTCCCATTCTTCTTCGTTGTTGCATAACTCGCAAACAGCTTCGCTGCAGCAGGATATTCAGTGTACGAGTTTACATACAGAGCTCTAATGCCTGACATGCTGTTTGGATGTTCTCCATTAGGCAATAGAGGCAATGGAACTACCCCGTAATCCATATTCGCATTAGTCAAATCCGTCATTAACCATGGTCCATTGATTACAGCGGCTGTTTTCCCTTCCACGAAAAAACCGGTGATAATATTATCATTGATATCGTTAATGTTGATGGGCAGTATTTTTTTTAGCGATTGCAAATATTTCGCTCCTGCAACGGACTTTTCGCTATTGAGGCCAATATCGTTGGCATCCGCCCCCCCATTCCCAAATACATATCCACCGTAACCGGCCAGGAAAGAATAAGATTGATACAGCTGGCCTACATTCCACATGAAGGCGTATTTTTTATTTTTCGGATCGTTATACGTTTCGGCAAATTGAATCAGTTCATCATAGGTTGCGGGAGCCTTCTTCAACAATTTTTTATTGTAATACAGCGCATACGTGTCAATTGCGGTTGGAAAGCCATAGAGCACACCTTCATAACTGACTCCTTCAATCGCCGAGGACATAAATTCATTTTTCGCATGTTCGTCAAAAACATCATTTTGCAGTACAAGCCCTGCCATCACGGCATTGCCTAAATGATCATGCGGTGCTGAAAAGACATCGGCCCCAATCCCAGCAGGCCCATCTGTTGTCAGCTTCGTAACGGAGTCTATGGATGGAACCGCCTCTACCTTTACTTTTACTCCATACTCTTGTTCAAAATTGGCTGCGACCGCTTTCAGAAAATCCAATTCTGGGCCTTTGGATTCCCACACAAGCAATTCAGCCCCTTGCTCTGGCTGTAATCCCCCTTGTGTTGCGCTATGCTGTTCTTCGTTCCCTTGCTCTTGCGTGGCAGGCAGATTCATATCCTGTGACCCACAAGCCGTGAGCAGGAACATACTGAAAAGAGCTGCCATCAATGTGGAAATCAAAAATCGTTTTGACATGCCTTTCCCCTCCAGTCAACTTAAACGTTTAAGTGATTTCACTAATATGATAACTTCTCTTTGTGCAACGAGTCAACAAAAATTAAACAATTGGCTTCATAAAGCCAAAAATCCAGCGTTGCAGCGCCACATACACCCGCTTGTCAAAAACACCCCGCATCCAAGCCGGACGCGGGGTGTTCCATCTACAATTAGATTAGCAGTCGAAATAAAGGCTGTATTCTTGAGGATGGATGCGAATGGCGACGGATTTCGCTTCCGCACGCTTTACTTGCAAGTAATTATCGATGAACTCCTTCGTGAACACGCCGCCCTCCACGAGGAATTCGCAGTCGGCTTCCAGAGCGTCAAGCGAATCTTCCAGCGTAGCTGGCACGCTGCGAATTTCCCGCTTCTCCGCATCGGACAGCTCATAAATATTGCGGTCATACGGACCATAGCCCAGTGCGGTCGGATCCAGCCTGCGCTTAATTCCGTCCAAGCCCGCCATCAGCATCGCGGCAAACGCCAAGTATGGGTTCGCCGTGGAGTCCGGCGTACGGAACTCGACGCGGCAGCCTTTCGGCGTTACAGCAGCAACCGGGATACGCACCGCTGCCGAGCGGTTGCCTTTCGAGAAGACGAGATTGACCGGAGCTTCATAGCCAGGCACCAGACGCTTGAATGAGTTCGTGCTCGGATTCGTGAGCGCGATCAAGGCCGGAGCATGGTGCAGAATACCTCCGATATAGTGCAGCGCCATCTCGCTCATGTTCGCGTAGCCGCCTTGTTCATAGAACAGCGGAGTATCGCCGTTGAAGATCGATTGGTGCACATGCATCCCGCTTCCGTTATCCCCGAACAGCGGCTTCGGCATGAAGGTCGCGACCTTGCCGAATTGGCGTGCTGTGTTGTGCACGATATATTTGTATTTCATCAGATTGTCGGCCGTGCGCGTTAACGAATCGAAGCGGAAGTTAATTTCGCCTTGGCCTGCCGTCGCCACCTCATGGTGATGACGTTCGATGCGCAGACCCGCCTCTTGAAGCAAGCGGCACATTTCACTGCGCAGATCCTGCTGAGAATCTACAGGGGCCACGGGAACATAGCCGCCTTTCGTGTGTACCTTGAAGCCGAGGTTCCCGCCCTCTTCCTTCCGATTCGTATTCCAGGATGCCTCCTCCGAATCGACATAGAAGGAAGAGCTGTTCATCGTGCTTTCATAGCGCACATCGTCAAAGATGAAAAATTCGGATTCAGGAGCAAAGTAAGCATCCGTGCCTACACCAGACGTCTGCAAATACTCTTCCGCCTTCTGTGCGATGCTGCGCGGATCCCGGTCATATCGAACGCCATCGGGCGTGTAAATATTGCACATAACAATCAGCGTCGGATGCGCGGTAAACGGGTCGACATACACGCTGTCGGCATCCGGCATCATCACCATGTCGGACTCTTCAATGCCGCGGAAGCCGGCAATGGATGAACCGTCAAACGCAACGCCGTTCTCGAACGTCCCCTCATCCACCTCTGTTGCAGGCAAGCTGATATGATGTGCGCGGCCCATTAAATCAACAAAACGGAAATCCACATATTGTATATGCTTCTCTTGAATCAACTCCAACACTGCGTTCACCGACATGATAATTCCTCCTGTTTCCGAACATTAAACGTTACTAACGTATCAATTGTTCACTTTGTAGTTTTTGGTTGATGTAATTATAATTTGCAGCAGGAGGTTTCGTCAATAGTCATGTCAGGTATTTTTTATTTTAATGTCAGGTAACCTTACATATAACCGTTTTTTCCATTGTTTTCATGTAAAAAACCAGCTTTTATCCTATCATTTAAAGAAGTAAAGAGCTTATTTTGTACATTCCCTATTGAGAACAACAATTGCGCTACCCATTTTTAATTTGCACTTTTCTACATATTTATTGTGTTAAAATTCATCACAACGACAAAAAACCGGTTCATCCTAAAAGGATAAGAACCGGTTTTTGCTCTATGTTTATGCTAAAAAAGGACGATGCCGCTATTTCACCCATGTTGCGAAATGAGCCGGCTCCTGCTTCTCCGTATGGAACGTCTTGCCGCACAGCGGCGCGAGTTGTTCCAATTCACGCAGCAAGTTCGCGAATTGATCAGGGAATAGCGATTGCACCCCGTCGCCTGTCATGGAGTGATCCGGATCGGTGTGCATCTCGATGATAAGTCCGTCCGCACCTGCGGCGACCGACGCCTTCGACATCGTCTCCACCAGCTCGCGGCGGCCTGTCCCATGGCTCGGATCCGAGATGACCGGCAGATGGCTCAATTGCTTCATGACCGGAATTGCGGTCAGATCCAACGTATTGCGCGTATACGTTTCAAACGTGCGGATGCCCCGTTCGCACAGCATGACGTTCGGATTGCCTCCCGCTAAAATATATTCCGCCGCATTTAACCACTCATCATAGGTTGCGCTGAAGCCGCGCTTAAGCAATACCGGCTTGCCGCATTCCCCTAGCTTGCGCAGCAAATCAAAGTTCTGCATGTTACGCGTGCCCACCTGCAAAATATCCGCATATTCCGCACAAATATCTACATAATCCGGCGTCATGACCTCCGTAATCGTGAGCAGGTCATGCTTGCGTCCCGCTTCTGCCATCATGACAAGCCCTTCTACGCCGACGCCTTGGAAGCTGTAAGGACCGGTACGCGGCTTGAATGCGCCCCCACGCAATATTTGCCCGCCAGCAGCCTTCACGAGGCGTGCGATTTCATCGATTTGAGCTGGAGATTCTACGGCACACGGACCGCCCATTACGGCCAGATTGCCTCCGCCGATTTTAACGCCGCGAATGTCAATGACGGTATCCTCCGGATGGAAGTCGCGGCTTGCCAATTTATATGATTTCGTTATTTTCATCACGTTCTCTACGCCTTTCATCTGTCTAAGTTGTTCTGCTAATTTTGGTTCCGCTTGCCCTACGATACCGATGACGGTACGTTCCGTACCTCGGGATATGTGAGCCTGATTGCCGGCGTTCTCGATTACGCGGACCAGCTCCGCGATTCGTTCTTCCGGCGTATGATTGGATACAATTACGATCATGACAAATTCATCCTTCCATATATCGTTTCGATAATGCTATCCGCGCAAGCAGTATTCATGTACATTATTAGCAGTGCCGAACGAAGTATCCTCGCACTTCTTTCACGCTACAACGCTTATACGCTTTTAAGCTTTTAATCATTAAAGTAACTATATCGAAACGAAAGGAAATCGTCAACCCTCTATCTAAGCCAATTTCATACCATGTGAAAAAGATAACATCCCGCCATAAAAAAAAGCCCTCTTCGATTCTCGATTCCCCCTGTGCGAGGTGAGCTGAGATGGAAGAGAGCTCTTCTTAACTATTGGCTTTCCGCGCGACGCCAACGGCGCTTCTGCCTGCGGCGTTCCTGCATGAACCGAAGGCCTTGCTTTACCGGAAAATATAGCATAATGCCGAGAATGGCGCCGTCAATGATGCCGCCGACAATTAAATACATATTGATCGTGAGCACATGGTTCAGCCACTCCGGCAACATGGAGAAGTGCACGGTCCAATGCGAAGGCAACAGCCAATGCCCTACCCTTTCATTCAAGACAGCGACGGGAATGTAGATTACCTTTCCCAACACGAAGCCAATGAAAGCAGCCGCCACCCGGCCCCGCATCATGTATACCAACGGGAAGAGAAGCAAGAACGCCAAGCCGGCTGTAGGCAGCGTGAACATTTCTATGAACAGTCCGATGCAGAATCCTTTGGCCACCTGAGCAGCCCCACCGTGTGTTCTGAGGAGCTTCAACGCCTGATACTTAAACCATCTCTTCACGGCCATCTCCACGTTCCCTCTCCCGGCAGCGATTTCCTATTAATGTAGATACCAGATAAAAAATTACTTTGTAGACTTCGTTCTCACGGTCGGCAGAAGCTTGCGCATGTTGACGGTGCGCTTCTTCTCCCATGTGTCCGGATTGTTCTCGTCGTACTGCTCTAAGTAATTGACAACTTCCCTCGTAATTGGCGTCGGCGTGGAAGCACCGGATGTGATCCCGACGACCCGCACGCCGTCCAACCATTCTCGCTCCAGCTCCGATAAGTCTGCAATCCGGTACGCACGCACACCGGCAATCTCCTCGGACACTTGCGCAAGACGGTTGGAGTTGTTGCTTCTCGGATCTCCGACGACGATAAGAAGGTCGCAGCCCTTAGCCTGATCGGCTACGGCATGCTGCCGTTCCTGCGTTGCCATGCATATTTCATTATGAATCTCAGCCTTGGGATACTTAGCGATCAAACGGTTCATGATGTGCTTGATATCCCATTGGCTCATCGTCGTCTGATTCGTAATGATAATGCGCTCCGCCGTCAAGGACAGCGATTCGATCTCTTCTTCCTTCTCAATCAGATGCACCTTGTCCGGTGCAACACCGATTGCCCCCTCCGGCTCCGGATGACCCTTCTTGCCGATATAAATAATTTCATAGCCTTCGGCAGTCTTCTCCCGAATCAAATCGTGCGTTCGGGTTACATCGGGACAAGTGGCGTCAACAGTCGTCAGCCCTTTCTCCCGCGCCTTGCGCCGGACTTCCGGCGACACGCCGTGCGCCGTGAAGATGATCGTCCCAGACTCCACTTGATCGAGGATGTCCAAGCGGTTGTTTCCGTCCAGCGTAATGATGCCCTCTTCATTGAACGCATCTGTCACATGGCTGTTATGAACAATCATGCCTAATATATAAATCGGACGAGGCAGATCCAGATTGCGTGCCGTCTGTTGGGCCAGCACCATCGCATCGACAACGCCGTAGCAATAGCCTCGCGGTGTTATTTTCACGACTTCCATCGGTACACCTGCTTTCTTAGATTTCACTTCAGCTTTCCTTTCTATTATACCGGAAGTGAAGGTTCCTCGTCGACCGATGCTAACGGCAGCCATACAATGAATGTCGTTCCTTTCCCAGGCTTCGTGACCACTTCAACCGAGCCGTGATGCTCATCGATAATCCATTTCGCAATCGACAAGCCTAGACCGGTTCCCGAGGTGACTCCACGGGATACGTCTGCACGGTAGAAGCGCTCGAATATATGCGGAACCTCCTGCTCGTTCATGCCCATGCCGGTATCTTTCACTTTCAACCCGATCTGTTCATCCTGGCGAATCGCATCCAGGCGCACGCATCCTTCATCTGTATATTTGAATGCATTTTCGATGAAAATGAACAGCATTTGCTGCAAATAATCTTTATTTCCATAGACGACCGTATCGTCCAATGCAGAAATATCACCGAGCTCCCACCCTGCTTTGCGCGGCAAAAACTGAGCTCTGCGCACGACTTCCTCCACTAAAGGCTTCAGTTCGGTGAGCGATTTGTCCATATTGTAACCCGCATCCGCACGGGCGAGCGATAGCATATCATTGATCAACCGGCTCATGCGGCGCGATTCATCCGCAATATCGCGCAGAGCTTCCAAAGACATCTGCTCCCGTTCCCGCTCACTCAATGGGAGCGTCTCTGGAGAAGCGGCCTCATTAATCCACATTTTCTCCAGCAAATCGACGTTCCCGCGAATAGTCGTCAGCGGTGTCCGCAGTTCATGAGAAGCGTCAGACACAAAGCGTCGCTGCGCCAGATACGCATCATCCAGCTCGTTATAGAACGTCTCCATGCGGCCGAGCATGCTGTTGATCGTGTCCGTCAACTGACCGATCTCATCCTCTGGCGGTCCTTCGCGCGGAATGCGGACGCTCAAGTCCGCACCCTTCTGAATACGGTTCGTTGCCCGAATGATATTCCCGATCGGCCTGAGCGACTTCTGCGCCAGGAACAGCCCTAGCGAAAAGGCAAGCACAAGGGTGACCATTGATGCAGTAACGAGAATACTGCGCAGCTCATTGGTGAATCTGGCTTCATGCCCGGTAAAGGCGGCAACCTGCAGCGCGCCAATCGTCGATCCGTTCCTTAATACAATCGCATTTTCATATACTAGAAATTCAAGCCCTTGAACTTCAACTTTCCGGTATCCTTGCCGAATTTGGTTTGGCTTCAAAGGCAAAGGCAACTTCAAGCCGAGGCGGTCCAATTTAGTCGATTTGATCGTCTTCTGATTGCGAAAATTAATCGTTTGGATGTACAAATCTTGATTCATCAACCGGGCCACATCGGATTCATTCACGTCAAAATCGATTCCGTTAAACCAATCAAGCGTCGGTTCGAGCGACATACGGTCGAACTCACTTTTTACCCGCTTCTTAATATCATCATACAAATTATAATCGACGAACGTATAAATCGAGATTCCGAACAAAAAGAGCGTAAACGCCAGCAGAACGGAATACCATACGGTCAGGCGAAGACGAATCGACATGCTCTAGTTGTCCCCTCTCAACACATAACCCGTTCCCCGGATCGTCTGTATGATGCGTTTTCCCCCATGCTCCTCCGTCTTCTGCCGCAGCATCGCAATGTATACCTCAAGCACGTTCGATTCGCCGCTGTAATCGTAGCCCCATATTTTCTCCATAATCATGTCGCGCGGCAGCACCCGCTTCGGGTTCTGCATGAATAGATGCAGCAGCTCGAATTCCTTCGCCGTCAGCTCGACCGACTTGCCGTCCCGCTGCACTTCCCTTGTATGCAGATCGAGCACGATATCTTCGAAGGTCAGGCGATGGGAGCTCCCTTCACTATCCGAACGGCGGCGCAAAAGCGCGCGCACGCGGGCGAGCAGTTCCTCCAGAGCGAACGGCTTGACCAAATAATCATCGGCCCCATTGTCCAATCCGCGTACCCGATCCTGCACCTCATCCTTCGCCGTCAGCATGAGCACCGGCACGGCGCTGCCCGCTTCACGTATGCGGCGGCACACTTCCCATCCGTCAACCTCTGGCATCATGACGTCAAGAATGACCAATTCTGGCTCCTGCATCATAATCTCCCGCAATCCTTCCGTGCCGTTCGATGCTGTGCGCACTTCATAGCCTTCGAATACGAGCCCCCGGCGAAGCATTGATGTGATCTTCTCGTCATCATCCACAACCAATATGTTAGAACGCATCGTGTAAGTCCTCTCTTTTTATAGTCTAGGGCTGCAGAGGTTCATTCACCCTGTTTCCATACGAAAAGGAAGCCAAGAACTGCATATCGCAGTTCTGTGCTTCCTATGTTGTCACGCATAAGCGGGAAAATCAACCCTTACCGCTGCTGCCGCAAGTGCACACTTAAGGCTGCTGCTGTTGCAATTGGTTCTCAAATTTATTACGGTCACCAATCTTAACCTGCACATCTGCCTTTTTGCCATTGCGGATGATCTGCAGCGTTACGGTATCGCCAACCTTCTTTTTCCCTATTTCTTCGATCAAATCCTCTTTGGCCGCGAACTTCTTGCCGTCCATGCCTGTAATGATGTCATAAGCACGCAGGTCTGCCTCATAAGCAGGCGAACCGAACAGGACGTTCCTGACGAGCGAGCCATCTATATTAGAAATGCCCATTTGCTTGGCAAAATCCTCTGTCATGGTTTGCAGTGTAGCTCCGATGAACGGAACCGGCTCCTTCGCAATTTCCTTGTTCGCCTTCAAGTCATCCACAACTTTGTTCATAATATTTGACGGAATCGCAAAGCCGATCCCTTGCGCCTGCTTGCTGACGGCCACATTCATGCCGATGACTTCGCCCTTCATGTTCAGGAGCGGACCGCCGGAGTTCCCTGGGTTAATGGAAGCGTCCGTCTGCAGCAGATGCTCGTACTTCCGTGCGCTGCCGTTATCGTTAACGTCGATGGAACGCTCGCGCGCGCTAAGCACACCAACCGTCACCGAATGGTCGAAGCCGGAAGGGTTCCCGATAGCTACCATCCAGTCGCCGACTTGCGTCGAATCGGAATTGCCGAGCGGAACGATCGGGAAGTCGCCTTCGCCCGTAATTTTCAACACGGCCAAGTCCAAATCCTTGCTGTGACCAAGCAGTTCCGCCTTGAGCGGCTTCTTATAGCCTTCGACCGTCACCTGAATCATTTCCCCGCCTTCAACGACGTGTTGATTCGTTAAAATATATCCGGATTTATCGAAGATAAAGCCAGTACCGACACCGAGCGGCTGCAGCTGCTGCTGCGCATCTTGTCTGGAGTTGCCGTTGCTGCCGTAAGAATCCCCGAAAAACTGACGGAAGAACGGATCGTCCATCCACGGGTTGCTGCCTTGGCTGCCTCCACCGCTTCTCGCATACGTTTCAATCTTAACGACAGCCGGACTTGCCTGCTTGACAACTTCGGCTACGCTGCTCGCTCCATCAGGGAACGGCGTGCCTGGACCGTTCGTAACGACGGCGTTCGGCGCCTCGCTTGCTGCGCTTCCATTCCCTGCGAGCGCTTGGTCGCCTGTAAACAGGTTTGTTTTATCTGCTGCGAACATGAGTGAACCAACGACAAGCACGCCTGCCATGAAAGAAGCGAAAATCGTCAAGAATGATGTTCCGCGCTTGCGCTTCGATTCATTGAACTGCCAATTGCCTTGAGCCCCCTGAGGAGGCATACCGCCAGCACCGCCGGCTCCCCCGCCTGCATAGCCGCCTAGGCTTGCTTCGTGTTGCGTTACGCTAGAGAAAGGCATCGGCTTGACTGGATTCGGCGGGGTAACTTGCACGTCGCTCATCCGCCCCTTAGGATCCACGGATGTCGTCGACGCCGAGTCCGTATTTTTCACCGATTGGTAAGGGCCATATGCGTAATAATAAGGGCTGCCTTCTTGCGATTTGCGTTCTGTCTCATCCTCACGGCCGTGGTCCTCATAAGCTGCAGTCTGTCTGTTCATAGACTCTGTAGAAGATGATGTATTAGAATCCTTATCGGATGTTGAAAAAAACTTGCGTCGTTGTTCATCCATAGTGCTTACCTCCTAGAGTTAACTCGTATCAAAGTATCGTGTTGATATATTAATATAATGGATGATGAACCTTAAACTTAGCTTAAAATCATTATAAAACACGATAAAAGATAAAGAGCCGTTCCCTAAGGACTGTTTAACACAAGATGTCACGCTTTTCTTGATGAGAATAATAAGGCACTGACTCTTCATAATTAACGAAATGTTCCGTTCGTGCAGTAGTGCGTTCAGACTGATGGTGATTCGCTTCATCAGCCTCTTTGCTTCATTCTCCCCATCCTTCAGGAGGCGGGATTTCCTATCTGAATGATGGGGAGAGTGAGACAAGAGATAGGAACAGGCATATCTTCTTCGGGAAGAGCAGCATGACAACTCTAAGGTGATAGACATCTTCCATCCCATTTTTATAAAAAAAACAGGCCCCCAGACCTGTTTTAACCGATTGGTGCCCTATTCCCTGTTGTATATATCAATAAAAATTATGCTGTCACTTCCGTACGCTACTTGTTCGTGTCCAGCTTAGCCTCGGCTTCGTCAAGCTTTGCTCGGGCAAGATTCAACTCCTCTTCCTGCAGGGAAGCATCCTTATCTGTCGGCGATTGAAACTGGTTAACGAGACTGCCGAACAGCTGCGCATCCGCCGATGGATCATTTCCAGTCTGATATTGATGCTTCAACACATACGGCCGCTCTAATTGGATAAGGACCGTTTCAGCGGAGTCAGCATCGAAAGTGCCATTCACCGCACGAAAAGGCAGCCTGAGCCACACCGTTTGCTCGTCGTTCAACGCGCAGTCGAAGCTGCCGCCTGCATAATCCCAATTGCCGCCGATGCTGAAGCCAAGCGGTCCCAGTGCCCGCACCAGTTCATTTGTGTCATATTTTCGTCCTGTCATCTTCCCCTGTAACAGCTGCATGGCATTACCCCCTCTGTTACATAGGATGGACGAAGTCATCCACTTTTAACCCATCCGTTGCGGTGGGCGAAGACAGCAAGCTGAGTGCGATCCTGCAGCTCGCATTTCATTAATAGATTGGATACGTGCGTCTTTACCGTCTTAATGCTAATATGAAGCTCCTCGGAAATATCTTTGTTCGTCTTTCCGTCTGCGATAAGAAGCAGCACTTCCTTCTCCCGTTCGGTCAAGCCCTCATCGTCCGGCTGTGCAGCGCGTTTACGTAATCCGCGGGTCAGCGCTTGTGACACTTCTCCGCTCATCACAGGCATTCCCTTCAAAGCCCCGCGAAGCGCGTAAACGAGCTCCTCAGCAGATACCGTCTTCAACACATAGCTGACGGCACCGGCTTGAATCGCTTCGACGACCTGCTCATCTTCCATAAAGCTCGTCAGCATGACAATCTTCAATTCCGGAAATGAAGCAATTAACTCCCGCGTCGCTTCTACTCCGTTCATATCCGGCATCATTAAGTCCATCAAGACCAAATCAGGCACCGGCTCCTTGCGGGCAGCCATCGCTTGTATAGCTTGAATCGCTTCGACGCCTCCACTGGCCTCACCCAATACGTTAATACTCGGATCCAGCATTAAATACGTTCTAAGCCCCAGTCTTACCATCTCATGATCGTCCACGAGAAATACCGTCATTCGGTCTCCCATCCGACCGTCCCCCTGTCTCTTCTACCATCTATGCATGGTCCGCTGCTGAGGAAGAATCCTTGGATTGCTCCTGCGCTTCCTCGTTCTCCTCATGTTCGAATATCGGAATATGCACACGAATCGTCGTTCCCGCACCAGGCCGGCTTATCAAATCCATATGGCCGCCCAGCTTGTCGACCCGTTCACGCATTGTCGTCAATCCATAGCTCCCGGCTTTAAAAGATGCGCTCTTCTGATCGAAGCCCTTGCCATCATCTCCGACCGATAGAATCACTTGATTCGGCGTCTCCTGCAGCGTCAGCGTAACTTGCTTCGCCTGCGCGTGCTTCACGACATTCGCCATCGCTTCCTGGATCATAAGGAAGCACTGATGCTCCTTCGCTTCAGATAATTCATAATTCAGTTCAATATCAATCTTGCCTTGCAGCCCATTCTGCCGGCAATAATCAGGGAACCAACGCTCAAGCGCCTCCTGCAGTGTGCGGCCATCCAACTCAAGCGGGCGCAGCTGAGCGATTAAGCCGCGCATTTGCCTTTGAGCCGTATGCGACATCTGAATCAGATGTTCCACCACTTGACGCGCCCGGTCCATGTCCATTTCCATCACTTTGGGCAATGAAGAGGAGGCCATATGCAGCGCGAAGAGCTGCTGGCTGACTGTATCATGCAAATCCCTCGCCAGCCGGCGACGCTCCTCCAATACGACCGCTTCGCATTCCCGCTCCCGATCCATCACTTGCTGCTCGGACAGCTTTTGCAAAATGCGAAGCTTCTGCTCCATGGCCCCCACCATCGTATTAAAATCCTCATACAGACGATCGAATGACGCATCGTCCCCAAGCGGAATCCGTTCAGACCAGTTCCCTTTCATTACCTGCATCATGCTGATGTGAAGCACATCCAAGCGCCGCTGCAGCCGCACTCCTGCCACATACCCCATAATGATTGACACGATAATGACAGTCGAAATTCCGAACAGCCACCAGTTCATGCCTTGATACCACGTGCCGCCGTATACGAGTCCAATCCAGAAAACGCTCATAATGATGCAGCCCGAGATGACAAAGGTAAGGAGCAGCTCCCATTTTACACTTTTTGAACTTCGGAACCACCGTGACAGCATGATTGCGTTACCCCACTCTCATCACCTTCACATCGCCGATGAACGTGCTGACGACGATACGGACTTTTTTTCCAGCTTCATAGAAGTACGGCGTCTCCACCTGCAAATTGTTAATAAAGCCATCCTTCTCGCGGCCAAATACTTTCACATCACCCAAGAAAGAGCTCGATGTGACGACGACACCCAAATCCATATCATTGGGCACATACACTTTAACGTCGCCGATGAAAGAGGAGACAGTCACCTTCGTTTCTCCGTACGGCACCTGCGCCTTCGTCAGATCAAGCACAGTGTCGCCAATAAAGTGGGAAATGTTCATCGGTTCCAGTTCCCAATAGTCGCTGCCCAGATGAATATCTCCGATAAATCCGGATTTATTCACCGTTCGCCGTTTGCCTCTAGATGAGCCCATAGGCGGTGGAGGAATTGACCCCGAGTACGAGGGTTCTCCCTTCATAGACGGATCATAGTCCATATTCTTATCATAGTCTTTGTTAAAGTCTTTGTTAAAGCCTTTGTTGAAATCATTGTTGTTAAAATCCTTGTCAAAGTCCTTATTGAACTCTTTGTTGAACTTCTTGTCGAAATCATCATCCAACGGCTGCGGTTCACTGTAATGCGGGTCATAACCCCCACCCCAGTTGCCGTCGTTCCAGTCGCCCTTCTTCTTCTTGTTCTTCCATTTATCCACATGTTTTCTCGGCTTGAAGAGCATGCTTACTCCGACGAGAACAATAATAAGCGGGAACAGCAGCTTGAAAAATTCACCGGGTGACATGTACAAGTAACCCAAGTTGGTCAGTTGGAAATAGCCGCCGATACCTAGCAAAATCAGCCCCCAGAATCCGCCATGGAGCAATGCGTTCAGCCCCGTAACAATTAAGATAAGCGGCCAGTAGGTACGAAAAAGCTCTCCGATATTCATATCGATGAAACCTAGCTGATTCAGCATGAAAAAGACACCGATGGCAATGAGAACAAGCCCTCCTATCCACCGTCCGCGATGTTGATCACCCATAGTTACCCCTCGTTTCCGTTATACTTCAACCTTGTAACTTCAGTGTACGCGAAGTCTCGTCCTTGCGCTAGCGGCGGGGGGTGGAAGTTGATCTCGGTCTCGAGGCGGAGGCGCTGGAATTGTCTGACTGCTCACACATCGAACTATACCAGCAACCAATAGAAAATGGCCGCCTTGAGCAAGGCAGCCATTGTTGAGTCCTTTATAGATAACATCCATGCGAATGGTACCTATTTTTTCGTTTTTTTCACAATATTTTTCATTGCATCATTATTGTTGATTGCTCCAGCATTTCCTACTGAGTCAGCGCCAAATTCAGTATCTGCGGTTACAGATTCTGCTCCGAACTCAGTATCTGCGGTTACAGATTCTGCTCCGAACTCAGTATCTGACGTTACAGATTCTGCTCCGAATTCCGAATTGTATTTCGCATTAGCAGGATTCATGCGGTTTGCTTTGTTGTTTTTTACCATCGATATTCACCTCCTGAAGTTTCCGCTGGATTCACGGGACATGTCAAGGAAACCATCGTTTCCCCAAGAAGTATTATGCGATGACAGCCTCCCCTTTATTCGGCGGGGCGGCACATGCAACTTGTCAGGTTCTTCTGCAACAGCTACAGCATTGATTTTGGTATGTTTCCGTTCTTAAATACCGCTTCATTTAATTCGTTTAACGTTTTCTCCGATATTTTACCGCTTCCTTGCTTGATCAACTGCACTTCCACTTCTTTTTTGCCCCACTGACTGTATACTTGCTTCGTGGTGTCGAAGTACAGATCGATTTTCTTCCCTTTTATTTTGGAACCGATATCCGATACGATGCCGTATCCGTATCCGGGAATATACAATATGCTTCCTAAAGGGAAGACCGATAAATCGGCCGCAATGGTCGAGACGTAATCTCTGCGCACCTTCACTCCCGAATACGTAATGCCGTACTCTGGATGTCCCGGTTTTTTTCCAGTCGACTCTACACCAGCCGTATACCCTGTCGCAACAACCTTCAGGCTCTTGATCACTTGCTGCTGCTGCGGAGCCAGATTCGAATCCGTAAACGACATTTGCGCCGAAGAGACCGGCACCGCTGATTGCGGCTGCTTTGCCGATGGCTTTTTCAATGGCGGTTCGACGAACACAAGTGCAAGTGGTGATGCAATCTGATTGGTTGGTCGCAGGTAATTACTCCACTGGTTGTTCCTATTTTGATTATTGATGGCCTGTTCAGTCAATGTTTGCATCGGCTGCAAACGTTCATCGGACCATGGAAACGATGGGGTTCTGTATTTTTCTGTAAGCGCCTTATTCCACTGATATGTCTGGGATGCAGACAGATGTGCCATTGCCGTATGCCACGGCACTAATGCTGCAACCGTCATGAGCAATGCAGTTAAACAAACCAACCTAGACAACCTTGCCAACACGTATGTCTGACGGTCTCTTCTCGATGCCATTCGTCCCTTCCGTTCCGAGCGTGTGATATACATTGTAAACATATGGTTACCCCTCCCTTAGTGGGAAGGATGTCCACCGCTTTTTCCTTTTATTCATATTCATCAAAAAAAGAACATTCCCGACAGGCTGGAATGTTCTTTCGACAATATTTATGGAGCAAAGCACAGGAGCTCAAGATTTGTGCAGCGGAAGCACGGGGAGCGGCTCACCGACATCACTTAATCGATCGGCTGCAGCGTCTTTATACAGATCCTTCAACCAATTCAGTTCTGTAACCGTGTATCGGTATCCTCCATACAACATGTGCAGCACGGCACGCGATGCGTGAGGGACATGCTCTTCATATAGAGCCCACATCCGCTCCGCTTCCTTCTCGAACAATTCAATGCGCGATTGGATAATCGCTTTAATTTCTTCCTGATCGCCATATCTGACAAAGGACAAGGCCGCAAAGAAGGGATGCTGCAAATGCGGGGGCAGCTTCATCTCCTTAAGCAGCAACCGTTCAAACTCTGACTTCCCCTGCTCCGTAATCCGGTAAATCGTCTTGTCAGGACGCGATCCTCCGCTAATTACTTCTACCGCTTCAATCAATCCGTTCTTTTTCAATTTTTCGATCGCATAATAAAGAGAGCCGTATTGAAGCTTCATATAGTTGTGCATTTCGCGTTCTTTCATTTCCTGGCTCATTTCATAAGGATGATAGTCTTTGTCCATGAGCAATCCAAGAATAGCCAGTTGCATCGACATCGGTTCCACCTCTTTATCCATGAGACAACAACCTTGCTTTACCTTTCGACGGATGATCGGTTCACCTGAACGGCAGCAGTTGTCGAATGTCCATGAGGTTTTGTTGTCACCATTTTAACACGACCCATCATCAAAATGAACATAACCGCCAACAGACAAATCAGAATAGACCATTGGAACACGTACGCGATCGAATCGGACAATACTTCAAGCAGCTGCTTCAGCAAGGAGCCCGGCATCGATTGTCTTACTTCGTCTTGAAGCAGAACCTGAGGATTGCCGAACATTTCCGCCAGCTTCGGATCCGATAGCACCGCGCTGTATTTTTCTTGTAAGTAGGAAGTTTGAATGCTGCCGAAAATATCGATGCCGAGTGTATTTCCAAGTGTCTGAAAAAAACGGACCAGCGAGCTGACCGTTCCCCGTTGCTGATAGTCGATATTATGCTGAGCAGCCAAGGAAGTTACGGGATAAGATGCCCCTATGCCAAGCCCCATTAATACCATATAAAGCGTCATCTGCAGTCGCGTCGTATCCGGTGTCATTCCTGCCAGACAGACGATCGACAACAACAGGAACAAGATCGCGGTTATCATAATATTGCGGAATGGCATTTTCCTCATCAGCATGCCGCCAGCCATGCTGCTTACAACAAGAGCAAGCATCATGGGCGTGAGCACCGTACTTGCATTTGTGGCGCTCCCACCGGCAACGCCCTGCACGAACAACGGAATGAAGGTAGTTCCTGCCATCAGAACCATGCCGAATAACATCCCGGCAGCCATACTGGAGGTGAAGAGCCGATTTTTGAACAGCTTCAATGGAATGATTGGTTCCGCCACCCTCGATTCGATCCACAGAAACGAAATGACCAGCACAATCGCTCCGGCGAACAAACCAAGTATGAGCGGAGACGTCCACGCGTAATCTTTGCCGCCCATTTCAATGGCGAACATGAAGCACAGAATCGAGGTGACCAACGTAAATGTGCCGAACCAATCAAGCTTCTGACTCAGGAAGAATAAAGATTCGCGATAGCAGAAGATAACAATCAGCAGCGCAATAATCCCAATGGGCAAATTAATGAAGAATATCCAGCGCCAATGCAAATGATCCGTGAAGAATGCGCCCGCTATCGGTCCAAGCACACTGGACAGCCCGAAGACAGCGCCGAACAGTCCGGTCATTTTCGCCCGCTTCTCGGCCGGGAAAATATCGAACAAGATCGTGAACACAACCGGCATCAGCGCCCCTCCGCCAATCCCCTGAACGACACGGTACATAATAAGCTCGCTCATGGTCGATGCTGTGCCACATAGTATCGAACCGACCATAAACACGATGATTCCGAACACAAAAAATCGTTTTCTCCCGTACATATCGGAAAGCTTCCCGAACAGCGGCATGCCAGCCACGCTCGCAATTAAATAAGCAGAGAACACCCAAGTGAACTCATTCATGCCGCCCAGCTTCGCCACAATCGTAGGCAAGGCGGTGACCAATATAGTTTGGTCTAGCGAGACGATAAGCAACGCCATTAACAATCCAAGTACAGTCATATGAACACGAGACAATGCAATCCCTCTCCTTTTATATATTCTAATTTTAATACACTTATTATTATATTCAAATTAGAATATAGTGCAACTAATTTTTGGAACCGAAGCAAAGAAAGGCCTAAAGGACAGCCAAAAATCTCCAATGACGGTTGGCGTCTTTAGACCTCATATTGGTTTATTCCTGCCCGAGAAAGGCATATAGCTCCCCAACCGTCCGCACCTCTCGCTGCCGTTCTGTCGCGCAACAGCGCGAACCACAGTCAGGCGGTCAATAAAGCATCGTTCAATGCGTGATGGCGGCCCGTGTTGTCCAAGCCGTAGAACGAAAGCCAATCGTCCAGCGTGTAAGCCATAGATCGAGGATACAGCTTCGCAGCTACGTGCATCGTATCCAAAATGCGGTGCTGCGACACCACACGAGACGTCTTCCACAGAGCCGCGTTAATAAATCGCTTGTCGTGTCCGCTTCCGTGGGCAATGAGAATGAGCACGCGCAGACCTGTCAACCCCTTGATGACGAACAGGAGGATATAGGAGACGAAGAAAGCAAAGGCGCCCGCCGCCACAATGCCATACACTTGAACCCACAACTGCTCGAGGCTGCCGGTATCGATTAATCCGCCCCTGCCGACACCGACCTTCTCTGCCAGTTCCGTCGTAGCGAAGATGCCGTTCGAGAGCGTTCCTCATATGCCTGCCATGCCGTGAACAGACAAGGCATAGATCGGGTCGTCGATGCGCAGCTTCTCGAACAGCTTCGCGCTGTAGAAGACGAGCATGCCGGCGGCAGCTTGCGGATTGAAGAAGAAGTCGCCCCAGCCGACGAAAGCATTGCCCTCGCTGCCAAAGATGAGGCCGTAACCGGCCGCCCAGTATACGAGCGAGCACAAACCGACGGTGAAGACGGTTTTCCCAGCGACATGTCCCGCATTTTTCATCCGCGTAGATCCAGATTCAAGCAAAATAAAGCCCGCTTGCATGAACAGCACGAGGATGGCGGACAGCATTACCCACAAGGCGTTAAGTCCCGTCTCCAGCGTCTGGACAGACGCTTCTCCTGCGGCCAGGGCAAAGCTTGGAACAAGCCCGAACAATCCGCAACCTAGGAGAGCGGCCACTGCCCACCTGCCCCCATCTCGCATTGCGCGCTTCACATTGTTACTTCTCATTTTCTCCACGCTCCCCATTATGTTAGATAATATAACAATATTATATTGATTTATGGAGATCATAGACGTGGAATGAGCTCTATTCAATGGGTTATTGAAAACAATCCATACAATTGTTCAATGTATGTAAATAAACCTAACACAAAAGTTGCTAACCTATAGCTTGCTCCATTACCGTGCGGATCCGCTTTCGAATTCGCCAAATCGTTCTTTTGCCCACTATCCCAATTATTCAGAAATAATTGGACATAAGCTCAAATTGCGATTGGTACTGTTCTTCGCTTACTCACTATGTACTTTGTCAACGCTCGCCTTCCTTTAAGAGCAAGGGTCATTTTCCCCATCGTCCTCGCGAGACGTTTATGTACCCCCAAGCCATTCATTACGCAATCTGAACATTGGGGAGAGTGGACAAAAAGGCAGATCGAAACAGAGACAAGTGAACACAAGAAGTAGCTTCGAGATGTGAAAATGAAAAAACCGCAGGTGTCACCCCTGCGGCTTTAGCGTATAGTATATTGGCTACATTATTTAAATTCTAATTTATTCCTCCGTCTGGAAAAGCTTCGAGATCGGGTTGTCCACAAATTTTTCTTTATAGATAGAACCGTCTGCCTTTTGGACAAAGTACTGATAAAAATTGTTCGTTACCATCAATGTTTTCATTCCAACTAAAGGCAAAAAGCCAGCTGCCGCTTTCTCGTTGACATGATCGTCCGTCCAGAAGTAGTGCACGACCATACGGTCTTTGTTATACGGATGCGTGACGCCATATGCACCGTGAAGTCCAGGCTTGTTCATCACTTCTTTCCACGGGAAGCCCGCTTGCTCGGCCTTTGCCACAATAGCCGGCTTCAACGCTTGAATGAACGTATTATGCTTCGGATTGCCAATGACGATGACGTTGCTTTTGGCCAGCGTCGTCTCCATGTTTTTCTTAATCGCTTGCCGCTCGGACATGATGTCGGCTTTCATACCGGTCATGCTAAGCATATTTTGAATGCCGCTGAACAGCATTTCCTGCTGTTCCTTGGCCGCTTTGCTGACCGGATTGCTGTAAACGATGGTCAGCGGTTCGCCGTGCAGCGCTTTGGACATTATTTTAAACATTGTTTCTTTCGACAGATCAGGGTAACCTTGCTCGACCCCATCATACATCTCTACCATGCCTAAGCGCATAAATTCCGCTTGTTCCGCCTCTGTCATGCCGTATTCCGGCTTGAGCTCGAAGTTAGGCTTATTCAGATTGTCATCCATTCGATCGCGGACCGCCTTGCCGAACTGGTCCTCGATTGTCTGCAGCAGGCCAGTAACGGTCGCGTTGCGGTATGCGTAACGGTTGAAGTACTCCTTCATGAACGCGTCGAACTTCTCTTGCCCGACCGTGCGGTACAGCTCGTAAATAGCGAGTCGGCCTCTCTTATAGAACAAAGCATCCGGCGATTCCCCGGCGTTGTCGTTCGTGGAGTTGATCGCTATGTCCAGCGGATATATATCGCTCCGAACATTATCGAAGCCGCTCAGCTTGCTGCCTTGCTCATTAAAGAAATAGCTCATGGCGAAATCCGCAAAGCCTTCATCCAAAAACGATTCCGTCTCGGAGTCATTGCCGATAATGGAGTGGAACCATTGGTGCGCGATTTCATGGACAAATGCGGTTTTTTTCTCTGGTGCGGCATTAGCGTCAACAAGGCCCATCTGAATAACACGCGAGAACTCCACGGCTACGCCTTCCACGTGGGACTCCACGATGCGGAACTCGGGATATTCATATTTGCCGAATTTGTCGCTGAAAAATTCGATGGCTTTGAACGCTTGATCAATATATTTATTGATTACGGCCGTCTTAGCCGGATCGTTGTTGTCATTGTAGTACACATACTCTACTGTCAAACCGTTCTTTGTCTTGCTGGCTTTATGGAATTTTTCACTAGAGAAAAACACAAGCTCGCGGGTCTTGTCCGACTTCGTCGATACGACCTTGCGGCCGGCTTCAGCTGGCTGTTCCGACATTTGTCCCGGCATCACCACTTGGATCTTCTCTGGCACGTTCATGTTTATATTGTAGTCAGCCACTTCGTAATAATCGGTCTCGAATTTCGTGCTATAAGGCGTCTTGTTCCAAGTATGCGTCTTCTCGTCATAGACGGACATGACCGGGAACCAATGAGCGCCGTTAATGATATCTTTTTGATAAGACAGTCGCTGCGAACCAAACGGAATTTTTGTCTTGTATTCCAACTCCAAAGCAACTTCCTCGTCTTGGTTAAGCGCCTTCTCAAGCTGAACCGTCAACGCTTGCTTTTCGTTTTTCGTGGCAAGCGTGCGCCCTGTAGCCGCATCCTTTACGCTAATAATATCGATGCCGCCCAGAAAATCCTCCGGTTTTTTATCTGGATTTTCTTGTGCAATTTCTTCGTTGCTGCGGGCAAACATCGATGGCTGCGTTTCTTTCGAGCGGTGCGCATCGGCGAACAAGCGGAACACGACATCGTTAAGCTTATCGGAGGACGTGTTGCGGTACTTCACCGTTTGCTTCCCGGATATCGTCATGTCATCCGTGTTCAGATTGGCTTGAATATCATATTGAATGTTGGTTTTTACATCTTGCTTCGTTTGCGCTGTCAATGCGGAAGCAGCCTGTGTCTGGCTTCCTTTGGAATCTGCTTGCGCGTAAGCCGTGTTTGTAGAGGTAAATGGAGCTGCAAGCATCGTAAATGCCATGGCGGCCGCTATCGTTGTCTGCAGCAGTTGGCGTCCTGTACGTTTCGTTTTCGTTGTCATAATGCACTTCCTTCATTTGAGAATCACCTCATGATGTTACATTCATTATAGTTCAGACACGTTCACGCAGCGTGTGATTTACCTTATGACATCCTTACATTTTTGTCAGGTATGGCTGCCGCTATCTGGCATTCCAGCGCTCGGCAGGCTATTGCGCCGACTTGATAGCCTCCAGCCCGCCGCGTATGGCGAAGCCTGCCTCTATCGAAGGCTTGTCGCGCCCTCGTAGCGGCAGCCGAACGAGAGGATAAACAAAGACGCCCGTCAGCGACAGGCGTCTTCCTTCATTTTCATTTCATTTTGTTACAGCAGCATATTATTGTTCTTTCGGCGCTGCTTCCGCCACATGACGGGTGCGGATTTCCTCTTGCAGCATCGCGATCACTTCCGCGAGCGGCTTCATGCCGAGGTCGCCCTCTCCCCGTTTGCGGACAGATGCGGCGCCGTCATTCTTCTCGTTCTCACCCACAACGAGCATGTATGGCATTTTCTCAAGCTGCGCTTCGCGAATTTTGTAGCCGAGCTTCTCGTTGCGCAGGTCCGCTTCCGCGCGGATGCCTGCATCGAGCAGCGTTTCCGTAACTTCCTTCGCATACGCTTCATAAGTCGGCGATACCGGAATTACCTTCGCATGTACCGGAGACAGCCAGAGCGGCAGCGCGCCGGCAAAGTTCTCAAGCAAGAACGCAGTCATACGCTCCATCGTGCTAATAATACCACGGTGAATAACGACCGGACGGTGCTTCTGCCCGTCTTCGCCTACATACTCCAGCTCGAAGCGCTCAGGAAGCAGGAAGTCAAGCTGCGCTGTCGACAACGTCTCTTCCTTGCCGAGCGCGGTCTTGATTTGCACATCCACCTTAGGGCCGTAGAACGCCGCTTCTCCCTCTTCTTCGAAGAACGGCAAGCCAAGCTCTTCCACGACTTCACGCAGCATGCGCTGCGACATTTCCCACATCGCATCATCCGGAAAATATTTCTCAGTATCTTGCGGATCGCGATAAGACAAACGGAACCGGTATTCCTTAATGCCGAAGTCCTCATATACGCGGCGAATCAAGTTAATAACGCGGGCGAACTCTTCTTTGATCTGATCGGGACGACAGAAGATGTGCGCGTCGTTCAGCGTCATAGCCCGAACGCGGTGCAAGCCTGTCAGCGCCCCTGACATTTCGTAGCGATGCATGGTGCCCAGCTCTGCGATACGAATCGGCAGTTCGCGATAGCTGCGCATATCGCTCTTATACACCATCATGTGGTGCGGACAGTTCATCGGACGGAGCACGAGCTCTTCATTGTCGAGTGCCATTACAGGGAACATGTCCTCTTGGTAATGATCCCAGTGCCCCGACGTCTTATACAGATCGACATTTGCCAATACTGGCGTGTAGACGTGGCTGTAGCCGAGGCGTTCTTCCAGATCCACGATATAACGTTCCATTGTCCGGCGCAGCGTTGCGCCGTTAGGCAGCCAGAGCGGCAAGCCTTGTCCGACTTCACGGGAGAACGTAAAGATTTTCAATTCCTTCCCAAGCTTACGGTGGTCGCGCTTCTTGGCTTCTTCCAGATAATGCAGGTATTCATCAAGCTGCGCCTTCTTCACGAAAGCCGTACCGTAAATGCGCTGCAGCATCTTGTTGTCGGAGTTGCCGCGCCAGTATGCGCCCGCCAAGCTCAGCAGCTTGAACACTTTAATCTTGCCAGTGGAAGGCAAGTGCGGCCCACGGCATAGATCGAAAAATTCGCCTTGATCATAAATCGTAATGACCGAATCTTCCGGCAAGTCAGAAATAAGGTCCACTTTCAATTCATCGCCGATCTCATTGTAGATGCGGAGCGCTTCTTCACGTGATACGACACGACGGCGAATCGGCAAATTTTCCGATACGATCCGTTCCATTTCTTTTTCAATCTTAGGCAAATCCTCAGGTGTAAGCGATATATCCATATCGATGTCGTAATAGAAGCCATCCTCGATGACCGGACCAATTCCGAGCTTGACGTTCGCATCTTTATATAAACGCTTGATCGCTTGCGCCATCAAGTGAGCCGTACTATGACGCATCACTTCCAGACCGTCGGCAGAATCTGCCGTCACGATTTCGACCTTTGCATCCTGTTCAATCGGCGTATATAAATCGACCACTTTCCCATCGATTTTCCCAGCCAATGCATTTTTCTTCAGGCCGCTGCTGATTGAGCCGGCCACATCTTCAATTGTGCTCCCCTGCTCATACTCGCGTACGGCGCCATCCGGCAATGTTACGTTAACCATAGACATGTGCTGTTCCTCCTTGTTTGTCGATAGAAGTGTGTGTTCAACCTCTATAAAAATAAAAAAACACCCATCCCTATAAAAGGGACGAGCGTTCATAATCATAGCAACTCGTGGTTCCACCCTCATTCGACTGCCTTGCTGCTGCCGCACACGATTCAACATCTGCATGTCGACAGGGCTAGAGCAATCCTTGAGCATTCGGTAACGGGAATGACACGTCGAATGATACTATCTCTGGTCTCCGTACAGCAAGGTACAGAACGGCCAAGGAGTTCCCATTCAATGCTCCAAAGGGGTAAATGTACGGCGTACTCCGAAGAGACTTGCAGCCTCGGTCTCTCTCTCTGCGCGGTTCCTTCCGTCATTCATATCTTCGTCATCGCATGACGTTATGCAACTGTTATTTCAATATGGCATATTATATGCGATCTTTCACTGGTGGTCAAGAGTCAATGTAGTCAAATAAAAAAGGCGGTTACCGCTGCTTCGGACATTTGTCCGAACCAGACGGAAATCACCTTCTGCATGAGACGGATTCAAGTGTAGCTGTCCTGCGTTTGCAACGGTTCGCTTGCAAGCGGTTGGCAAGAACTGCAGTAAATGCATACCTGCACACGTGACTCAAAGATCTGCTGAATGGTCTTAATTACTTGGGAATCCGGTTCTTGCGTATGAATAATAATATTTTGCGGAGACACGTTAATGAGTGTGCTTACGATCATATCTTCCATTTCCATATCGTAATCCAACATTTCTACAATCATGCCGTCAACAACGTGGTTTGGCTCCAGCGGCTGCATCTGCTCATTGAGAAGCGTAAACTCATGTCCACCCTTATGCATCAAATGAGCAAGCGGTATTTTCGTCTCTTGAATGAACACGAAATATTTCAACAATCCGATAAACTCTTGATACTGGCGTTCAAGCACATATTCGTCAATCGCGTAATCAACGACTTCGCGCAATTCGTTCATATACTTCACTAAGCGGAACCGGATAAACCCCTCCAGGTTCAATTCCGTATGCTCCTCTAAATAACGGCGCAGTACGCGCATCACTTTGCCTTTGCGGCGGCGGCGCGCCTCCGTAGCCCCGATTTCGTCCACCCCATTAAGCAACTGCAGGCAATATTCCTCTATTTTGCTTTGTTCGCCCTCGTCATAGTGAGATTCTTTTGTAATAAAGGAACGAATGAGCGATTTTTCCTTCATGGACAAAATATATTCGGCAAGTGCCCGTGCGGCTTTATTCCACACGTCTTGTCCTTGTCTGGCAAGCTGAAATCCGGGCATGAGACCGCGGCAAGTAATCAAAGCCATCTGTTCGGTGATCGATTGATCGAACTCCACGCCATTCGGCTGTTTATGTAAATCGCTCAGCTCTTGCTGCAGTAAGCCCGTCAAAGCTGCCATGTCGTCCTGCGATGCATGTGGTAACGATATCGTGAACAGTTCCATGAACTCACTCCTTTCTGTTCCTTATTCAGTATATGGGGGCACAGAAACAGATATACGAAGAGGGTTCTGGAAATACAGGGATGAATATTTCAGACAATCATGTTAGAGCCCTTTGCATCAATCCCCCTTCGAGTCAGGTCAGAAGCGCGTCATTTATTCATTAAGGCCGTTCGACATTCGTCAGGCCGTTCTTGCTTAATTGTCTTTTGATTAGTGAACTTTTTCACTAAGTGATAGACACGCCTCTCTCCCAATCATAAAAAACCTCCCGCCCACGGTTGGACCGCGGTACGGGAGGCTGACTCTTGTTAACGGATTTGCAAAGTGTAATGAACATCCTCATCGGCATACTTGTACACAAGCACATAGTATCGGCCCGGTTCCGCTTCATAACCGGCGCTCATCCGCTTGTCATCCAATTCGATCGGATATGAGACCGGATGGTCTGTATCGCCTTCCCGGAACAGCATCCAGTTGACGCTTTCGCCAAGCCGCTTCTCCAGCTCAATGCGAAGCGCCGACGGCTTATCCACGTCCACCACAAACATATCCTTATCGTCATCCCCTTCAAGGGCTCCGATGACCGTCCGGCCCGTTGGAATTGGCCCGTTAGCCGTATCAGGCGAATCGTTCGGCTCTGACTCTTCGAACAGAGGATTCTCCGGTTCCGGTTGCTGCTCAGGCAGCGTTCCCGGCTGGACGAGCATGCGGTATGGCTGCTCTCCCAGCGCCGTTGCATATACATACACGTAATAGGTGCCCGGCAGGGCCGCAACAGAACCGGCCACACTCGCGTCGGCCACGCGGCTCGGGTAAGCGGCATAGTTGGTCAAGTCAGACTCGTGGTAGAGCACCCAAGCCGCCCCTTGCGCCTGTGCGGTCTCCAACTCTAACATCCAATCTCCCGCCTTCTCGACATCAAAGCGGAAGATATCGACCCGATCCGTGTCTTCAAGCTTGCCGGATACGGATTGGCCCGCAATCAAGCGGATGGCCTGTTCCCAGGTATCGTTCGGCTCCCGTTCTACGTTCGGTTGTCCATTACCGTCATGGCCGCCGTTCGGGTCCCCCCCGTCGCCGCCGTTACCGTCTCCATCCGGGTTCTCTACGCTATCCCTGTCGGCAGGCAGCTTGCCGTGGAACACGAGATCGTAGACGAATCGCCCTTCCCCGTCCATACGGTAATTCGTAAAATAAGCAGTCACAGTCTTATACCCGTCCCACGAACGAGCCGTTAGTTCTTTCAGGAATTCGTCGGCAAGACCGTTCATCGTCTGCCAATCCTGCGTTTCCCCTGCCGCAGCCCCGCCGATGTACGTGCCGCGAAGCTCGAACGTCTGGAAGAAACGGGACTCCCGTTCCTGCGTGCTCACGTTGCTCAATCCCGCCATGGACGCAATCTCTCCGTAAATGTCACGCATCGGCTTAGGCTCAGGTGTCCGCATATAATCGTCGGATACGAGCGGCACCGTCAACCTGTCATACTGGGCAACCTGCTCCTCGATGGAGCGCTGGTACAATTGATTCAATCCCGCATCGCCGCTCATTGCCGCAAGATGCCCTTCATAGGACCCCGCATCATTGAACTGGATGGCATCGTGAATCCGGTCAAGCGCCGCAAAGTTGTGCCGGTACAGATGGTCGTACAAGGCAAACGAATAATCGTAAAACTTCCACGTGCCGTACTGCGCATTCACCGTATCCGACACGGAGAAACGCTGCTCCGGTCCGTCGTGCCTCAGATTGCCCACGACCGACTTGCGGGGCTGAATCCCTTCCGTCCGCGTAGCGCCGGCGAAGAATTCGGCTCCGCCTTCGTCGAACCACTGCATGCGCCCCCCGTCATAGAGTGGTCCCCGGCCCCACATGCCCGGCACCACGTACCGCCCCTGCAGGTAATGGGTAAATTCGTGCCGGAACAGTTCCTCCAGACTGTAAATGCTCTGCTCGATCGTCCGGTCATATGTGAAGAACGTCCCGTCGCCTTCGATGTAGATGCCGCCATTTTCAGTCTCGTATCCGTATAAATAGCGGTTCATCCGGTACTCATCCGGATTGTTGTAAATGACAACTGTCAGCACGTCGTCCGCATTGCCCGGCTCCAGCGCCTTATCGCTGCCGATGACGCGGTGGAATTGGGCTTGAACTTCTTTCGCGGCCCAATACAAACGCTGAATCTGCTCCTCGCTCAACTTGTTGCCCGTCTGGAATATGAATCGGCCATCATCGAACTCGGTCCGCTGCGGGAGATAGCGCTCTTTCCCCTGCTGCTTCAACGCGGTCATATCTACCAGGCTTCCGTTGGCATCCATCCCTGCGTAGCGTTGCGCAATTTGGTCGGCCGCCACGAAATATACCTCGCTAAGCGCCGGCTCCGTCTGCATAATCTCCGTCAGCACCCGGTTCGCCTGCAGCGGATCGCTGTAAAAATGCCCGAGCGAACCCGTATAGTATATCGCGTTGTTCATCAGCCACAGCTTGTCCGCCGATCTCGGCCCCTCCTTCACCATCCGGAACAACTGCTCCAGATAAGCGTCGATGCCCCCTTTGAACGCAGCTTCCTGGACAGGGTCGTCCATACGCCACATGAGCACATAGCCGACTCCTTGAATGAGGCTGTAGAATGCCTCTCCCACCGAAGGATCGCCGTCGTACGCATCCGTCTGGTCGACGAACGTTGCCAGGACGCCCGCCAAGCGGTTAACGATATCCCGTTCGACCGTAGTGTTGGATATCAGCTTGCCCGTCGCTCCGATGACCTCGTTCTGCACCGGCGTTCCCCAAGCAAAAGCCGGATTTTCCGTAATTGCCTTTACAGCGGGCAGTACTTTTTCCCGGTACGCTGCCTCATTGATATGTCCGAGTTTCTCGTTATAATACCCCAAATAGTAACCGGAACGGAGCACCTCCACCAACGTAGGAATGCCTTGATCGTCCTCCGCCGTGAACCGTCTGCCACTCTCCTCCAATCGGTCCACGATGGCCTGAAAGCGGTCCTCGTCCGCATAAAACCGGCGGGTATCCTCGTTATATTTGAACAGCTCGGGAATCGTCCGCCATTCGATGCCCGCGAGCAGATCCGTAAGTTCTTCATTCGACAACGAGCTCAAATGCGCCATGCTGTACGTCGACTGGACATCCTGCCTCGCTTCGCTCTTAAGCGCCTGAGCCTGCTTCGGTTCCTCCATTCCAGCCTCTGCCGAATCTGCGGAAGGCAACTCCCCTACGGCTCCTAGCGGCGAGCCTAACCGCTCGTCTTCCGTCATTGACCATAGGCTGCCGCTCCCCGATTGGATAAATCCGTGCGGCTCTTCCGCCGTACCGACAGGCTTGGCCGCGGCGAAGCCTGCTGGGCTTCCCGCAGCTACGGTTACCGCCAGCAAAGCGGCGGCCAGTCTCGTCCATACTTTCTGTTTCATGTGTACAACAACCCCCTTGTGTCTGTTCATTCACGTTTTCTATTTGTGAACGACAAACCTAAATATCGGAGGAAATCGGGAGTTTGGACATAAAACTAAATTCCTGTTTTTCTCAGCAGATAGGACTTTCGTTGCGACAAAACGTTCCTGTAACCGGGACGTGAAAAGGCAAAAAGGCAGCTGACTCCCCGTCGACCGCCTTGATGCATGTTTTCACCTTTCGGGTAATAACACTATTATTTACGCTTCGAATATGGGACTTGGAGTTCCATCCGGTAAGAACTTCCGATGTTGTCGAATTTTGCGAGCTAAACCAAACGAATCTAATCGATTGAACTTAGTCTATTTTCGGATCTCTACCTTTTACAAGTCAAAGTCGGCGCACTTCCATTGGAAAATGTACAGTCATTTCGTCCATTTCAACCGCGATTCGTCCATTCCATTGGAAAACATCCAGTCAAATCAGGGTATTTTCTTGCCTTTAAGCCATTTGGATAGGACTCTATTGGAGTATTTCCAATGACACCCCACACTTGAGCTCCTAATTATCGTAACCATTGGACAAAATACAATGGATCACAATGGAAACCTCTCATCGTCCAACAAAAAAAGGCGCTGCCCTCCTCCCTTTCAAAGCAAGAGGCTCGGGCAACGCCAGCATGATGATGATGGCCCACTATGTGTTATGAGTTCTTCTGCACTACACTAATTCTGCATTATAAAATCACGCTCTACGCGCATATTTTCATCATCAAACACTTGTAGGATGTTGTACTTCGTATCCCGCTGCGCCGGAACCTTGCCGGCCTCGCGAATGAGACGAAGCGTGCTCTCGATGTTCACTTTGTGCGTCGCTCCAGCGGCGGAGACGACGTTCTCCTCGATCATCGTGCTGCCGAAATCGTTGCAGCCGTAGCTTAACGTCAACTTCCCGATTTCCGGCCCCATCGTTACCCAAGAGGCTTGGAAATTCGGAATGTTGTCCAAGAAAATTCGGCTGATAGCCAATGTCTTCAAATATTCCTCCGGACTGACGCGCTCCGCCTTCATGTTCGTATTGTCTGGCTGGAATGTCCATGGAATGAAGGCAAGGAACCCTTTAGAAGAATATCCATGCGCCAGGCATTCATCCTGTGCTGTGCGAACACGCTCCATATGAAGCGCACGCTCTTCCAGCAGCTCGCCGAAGCCGATGACCATCGTCGCCGTCGTGTTCATGCCGACCTTATGCGCAGTTTGCATAACGTCCATCCAATCCCGCCATGAGCCTTTAAGCCGGCTTATTTTACGGCGCGTGCGATCATCCAATATTTCCGCACCGCCGCCAGGCAAGGAGTCCAGACCTGCTTCATGAATTTCACGTACGACTTGCTCCAACGACAATCCGTCAGATACTTCCTGCATTTTCAAGATCTCAGCTGGCGAAAAAGAGTGCATCGTAATGCTTGGGAAACGTTCTTTAATCGCGCGCAGCAAATCTGTATAATAGCTGAAGGGCAGCTCGGGATTCGTTCCACCCTGCATCAATATTTCCGTACCACCAACGTCGATCGTTTCCTGAATCTTCTGAAAAATGACTTCATCCGGAAGGACATAGCCTTCCTTCGATCCGGGTGCGCGGTAGAACGCGCAGAACCGACAATACGTATCGCAAATGTTCGTGTAGTTGACATTTCGACCAATCACGAAGGTGGAAATGGGCTCGGGATGCCACTTCTGCATCTTCTGATTGGCGACGGCTCCAAGCTTTTCTATCTGGTCGGTTTCGAACAAAGTAACGCATTCGTCCGTGTCAATTCGTTCGCCGCGCAGCGCTTTGTCCAGTATGCGGTCAATCGGTGACATCGTACAGTCACTTCCTCTCAAAAATAAGTTGCATAAGTTGCATGCTCATGCGAAAAACGTATCTAGGCGCAGCCACAGCCACAAATGATATATGAACGTGCGCGATATGGCTCATCCGTACGTGACATGATATTTCCTAGTTCATGTCAACAACTGCAATAATGGTAACATAGTTTGCCCGTAAAAAACAGCACCTCCCGGTACAGGCTGAACCGATGATTTGTCCGGTACGATACCTGTAACGAGAGGAATAAAGCAACTTCACTACTTCTATTTTATGACAAAGATAATGCTTGATCCAAGTCCTCCAGCAAATCATCAATGTGCTCCAGACCTACGGAGAAACGGAGCAATCCATCCGTAATGCCTCGTTCCATCCGCACTTCCTTCGGCATGGCCGCATGAGACATCATCGCCGGATAGGATAGAATGCTCTCGACAGCCCCCAGGCTGACGGCGACCAGCGGCAGCTTCACTTGGTTCAGCACCTGCTTCGCACGTTCGCCGGAACCGACATCGAAGGATACGACTGCACCATAGCCTTGCGATTGCTTCTCATGCACCTCGCGGCCTGGATGATTCAGCAGCCCGGGATAGTAGACGCGGGCAATATCCGTTCTCTCGTGAAGCCACTCGGCAAGACGCCGCGCGCTCTGCTCGCTCTGCTTCATGCGCGCTTCCAGCGTCTTCATCCCGCGCATCAACAGCCAACTGTCCTGAACGCCCAATACGGTGCCGAGACCGTTCTGCATCTGCTTGACGCGGTGTCCAAGGCTCTCGTCCGCCGTTACCGTCAGCCCGGCCAGCACGTCGCTATGACCGCCGAGGAACTTCGTCGCGCTATGCAGTACAATGTCAACGCCAAGCTCGATGGGCCGTTGATGGTAAGGCGTCATAAACGTATTATCGAGCAATGTGATGAGACCGTGTTCCTTCGCCCATGCCGCCACCTCAGCAATGTCCGTAATTTTGAGCGTCGGGTTGGACGGTGTTTCCATGTATACGGCCTTCGTGTTCGGGCGAAGGGCTGCTTTCACCTGTTCGATATCCGTCATATCGACGAAGGTCGATTCAATGTGCAAGCGGGTCAGGATAGACGTCAACAAACGGTACGTTCCCCCATAGACATCCTCTGTTACAATGACGTGATCGCCCGCCGACAGGAGCAGGAATGCAGACGAAATTGCAGCCATGCCGGATGCGAATGCGTATCCGTTGCTTCCGCCTTCCAACAAAGCGATATAATTCTCCAGCGCCTGTCGCGTCGGATTGCCGGAACGGGAATAGTCATATTCAGGCGGCTCGTAAATATCGTGATGATGGAACGTTGTCGCCTGGTATATCGGAACGCTGGACGCCCCCGTATTACTGTCGATCTCACCGCCAAAGTGGATAAGCTTCGTCGCAAAGCGGCGCTCGCCTTTTTGGGGATGGTTGCTTCCCAGTTCGTCATCGTGTCCCTTATGTTGCTCGCTCATTTTTTTCGTCACCCCTCTATTTCGGCTTTTGCCGCAGCAATCGCTTGGTCCAAATCCGCAATGAGGTCTTCCGTATGCTCGATACCGACCGAGAAGCGTAACAGACGGTCGTCAACGCCGATCCGCTCCCGAATTTCCTGCGGAATGTCTGCATGCGTCTGTATGGCCGGATATGTCATCAGCGATTCGACACCACCCAAGCTTTCCGCAAATGCAATCAGCTTCAGATGTCTCAGAATCGGCTCAACATACCGCGCATCCTTCAAGCGGAACGAGAAGATGCCCGTGTTGCCCGCCGACTGCCGCTTCTGAATATCATGGCCTGGATGATGCGGAAGCGCCGGATAGTACACTGCTTCAATGGCCGGATGCTCCAGCAGCCAGTTCGCAATGATCGTCGCGTTAGTCTGATGCCGCTCCATTCGGAGGGCGAGTGTCTTCATGCCGCGCATCAGTTGGTACGAATCCGACGGACTGAGTACGGCGCCGATTGAATTATGCAGAAATCCGATTTCGTCGGACAATTCCTTGCCCTTTGTCACGATAAGGCCAGCCAGCACATCGTTATGTCCACCCAAATACTTCGTCGCACTGTGGACGACGATATCCGCTCCAAGCTCAATTGGGCGCTGGAAGAACGGCGTAAGGAGCGTATTGTCGACGATAGTCAACATGCCGTGTGCCTTAGCCCAAGCCGCAACCCGTTCGATGTCCGTTATCATCATGAGTGGATTGGTCGGCGTCTCGATGATGACCGCCTTCGTCTCCGGCTTGCGCGCCGACTCGAGCGCATCCATATCGTTCGTATCAACATAGGCCGCCGACACGCCGAAGCGGGACATGATCTGTTCAAGCAAGCGGTATGTCCCGCCGTACAAGTCCAACGACACGATCAGATGATCCCCTTGACTGAACAGCGCGAATACGGTCTGCAATGCTGCCATCCCCGAGCTGCACGCGAAGCCTGCATCTCCGCCTTCCAAGACGGCCGCCGCGTCTTCCAGCACTTGCCGGGTCGGGTTCTTCGTACGTATATAATCAAATCCGGTGCTCTGCCCGAGCCGTGGATGGCGATACGCGGTTGCTTGAAAGATTGGATACGTTACGGCGCCTGTCTTCGGCTCATGCACCGACCCGATCTGTGCGAGCCGGCTTTCGATGCGGTAATTGTCTGAGTTCTGTGCAGCCATTATAATTGCGCCCCTTCCTTATGCGATACGGCTCTGCCTAATTCATACGGCGTCTCTTGATATACATAGTAGTTCAGCCAGTTGGAAAAGAGCAGATTGGCATGCGCACGCCAAGTCGAGTACGGCTTTTTGGACGGATCGTTATTTGGAAAATAATTAGCGGGGATGTCCATATCCATCCCTTTCGCGATATCCCGATCATATTCCCATTTCAATGTACAGGGATCGTATTCAGAGTGCCCGGTCACGAAGATTTGCTTGCCATCCTCAGTCGCAACCAGATAGACTCCCGCTTCTTCTGATTCCGCTAATATATTCAAGGCGGCAACTTGCTCGATATCCTCGCGTCTCACTTCCGTATGGCGGGATTGTGGAACAAGGAACATTTCGTCGAAGCCGCGTGTCAGACTTACATTTTCCTTCGTTAACGTATGGGGAAATACCCCAAATATTTTGTTGTCTAGTGAATATTTACGAATGCCGTAATGATAATACAGACCTGCCTGGGACGCCCAACATATATGAAAGGTCGAGGTCACATTTTCCTTGGACCATTTCATGATGAGGCACAGCTCCTGCCAATAGTTCACGTCCTCGAAATCCATCTGCTCCACGGGAGCCCCTGTAATAATCATGCCGTCAAACTGCTGATTCTCAATTTCTTCAAACGTTTTATAAAAGGACGACAAATGTTCCGCCGAAGTATTTTTCGAGGTATGGCTCGCTGGATGGAGCAATGTCACATCTACCTGAAGCGGCGTATTGCCAACTAAGCGAAGCAGTTGGGTTTCCGTCGTCTCTTTCGTCGGCATCAAGTTCAGAATTACAATTCGAAGCGGACGAATATCTTGGTGATACGCACGTGTTTCGTCCATAACGAATATGTTCTCCTGAGACAGTATTTCTTTGGCCGGCAAGTGATCCGGAATTTTAATCGGCATGACGCTCTCCTCCTTCATATTGGTTCCATACATGCAGCACTGGCAAACGTATGTAGCAAGTGGATACGGCGCTCCTGTCCTTTTTCATATACAAAAAAGACCTTTCCCGGCAATTCGAGAAAGGTCATGCATTACGTTCTCATGCCTCTCTCATCTGTCAGCAACGATTGGATCGCTGCTGCAAGAATTAGCACCGTACGTACATAACTGCAAGATTCTTGGAACAAGAATCTGCCATGTCATGGCTAACGCCGGTTGCCGGGTTTCATCGGGCTTGTCCCTCCACCTGCTCTTGATAAGATTGCTATCGTTCGTTATTCATTTGTTTGCCATTTGCCAAATAGGACTTGGTAATAACTTATAGCAAAGACCAGCCTCTCGTCAAGAGGCAATTCACCATCTCTTATGAAATGCATATGTTAAATCAATGACAAACTTCATACTTTCACACATTTTCTCGGTTTCAACTAAATTCTGTAATTCATTTTTTCTTGAAAGGTGAAAGTACGAGCGTTATACTTAACAAGTGCGTGACCGCACTACCTGATTTATAACGAATAAGTTGAGGTGAATTTCGGATGGATGGCGACCCGAGGCCGTGCCACGGTACGAACGGACAACCGAATATGACGATTCGACAGGAACCGATGTCGCCCAAGACCGTTGCTGTCTGTTGTTCGTGCCCATAAGTTGAACAGCATTCAACTGCCTTGACGTATGTCTATGCACCGAATGACGGACGAAGTCATGAGCATCTCCCTGCTTGAATCGTCAATAATAGACGACGCAGCCCGCCAACAGTTGGCGGTGCGAAGGAGTGAGTGCAATGAAAATCCGTCTTGTAAACGATGGGGTATTTACACCTGTGGAAGACATCAATGTCGCATTGACGACGCCTGAACAAGGCTTTTACTGGATCGATGCCGATATTGATGATTTGCTCGTGCTCCAGCCTCTATTCTCCATGCATGATCTGGCCGTAGAGGACTGTATGAGCGAAGAAGAGCAACGCCCGAAGATTGAAATCTATGAAGGCCATTACTTTATCGTGTTTAACAGCATCCGATTTGATGATGAGGAAATATTTTTACGTTCGCTGAACATATTTCTAGGCAAGCACTTTATAATTACAGTAACCAATCAGAAAATAAATGAGCTGCGCATGGTAAAGCCGGTCCTGTGGGAACAGGAAGTCAGTGCGGCAGACCGCATGTTATATCACTTAATTGACATGGTCGTTGACAACTATTTCACGGTAGCCGATCGAATTGAAGCGAAGATCGACAATCTGGAAGAAGAGCTCATTGTCAGCGCCAAGAAGACCCATCTAAATGAAATCATTAGCTTGCGAAGCGAAATACTCTGGCTCAAAAAAGGATTGGCTCCGCAAAAAGAAGTGCTGCTCGTCCTTTACCGTAAAGAACTGCGGCTAATCGACGATGATTTACAAAAATACTTCCGTGACATCTATGAGAATGCTGTCAAGGTGTCCGAAACGTTTGAAACGTTCCGCGATCTGATGGGAAACTTGCGAGAGTCCTACCAGCTCAGCATTGCGAATCGCGCGAACGACATTATGAGAGTGTTCACCGCCATCACGACCATATTCATGCCGCTTACTTTGATTACAGGCATCTATGGAATGAACTTCGACTATATCCCGTTCATGGATTGGGATTTTGGTTCTTTCTATACGATGGGCTTCATGTTCATACTCGGCGCATTCATGTTCTATTTATTTCGGAAAAAAGATTGGATCTGACAAAAGCGACCATACGATTGCCCGTGTTCCTGACTCGATCAAGGACACGGGCATTATATTTTTTCTTAGCTCACCTGCCGATCGGCAGGGGCATGCTTCTGACGGCGATGCAGAAGACGCAGAAGACGAATCCGCTCATAGTTAGCCTGCACCGATGCGGTGGCTTGCTCTAAGGCCGCTTCACCGAACGCTTTTATATAAACCGGCTTTAAGTATTCGTCCCCCAGCTCCACAAAAGCCATATCAATCGCCTGCCTTTCTTCCCTTGGCATTGAAGCTAACTCGGCCTCCACAAGCGTCTCTACTTGGTATCCTTCCCGTTCCAGCGTTTCAATTCGCATAATGAGCTCACGCCGATCAATGCGAAGAAGTTCCATCAGTTGCAACAGGGTCTGCCCTTGCTGTATCCCCTCCAAAAGCTTTCTGCGCTCGGTCAGCTTCGTTAATTCATCCCTTTGCTTTGCTTCCCATTCCGAATAGATCCACTGTGCGAATTGCTGCTCGGTGATAGCCGCTTGCACCCACTCTAATGGGAAGGTCGTGCTCCGTTCATGCTGCTTCGTTATTTCGACGATATCGTCCCCGAACGATTGTATTTTGATTTCACCAAATCCCGGAAGCTGCTTCAATTCCTCCAGTGTATGCGGCAAAAATGCGCTTACGAGTCGAAGCATACGGTTCGTCGCCACCCAATACGGGGCACGCTTCAAGCGGCTTGCCAGCTCTCGTCGCCACTTGGTCAACTGCTCGTACACTTCCTCCTTCGCGTATAATTGGGCATAGCAATTCACCCATTCCTGCCGCTCCTTCATCCGGCGTTCATGAATGTCGGTGTCCGGGACAAATCCCAGCACCATACGGTAGCCCGAGCTGAGCAGCTGAGCCAAGCCCCCGCGCAGCGCAGCACGCATCTCGGCCCAGATGGATCCTTCGAACCACACCTCAGATGCTCCGCCGTCCACTTCCCACAACACGATCCATTCTCCTTCCTCTTCTCCAACCGTGACGAGACCTTGCTGAGATCTGATCGCATCAGCCTCTTTTTTAGCCTTGCTCTTCGCCTTTCGTCCGTCTGTGCTTGTGCCCTCCTGACAATCGAACCTTGCCGTCCAGACTACTTGCATGTGTGTCGATCCCTCCTTTATTGTAAAGTGCATTATATCCATTCATAATGTGGAACATAAAAAAAGAAAGCACCCCTTCAAAATGCGGCTATACGCATTTCAAAGAGGTGCTTCCCCGTCCTAGTTATGAATTTACCTAAATTATACCACATAGACATGCGAGGTTGCAATTCTTACTTTTAGTGCAGTTCAGCTCTTTTAGAAGTTGCCGCTGTTGCGTTATAATGGGAATGTTACCCACACAAGGAGGTTCGTCAAGATGAGTATGAACGACATAGACTTTTTATCAGACGGTACGGAGGAGACATCCACGCGCTTCGTTACGTTTATCGGTCCGAGCATGCATCGCTTCGATCTGGCTGTTACGACGACGAACCGCTTTTATGGCAAAAAGCTGGTGACTGATTTGCAGAGCGGTCTAACCGCCATTATGGGACAAGACGATTTAGAAGAAGAAGGTTATTTGGAATCGTTCTATCGCTTGGGCAATGAAGAAGCGGAAGACTTACGCCATTTTCTGTCCATGGTCATTGGCGCTGTTCACTTTACGGACTAAGGACCAAGACCAGATTGATGAAGCCTCAATCAGGCTTTTTACACCCGTTAATGGGAATGAACGCTGCCTCGGCAGGATGCGGATGGAGAACGATACAACCACGATATCTGTTCTCCTGCTTGCTCCCATATATCACATTGTGCAGTTATTTCACTTCAACAACGCTCCCTTCTTGTGGATAATACCACGGAGAAGCACGATGAGCGCTTTTTCGAGCCGGTAGGTTATTCCGTTCGGGCAGTGGCGAGCTCTGACTGGCGGTGATTCGCTGCATCCGCCTCTTTGCTCCATTCTCCCCTTCCATCAGAAGGCGACACGTCCAATGGCGACTCTGGTTTACTTCCATCATTATCGGCCCCTTCATGCCATGGATCCGAACGGCATATGCTAACCTCGACATTATCTCTCCTGACGGTATGGGAGAATGGATCTAAGGACCATTGTACGGGAGGCCCGACAACATGGTTTCGCTCAAAGGGAAGGAAGCTGCCATTCTGAATGAAGGGGAGAGTGAGGCAATGGATGCCGAACAGGCATACCTTTTTCGGAAAAGGGAACTGACGAATCCAAGGATCTTCTATCGAGGCCTTTCGAAGACGAGCGAGTACGTTTAGAGGTAGGCTTTATCCCCATAAGGTATGTCTGGTTTCTCTTGAAAAAAAACGGCGATGCAGGCTGGTCCGTGTCACATCATGACAGAACAAGCAAGCTTCACCGTTTTGTTGCCGCTGATATGCGACACTTATGGTTGTGCTATTATTCGAATGAATCAAATTCCGACTAATTTCGCTATGCTGGACATTTCGAGCCGCTCGAATACGGCATGCACCGCATTCCGTTCCGGCGCGAACAGACAGCGTTCGGTATCGCACACGACCGGAGCATCACACTCAATCCGCGCCAATTGGCGCGATAAATGAAGCATGTCCATATCCGCCTCAATCTTCGTGCGCACGCCTTTGGCTAGCGCCGGCAGATTGTCGAGGATTCCCTCGATGGAAGCATACTCCTGGATGAGCTTGTGCGCGGTCTTCTCGCCGATGCCACGGACACCTGGATAATTGTCGGATGTGTCCCCCATAAGACCCTTCAAATCAATAATTTGCTCTGGCGTCAGCTGCTTCTCTTCCATTAGAGTGATCGGACTGTATACCGCATAGTTACCGTGCCCTTTTTTCATTATAATAACCGTTGTGCGTTCATGGACAAGCTGGAGCATGTCATGATCGCCTGTTAGAATATTGACTTCCATCTCTTTTCGGTAGAGACGTGCTAGCGTTCCGATGCAATCATCCGCTTCATATCCTTCCGCCGAAATGTTCGGAATGCCGAAGCTATCCATCACATCGCGAATGAGCTGGAATTGCGGAATCAGATCCTCCGGACACTCCGCACGATTCGCTTTGTACTGGTCATATTGCTCAGCTCGGAACGTCTTGCTGCTCAAATCCCAACAGCAAGCGATATGGGTCGGTTCGAAGGTCTGCACCGCATCCCAAAAATAGCGCATAAATCCGTATACCGCATTGGTCGGAGTCCCGTCCTTCATCCGGCGAATGGAGCCGCCATATGCCGTCGCATAATATGCGCGGAATAGCAATGCCATCCCGTCGACTAACAGAATACGCGGCAGTTGAGATGTCTCTATATGTTCTTCCAGTTGTTCTTCCAGCATGAGTGTTAACTCCTTTCGCAATACAATGCCTACCAGTATACCATATATTGCGGTTCATCGCGGTTAGCTGATTCTACCATACCTGCTCAATGCTTGGAGGCAATAGTCCACGTATTCTCGAACATCTCTTCACGAAAGCCTACTGTCGCCCGCTTGCCGTCGGTCACGATCGGACGCTTAATTAATTTTCCGTTCGAAGACAGCAACTCCAACTGCTCGTCTTCGCTCATTTGCGGCAATTTATCTTTCAATTGCATCGATTTATATACTTCACCGGACGTATTGAACCACTTCTTCAATTCCAGTCCGCTCATTTCTACAAGCTTCTTGTGCCCGGCTGCGGTTGGCGTTTGTTCGATCAGCGGAATTAGTTATCTTGAATGTGATGGGATGATCGGCAGGTCATAGAAGTTCCAACGTTTATATTTGGCATCGTACACTTGCGGCTCAGCTAGTCAGAGAAGATGTCCGATCGCTCACGTGATAATATACTGCTCCCCTTCAACATGGGTTTGATGCTTCCGTCCCTTCGGTTCAATGACAGAAGCAATGTTGCGGCCCATATCTGGTTTCTCTGCCACGACAAGCGTCTTCATCCTTTCATCTCTTTCTTTGCACAACAGAAGAAGCCGCGCATTCGACATCGAGCGCAGCTTCTTGCAAAATGACCTATTCCTTACTATTATCTACAACGTCCATTAAGGCAATAGAGGTTGACTAATATGGATATTATTTGACATATTGTGAACAGCCTATCTCACCATCATTTGCCCCGTAGCAGCAATTTCCATAAACGAGCACTGCCCAGAACATAAGTGAAGGCCATCATCATAATAAGTACGGCAACGAGCAGAAGCGTAGCCCATATCGGAAGGTCTGCTCCACCAGTAACCGAGCCGATGAGCCAGTAGAGCAGCGCCGTACCGATGCCTGCCCATGAACCCACACCGCTTGGCAGTTGCTCACTGATTTCAGAGGAAGTCTCCTTCTCGTCTCTCTTATCGAATTCTCCCGGATTAACGCCTACTGCGGCTACTCCAATCAAGATAACTATCATGCCGATTCCAAGCAGTCCACCGATCAGGGCCGCACTAAGCTGTTGCCCTAATGACAATCCACTAAATAAGGCAAACACCCAAGTACTAAGCAAGCTGATGAGACCTAGCGGTATAGCCGACAGCATCTTGCCAATTAGCAAATGCCTTGGGTGTGTCCCAGAAATAATATAAAAAGCGATATTGCGCCCTTCCCCGACAAACATCGCAGCAAGAACCTCACCGTAGCTTAACAGAGCAACCAGCAAGCCTGCCGCCAGAACCATCATCATACGCAAGGATTCATCTTGTGCAGCGATCATCGGTCCAACGAAGAATGCGGCGACCAAGCCTGCAACAAGAAACAACAAGCGCACATACGTAATGCGATTGCGTCTTAGCTGTAGCCATTCCTTCGCTTGAATAGCACCAATTGGACCGGACATCAACGCAGGCCATCTGGATTGGGAAGACGCCTTCCTTCCGGTATCGAATCGCTTGGCCGCTTCTCTCCAGCCGTCCCGATACAATCGGCCAACTCGCAGCGGGGCAAGCCATAGACTGAGTGCCATCCCAACGCCTGGAAGCATCAGTATGCCCGCAATCAAGTAGATCCAAGCGAGATTTTCTTGCAACAACAGACCAATAATTTCAAAGGGAATTCCACTCATCAAAATGTACGCCACATAAATAATTAACGCTATGAATATTCCTGGTACTATAATGCGGGTTGCCCCTAAAATCCCAGGAGCCACTCGAACTAAGATAATCAGCAGCAGCAAACCTGACAGGTCGCCAATCAATCCAGCTAATATACTGATTAGAAACATTAGCGGCGCTGCCCAAATGACAATATCATTCGGCAATAGATTACTTAATACGATTGATGTTAACAGAGATGTAAATACCTTAGGGGGAAGCTCTGCAATTACGGAAGCAAGCATCATGTGTGCGGGAGGACATGCTGATATATGTACGAACTGTAAGAATCGGTCTGAATATAACTGACCTTCCTGCTTACCGAATACTTCAAGAATACTAACTAACACGGACAATAATAAAATGAAAGACACCACGAGACTGAAGCTGTATTGGGGTGCATCACGAAACAAAATAACGATCCATGTGACGACTCCTAGCTGAGCTAGTTTTAACCAGAGACCGGCCTTCCATTTATTGAACCTCCAGGATTGGTTCCATTTTTCCTGCAAGATGGCCCGGACTAGCGCACGTGTTGTATACAAACTCAGCATTACGTCACCTCCACACTCGGCACATTACCAGTTAAGTGAAGGAAGAGCTGTTCCAGATTCGCCCCCGGCATCCCCAGCTGCGCACGAAGCTCATCTATCGTACCTAATGCTTGCAACTGACCACGCTCAATGATAGCAACCTGATCAGCCAACTCCTCTGCCAACGCAAGAATATGTGTCGTAATGAATACGGCTGTTCCCTGATTCGCTGCAGCTACGATTAGGTCCTTGACTTCACGGGCTGCACGAGGGTCGAGACCATTCGTTACTTCGTCAAGCAGTAATACTTTAGGACGATGAATCAGCCCGGCTGCTATCGCCATCTTACGCTTCATCCCGAGGGAGAAGCCGCGAATCAGATGGTCGCCCCACTGCTCCAGCTTGAGCGCCTGTAACAGCTCTTCCGTACGTTCCCTAGTTTCCTGCTCCGGAATATGATATAGACCAGCAACAAGCCACAGGAATTCACGTGCTGTCAGCCCCTCCCGCAGCAGCGGGTTGTCAGGTACATAACCAATCAGCTTTCGCGCGGATAAGCCCTCTTGGAACAGATCCTTGCCGCATATCGTAATCTCACCTGCCGTTGGATCAAGCAAGCCTATCAACATCTTAATTGTAGTGGTCTTGCCAGCTCCGTTGCTGCCGAGAAATGCTAGAATTTCACCTGGCTCAACGGTCAAATCAATCCCTTTTACCGCTTCAAAATTCCCGTATGATTTGCGCAAGCCCGTAATCTTGATCGCCTTGCCCTCTCTTGTTCCGGCAAAGCTCACCCGTTTAGGAAGAATTGCTTCTACAGGAGCTGCTGAATCAGGTGTTGGATTATTCAAAATCTCACTGGCGGCTGCAATATCCGAGAAGGACTGTTTCACATCGTCACTGGCTTCGTCACTGAAGTATTCAGATAACTTATCAAGATACATCGCGGGTTCATCTACGCTGAATATGAGCTGAGTGAAGTTAATTACTTCTTTGCTCGGCCATGACAGAGGGGTTTCCTTCGTTTGTTTCATCGTTATTACGATCATTTCCATGGTATCTGCTACAAGGTAGAGGGTCTGATTGGCAAGCGAATACTTCTGATCATATTGGGGCAACGACAGATCTTGTGGCAAAGGCCCTGTGTAACGCTCCACATGGGCAATCTCGTTGTAAGGAATATGCAGGTGGAAACCAAAATACTTGAAATCAAGCCCCTCCGCGCTGATGGAGTGAGCTTCCTTCATCACGACCAGCAAGCTGCGAGTGCCACCGAACAGCATAGGTATACCGATGACGAGGACAATCCAATTCCACGGCGATGCCAAGAAGATAGCCGCGACAATGACCGCAACAAGTCCCAGCAGCATGCCAACAGATAAGCCAATCAAATTGTACATCAGTGTAATGGACTTTTTTCGGAATGTAAAGTTCACCTATCAAACCTCCAACGCCAATCTGTTAAATACAGGAACTATTATAGCACAATTTTAGTAAATTGTATCTTACTGTAATCTACCCCAAATTGATAATTGAGTAAGCAATTCCAATTCCTTTTTTACTCTTGCAAGCAGTTCTTCTTGATGGCTTTGCAAGAAAAAATGTCCTCCAGACAGCATTTCGCATGTAAAACGAAAGTCCGTAAATCGCTTCCATTCACGCAAATTGTCCTCAGGCACCATATGATCATCATGTCCACCCCAGGCAACTATCGGACAAGTCACTTTTCCACCTTTGTAGGTATATGTTTCGGACAATTGAAAATCTGCACGCAATATCGGTGAAAACAAATCCATCAGTTCATCATTCGCCAGCACTTCATCTGGCGTTCCGCCATATGTTCTCAGTCCAGCGCGAAATTCTGCCTCAGGCAGATGGTAAATCGGCTCCAGCTCTCGATCCGCATCAGGAGCATTGCGTCCTCCTACCATCAGCAGAATCGGGCGTCGCCCGAATTGCTCCGCACAATATAGCGCAAGCTCAAAGGCGATAATAGCCCCCATACTGTGGCCATAGAAGAGAAAAGGCTTGTCCAGATGAGGACGAATCGCCTGTGCTGCCGCTTCAACCATCGCCCCTATATCTGTATATGCAGCCTCCCCTATCCAAGTTCCTCGGCCAGGATATTGAATCAAGCATACTTCAAGATGATCGGGCAGTTCCTTGTGCCATGTGCGGAACACCGATGCAGAGCCTCCCGCATAAGGGAAGCAGAACAAACGGAAGGTGGCATTAGGATTAGGTTTCGGACAAACGATCCACCGATTGTTCACTGTAACTGTACTCATGTCAACCACTCCTTCTTTGTAGTAGTCAGCATAGAGGGGGAGAACATCGTATTCTGCCCCCTCTGCTGAATTAGCGGATAAACGAATGAAGCATATGTTGCGCTACGACCTCCACGTGCGGCGAATCCATCATCGTATGATGCTCGCCAGATACGTAGTAGACGTCTACGCCACCCTTAGCCAACTCGCTCCAGCCCATCGTTTCCTCTTGATACACTGCACTGTCGTCGTTCACGCGAATCAGCGTTAGTCTGCCGCTGTACATCCCAGGATTGTAAGCATTGGTCACTGCCGAGTTATCTCGGTATACTTGCACCAATGATCTGACATGTTCCACCGTCATGTCCTCGGCTGCAATTCCACGCTTCTTCGCCTCAGCCAACAGTTCGTCTAATTGCCGATCTGGTTCCACCTGCTTCAGTTCGTCTAACGGAAGGTCGATGAGCTTGGACCAGAGTTCGGCATCGCTTAGTGCCATGTCCTCATCCTCTACGACATATTCAGCTGGAGTGTCCAGCACAACGAGATTAGCCACCTCTTCTCCTTGCTGCACAAGCTGTCGGGCCATCTCGAAGGCTATTGTTCCGCCAATCGACCAGCCGCCAAGCCGATATGGGCCATGCGGATGAGCAGAACGAAGCTCAGTGATGTAATCTGCCGCCATCTCTTCAATGAATCCTGTCTTCTCCCCGTTCAGCGCCCGGGACTGGAAGGCATAGAATGGCTGATCGCTTCCCAGATGCTTGGACAGCGTCGTATAGCTGAGCACGAGGCCGCCTGCCGGATGGACGTAGAAGAGTGGCGCCTGCGTACCGTTCGGCTGCAGCGTGACCAGCGGCGAGAATGGCGCTTGCGTACCGCTGTACAGAATTGCCTTGGCCAATTCGGCGATTGTCCCCTTTTCAAGAACAATGCTAATCGGAAGCTCGCAGCTAAATACTTGTCTGATCCGCGCAATCATTCGTATCGCGAGCAAGGAATGTCCTCCCAGATTGAAGAAGTTATCGTGGATTCCTACGTCACTTACTTGCAGCATGTCCTCGAATATCTGCTTCAATTGGAATTCTGTCAAGTTGCGCGGTGCATCTGGAACGGCGTTCCCCTGATTGAGATCCCCTGCAGGCACCGGCAGCGCTTTGCGGTCCACCTTGCCGTTCGCCGTGAGCGGCAATTGATCCAGCAGAACGATCACTGACGGGATCATGTAGGCCGGCAATCGATCTCTCAGCGCTTGTTGCAGATTTGCGGCGCTGACTTCAGCTTCTTCTTCAAACACAACATAAGCGATGAGTCGCTGCTCGCCCGCTTCATCTTCCCTGGCTAGTACAAGCGCGTGTCTCACCCCATCTTGCCGGACAAGCGCCGATTCCACCTCTTCCAGCTCAATGCGGAAGCCGCGAATTTTGACCTGATAATCGGTGCGGCCCAAGTATTCAATCTCCCCGTTTGCCAAGTACCTCGCCCGATCTCCCGTCCGATACAGCCGTTCACCCGCTGCAAACGGGTTCGGGATGAAGACGGCTTCGCTTAGTTCCGGCTTGTTCAAATAACCGCGTGCCAGCCCTCTGCCTCCAATGTACAGCTCCCCAGGTATGCCTGTCGGAACTGGCTGCAGATGCGCGTCCAAAATATACACTTGCGTATTGGCAATCGGCCACCCGATCGGCACTTCTCTGTACGTCGGTCCCCCGCTCCCGTCCGGTCTCGGCGCGCGGAATGCCGTGCTGATGACTGTCGTTTCCGTCGGACCGTACGTGTTGTACCACGCGATGCGCTCGCCCGCAAGCTGCTGCCATTCAGCGAACCGCTCCGGTGACGGTCTCTCTCCACCGATGATGACCGCGCGAATGCTGTTCGGCAGCGATACGCGATCATTTGCCAGATCGGTTGCCAGTTCGCTTACCCACTCATGCCAGTACGCTGTCGGCAGATTGAGCACGCTAAGCTGCTCTCGTTCGATAAGCTCCGTGAAGCCGGATATGCTCAGCAAGCGCTCCTCCGGCATTACCAAGGCGGCGCCGCACAGCCACGTCGGGAACAACTCTTCAATCGCAGCGTCGAAGCTGATCGTCGCGAATTGGAGCACACGGTCTGCCTCCGTCAGCTCGTACAATGCTACCGCACTGCTGTTGTGATTCAGCATGGCAGCGTGCGTAACTACGACACCTTTCGGCTGTCCGGTCGAACCTGAAGTATAAATGACATACGCCGCATTCTTTTCGCTTACGCCGCTCATCACCGTGTCCGCCGATTGTTCCGCAATCGCATTCCAATCGGTATCCAGCAACACAATGGTCGCCTCATGTACCGGCAAGCGCGGGATTAAGCGCTCTTGCGTTAACAGCAGCGGCATGCGGGCATCTTCGAGCATATACGCAATCCGGTCTGCCGGATATGCGGCATCAATAGGGACGTAGGCGGCGCCTGACTTCAATATGCCCAAGATGCCTACGGCCAGCTCTACGGAACGCTCCGCGCATATACCGACCAATACTTCCGGACCTGCGCCCAGCTTCCGCAAATAATGAGCCAACCGGTTGGCGCGTTCGTTCAGCTCCCGGTAGGTGAGCGCGTCCGCTCCGACAACTAGCGCCGTTCGGTCCGGCGTGGACAACGCCTGCGCTTCGATGAGCTGATGCACGCAGCCTGGCGGATACTCTACCGCCGTCTCATTCCAGTCCACCAACAGCTGCGCCGTTTCAGCGTCTCCAAGCATCGGTATGTGTACGGTCATCCTGGTTGGATCAGCTACCATGCCTTGCAGCAAATTACGCAGATGCTCCAGCATACGACGAACATCGGCAGCACTGAATCTGGTTGTATCGTAACCAATGTGCAACCCTAACGTTCCACCAGGCAGAACGGACAACGTAATTGGATAGTTCGTCCGTTCGAAGGAATGCACCCCAAGCAGTTCTACTCCTTCGGAAGCAGTGACTTCGTCTACTGCTGCGGCCGCCTCTGGCACCGTGACCTGAATTGGGTAATTCTCATACACGATAATGCTATCGAACAGCGGCGTTCCGTGCGGTACTTCGCTCCATGATTGGATCTGCGTTAAGGCTGCATATTCATATTGCTGTTTCTCCGCTTGCTGCTGTTGCAATTGGGATAACCATTTCACTACATCCATATCTGTCCGAACTTGAACGCGAACCGGCAACGTATTGATGAACAGTCCCACGATAGATTCCACGCCTGCCAAGTCTGCAGGTCTGCCAGCGACGGTTGCCCCGAACAGCACATCGGACTCTCCGCTGTAGCGGCTGAGCAGCAAACTCCATGCTGCCTGAACCATCGTGCTAAGCGTAAGCTGATGACTTCGCGCGAATGATTGTAATTGACTTGTCAGCTCTGTCCCAACCTCCAACTCCAGTTCGGCATAGTCCGAGGCAGATGCTATCACAGGACGTTGCAAGCGCATCTCGGTCGGTGCTTCAATACCTGCCAGATACCCGCGCCAGAACGATTCTGCCGCCTGCTGGTCTTGCTTATGCAGCCATGCGATATATTCACGGTAGAATCTCGTCGGCTCAAGCTGAATTGCGGTTCCCGTTGTAAAAGCGTAATAGAGAGCGAAATATTCCTGAATGACAATCGGGTTGCTCCACCCATCCAGCAGCATATGATGGAATGTCCATATAAACTGAACCTTATCATTCGCAAGCTGTATGAGCGTAAAGCGCATAATAGGCGCTTCGTGGAACTGGAAGCCTCGGTGACGATCCTCTTTCAGGAAGCTCTCCAGCATTCGCTCTTGTTGCTCTGCTGAGAGTGAACGCCAGTCTAACTGATCGATAGGCAGCGGCACTTCATCAAGAACTGCTTGAATCGGCTGTTCGAACCCATCCAGACATACGCGAGTTCGCAGAATTGAATGACGTTCCAGCAAACGTCGCCACGCTTGCTCAAATGCCTCCAGACTGAACTTGCCCGCAAGCGTAAAGCCCGTCTGCTCACAGTACATTCCTGAATGCGGCTCGGCGAGTGAATGGAATAACATCCCCTCCTGCATCGGACTAAGCGGATACAGATCGCGAATGCGCCGCTCTGAAGCATATAGACGATCCAGCTGAGCTTGGTTCGCAGGAACGAGCGGGAAGTCTGACGCCGTCCAGCCTCCGGCTTCCGGCTGCCTGCAATGTACAATCACTTCCCGCAGCGCATCCATGTAAGAAGCCGCAAGCCGTTCGATAGTAGCAGTCCGATGCAGTTCGCTGCTGTAAGTCCAATTCATCACCAATTGCTTGCCGCTAATGATTCCGTTGATTTCGATCAGATGGTCGCGCGGAGCTTCGGGACTGACTGGCATGCCGTAAGATTCCGGTGCAGTGCCGATTGTTGCGCCTGTTTCCTCTGTCGCTTGATCCATCTGGCCCATATAGTTGAACAAAATGCCCGGAGCAGTTGCATGCCGCATCATGTCAGACACTTCTTTGTCGGTGGATAAATAACGCAGCAGTCCGTACCTGATGCCCTTTTGCGGGATGCTGCGAAGCTGTTCCTTGATCGCCTTGATATCTTCTTGAACAGTTCCGCTTACACTAAGCTCTAGCAGCAGCGGATGAACGGCAGTGAACCAGCCTACAGTACGTGACAGATCGACGTCTTCGAACAAGTCCTCCCGTCCATGCTCCTCAACATCCACCACAATCGTTCTGCTGTCTGTCCACGGTGCTATCGTCCGAGCCAGTGCTGTCAGCAAAATATCATTAATTCGGGTGCGATACACAGGCGGCACTTCTTGCAGCAAGGCGCGCGTCATTTCCGCATCCAGCACGGTCGTTATCGTATCTGACGATGCATACGTATTGACTAAGGCATAATCTTCTTCTAAAACAACGATATCCGTTGGCAGGGGCTTAGCATACAATCGTTCAGCCTTCAGCCAATATGCTCGTTCATTTCTCACTTGGTGAGAATCGGCATAGATGTGCAGCCGTTCTGACCACGCTTTGAACGATGTCGTCTTCGGCGGAAGCTGAACCGGCAAGCTCTGACCAAGCTGTTCATAAGCAAGCTGCAAGTCTTCGAGAATAATTCGCCACGATACTCCGTCCACGGCCAGATGATGAATCACGATCAGCAGTCTTGCCGGACGCTCTGTCCCTAAATCGAACAGTGCCGTGCGAATGATAGGACCTTCTGTCAAGTTTAACGATTGCTGCAAACGCTCCGATTCCGCTTCGATCTGCTCAACTTGCTCCTGCTCCGACAGTTTAGCCAAATTGATCACTAGAACAGGTGCTGCTGATTCCCCTTCGACATCTGCCACCCCCTGCTCCCATCCTGCTTCGGTCTGCATGAAGCGCAGCCGCAATACATCATGATGGCGGATGAGATGCGCCATAGCCTGCTGCAGCGCTTCGGGATGAACGGGCTGCTTGATGGTCAGCAGCATCGCTTGGTTCCAGTGATGACGATTGGTCATCGGCTGTTCGAAGAACCAATGCTGAATCGGCGTCAGCGGTACAGGCCCGGTCACCGGCCCTTCGTCCACCAGCATGGGAACAGCTTGCTTGGCTACCGCTGCCAGTTCCGCAATGGTCTGATTCTCGAACAGCTGCTTCGGTGTCAGCTTCAACCCTGCTTGTCCGGTACGAGACACGATCTGTATGCTAAGAATGGAGTCCCCGCCTAGTTCGAAGAAATTATCGTGAACACCAACTCGCTCGATTCCAAGTACTTGCGCCCACACTTGGCTCAGAATCAGCTCAGTGTCATTGCGCGGCGCAGTATATTCTCGACTCTTCTGCCAAACGTTCAGATCAGGCGCAGGCAGCGCTCTGCGATCCAGCTTGCCATTCGCCGTGAGCGGCAATTGATCCAGCAGCACGATCGCTGATGGGATCATATAACCTGGAAGTTGTTCCTTCAACGCTTGCTGCAATTCTACCGCGGACACTGCCACTCCTTCTTCAACAACTGCATAAGCAACAAGCCGCTTATCCCCTTGTTGATCTTCCCGGGCGAGTGCAAGCGCGTGTCTCACCCCGTCTAGCCGGACAAGCGCCGATTCCACCTCTTCCAGTTCAATGCGGAAACCGCGAATTTTGACCTGATAATCGGTGCGACCCAAGTATTCAATCTCCCCGTGTGCCAAGTACCTCGCCCGATCTCCCGTCCGATACAGCCGTTCACTCGCTGCAAACGGGTTCGGGATGAAGACGGCTTCGCTTAGTTCCGGCTTGTTCAAATAACCGCGTGCCAGCCCTCTGCCTCCAATGTACAGCTCCCCAGGTATACCTGTCGGAACTGGCTGCAGATGCGAGTCCAAAATATACACTTGCGTATTGGCAATCGGCCGCCCGATCGGCACTTCGCTGTACGTCGGTCCCCCGTTCCCGTCCGGTCTCGGCGCGCGGAATGCCGTGCTGATGACTGTCGTTTCCGTCGGACCGTACGTGTTGTACCATGCGGTGCGCTCGCCTGCAAGCCGCTGCCATTCAGCGAACCGCTCCGGTGACGGTCTCTCTCCACCGATGATGACCGCGCGAATGCTGTTCGGCAGCGATACGCGATCGTTTGCCAGTTCGCTTACCCACTCATGCCAGTACGCTGTCGGCAGATTGAGCACGCTAAGCTGCTCCCGTTCGATAAGCTCCGTGAAGCCGGATATGCTCAGCAAGCGCTCCTCCGGCATTACCAAGGCGGCGCCGCACAGCCACGTCGGGAACAACTCTTCAATCGCAGCGTCGAAGCTGATCGTCGCGAATTGGAGCACACGGTCTGCCTCCGTCAGCTCGTACAATGCTACCGCACTGCTGTTGTGATTCAGCATGGCAGCGTGCGTAACTACGACGCCTTTCGGCTGTCCGGTCGAACCTGAAGTGTAAATGACATATGACGCATTCTCTTCGCTTACGCCGCTCATCACCGTGTCCGCCGACTGTTCCGCAATCGCACTCCAATCGGCATCCAGCAGCACAATGGTCGCCTCATGCGCCGGCAAGCGCTGGATTAAGCGCTCTTGCGTTAACAGCAGCAGCATGCGGGCATCTTCGACCATATACGCAATCCGGTCTGCCGGATATGCGGCATCAATAGGGACGTAGGCGGCGCCTGACTTCAATATGCCCAAGATGCCTACGGCCAGCTCTACGGAACGCTCCGCGCATATACCGACCAATACTTCCGGACCTGCGCCCAGCTTCCGCAAATAATGAGCCAATCGGTTGGCGCGTTCGTTCAGCTCCCGGTAGGTGAGCGAGTCCGCTCCGACAACAAGCGCCGTTCGGTCCGGTGCAGACAACGCCTGCGCTTCGATGAGCTGGTGCACGCAGCCTGACGGATATTCTACCGCCGTTTCATTCCAGTCCACCAACAACTGCGCCGTGTCGGCTTCTCCAAGCATCGGCACTTCTACCACTAGCCCATTTGGATCAGCCACTATGCCCTGCAGCAAGTTGCGCAAGTGCCCCAGCATTCGCGCTATGTCAGCAGATGTAAATCGTGCGGTGTCATAGCCGATTTGCAGTTCCATCACATCGCCAGGCAGAACTGACAATGTAATCGGATAGTTGGTCCGCTCGAACGACTGCACGCCAAGCAGTTCCACGCCTCCGGTAGCGTTAGTTCCGTTAGCCTCCTGTTTACCTTTTACATCACCTGAACCATTACCTGCTTCGTTGCCTACTTCATTGACAGCTTCACCAGCAGCCTTTTCCACAACTTCTCCCGGCTCCGATACCGTAACTTGAATTGGATAATTCTCGTATACGATAATGCTGTCGAATAGAGGCATTCCTTGCGGCACATCACTCCACGACTGAATCTGACTTAACGCCGCATATTCGTATTGCTGCTTATCCGTTTGCCCAGATTGAAGTTCTTGCAGCCAGGAGATGACATCGACATTGGCCGGTATCGTTGTTCTTACAGGCAGCGTATTGATGAACAAGCCAACGATCGTCTCAACGCCTTCCAGATCAGCAGGCCTCCCCGCGACGGTAGCTCCGAACAGTACATCGGACTCTCCGCTATAGCGGCCAAGCAGCAGTCCCCATGCCCCCTGCACAATCGTACTGAGCGTCAACTGATGCGTGCGTGCCAAGCTGTTCAACGATGCTGTCAATACTTCGTCCACATGCAGTGCAACCTCGGCGAAGCCGGACGGCTCAGCCGCCGCAGGCCGCGTCAATGGCAGCGGTGTAGGCGCCTCAATACCAGCCAAGTAGGTTTTCCAGAACGATTCCGCGCTAGCTTGATCCTGTTCATTCAACCAATACATATAATCCCTGTAGGAGCGAACCGGCTCCAATTGAATGTCGGCACCCGTCAAGATTGACTCATATAAGGCAAAGCATTCCTGAATCACGATCGGGTTGCTCCATCCGTCGAGCAACAAATGATGGAACGTCCAGACAAATTTGACCGTATTCGCATCATAGTGAATGATTGTAAATCTCATAATTGGCGCTTGCGTAAAATCAAAGCCGATTTGGCGGTCTTCCTCTAAAAAGAGCTGCAGCTTACACTCCTGCTCATTGGCAGACAGCATGGTCCAATCCAGTTCATGGAACGGAACAGACAACACCTCATCGACCAATACCTGTACCGGATGATCCAGCCCCTCCCACTCAATGCGAGTCCGAAGCACGGCATGCCGTTCCATCACCTGATGCCACGCCCGCGTGAACGCTTGAGCATCGAATGTTCCTTGCAGCGTAAAGGCGCTCTGCTCACAGTACATGCCCGAATGCGGTTCAGCGAGCGAATGGAATAACATGCCCGCTTGCATCGGGGTGAGCGGATACAGATCGCGAATGTTCCGATCCTTCACATACAATTGATCAAGCTGTACTTGTGGCAACTTCGCCAGTGGGAAGTCAGACGGCGTAATTCCGCCTGCTTCAGGTTGACGGCAATGCGAGATAATGGCGCGCAGGGCTGACAGGAACAGCTCCGACAATTGTGCAATCGCTTCGGCGCGGAATAGATGCTCACTGTACATGAAGCCCAGATGGAATTCGCCATTCGTAATCATCCCGGCGATATCAAGCAGATAGCGACGAAGCCCATTAGGACTGCTGTCAAGCGCCGTATCTTCATGCGCACTCGCTAGCACCGTATCCGCGACAGCTCCTTGATCGACCTGTCCCAAATAGTTGAACATGATGAGTGACTTCGGCAGCGAGCTCATCAGCCTATGAATCTCATCATCTTCGCATACATAACGCAACAGACCGTACCCAATCCCCCGCTGCGGTATATTCCGCACAAGTTCCTTGACGCGCTTGAGCGTAGACTCCACGCTCTCAGGCGACGCTTCAAGACGAACCGGGAAAATAGAAGTGAACCAGCCTACTGTCCGCGACAAGTCGAACTCTTCGAAGATATCTTCCCGTCCATGGCCTTCCATATCCACTTGCAGCGTTCGATGACCTGCCCACTGGTGGAAAGCGATGAGTAACGCTGTCAACAGTACATCATTAATCTGTGTGCGATAGGCAAGCGGTACCTCTTGCAGCAGTGCTGTCGTGTCCTCCGCTGAGAGGGATACGCTCACTGTACGAGTAGAAGCAACCGTATTGAGCTTGAGCGCATCTTCAACCGTACTGAACTGCTCCAAGAACGGCATGTATAACTCGGTACTGTCAACATGACTCGTCCAATAATGGTGCTCGCTCTTGACCGCTTCGGATTGCGCATACTCTGCCAAGCGGGCAGCGAATTGACGATATGACGTCGTTTTGAGCTGAAGCTGAACTGGCACATTGTGGAGCAGCTGCACATAAGCCGTCTCCAGATCTTCCATCACAATGCGCCATGAGACTGCATCCACTGCCAGATGGTGAATGACGATAAAAAGTCTGGCTGCATCACTCTCCCCGTAATCGAACAGTGCAGCCCGCATAAGCGGACCGTGTGCCAAGTCAAGACTGCATTGCAGCCGCGCGGTCTCCTCTTGGATTGCAGCCCGTCTACTCTCTTCCGAGCAATTCGACAGATCGATCCACGCTAACGGCATGTCAGAGCCGACAGGAGCAGACACTTGCTGCCATCCGTCATCCTCCGGTATGAAGCGCAGCCGCAGCGCATCATGCTGCTTCAGCAGATAAGCTATCGCCTGCTCCAACGCCTGACGATTCACCGGCGGACGAACGGACAACAACATCGATTGATTCCAGTGATGCCTATCGACCATATCTTTGTCGAAAAACCAGCGCTGAATCGGCGTCAGTATAACTTCTCCCGCCACCTCACCTTGCTCTGCCACCACTACTTTTTCCTTGGCCACTGCCGCCAATTGTGCAATCGTCGGGTTTTCGAATACGAGCTTAGGTGTAAGATGTACCCCTGCTAGACGCGCACGCGATACAATTTGCATGCTGAGAATGGAATCCCCGCCCAATTCGAAGTAGTTATCGTGAATGCTTACTTGCTTCACGCTCAGTACATCTGCCCACACATGGGCCAGCGTTCTCTCCACCGCGTTGCGTGGCGGAGCATACGGCTTGTCCGATGCGAGGCGCGCATCCTGCGGAGCAGGCAGAGCTTTGCGATCCAGCTTGCCGTTAGGCGACAGCGGCATGGCCTTCAAGAACGTATACGATGCCGGAACCATGTACTCAGGCAATATTTTTATCAAATAGCTGCTCAGTTGCGCAGCTTGCATCGGTTCCGATTCATCGGCTACCACATAGGAGACCAGTCGTTTATGTCCTGGAGTGTCCTCCCTCGTAACAACGGCTGCCTCCTTAATGTGCGGATGTGAGGCAAGCACACTTTCAATTTCCCCAAGTTCGATACGGAACCCGCGAATTTTCACTTGGTGGTCGATACGTCCCATATATTCGATGACGCCGTCCGGCATATAACGTGCAAGATCCCCTGTCTTATACAGGCGGGATTGCATCGAAGGGTCGAACGGATTGCGGATAAATCTCTCTTTCGTCAGCTCCCCACGATTCCAATAGTCGCGGGCAAGCCCAACACCACCGATATGCAGTTCCCCTGGTACCCCGATCGGCACCGGACGAAGCTCCTGATCCAGCAAATAAATGTGAATGTTCGAAATCGGCACACCGATTGGAACGGTTCGCAATGCCGTATCCCGGCGGCATGTCCAGTGCGTAACATCAATTGCGGCTTCCGTCGGACCGTACAAATTGTGCAGCTGTGCATCCAGCTTGGCAAAGAAACGCTCCTGATAATCATATGACAGCGCTTCCCCGCTGCACATGACTTGGCGAATAGTAGAGCAGTGTTCGATCCCTTCTTCTTCCAAGAAGGCTTGCAGCATCGAAGGGACGAAGTGCAGCGTCGTAATTCGTTCCTTACGTATGATGTCACGTAGATAAGCAGGATCACGGTGTCCGCCTGGAGCAGCGACAACAAGCGTTGCTCCCGTCATAATCGGCCAGAAAAATTCCCATACCGATACATCGAAGCTGAACGGCGTTTTTTGCAGCACGCGATCCGCTGAAGTAAGCTGATACGCTGCTTGCATCCAGATGAGACGGTTGACTACAGCCCGGTGTATATTGACGACACCTTTAGGCCTTCCGGTTGAACCTGACGTATATATGATGTAACACATGCTGTCAGGGGATATTTCGATATCAAGCTGCGCATCACTTTCAGATGCGATATCTTGTCGCTGCTCATCGAGACATACGGCCTGCCCCGAATACTCAGGAATTCGCTCGATCAAGTGACGCTGCGTGAGCAGCAGCGGCGCGTTGGTATCTTCGAACATGAATGTAAGACGATCGTGCGGATAATCCGGGTCCATCGGCACGTATGCGCCGCCTGCCTTCAATATCGCAAGAAGACCCACGACCATATCGATCGAACGCTCCATGCATACAGCCACAGGCACTTCCGGCCCAACTCCTCGCTGCTGTAAATAACGGGCCAATCGGTTGGCTTCGGCATTTAACTCCGCATAAGTCAATACCCGATCTTCAAAAATGAGTGCAGGCAATTCAGGCGTACGCTCAACCTGCTGTTCAAACAGATGATGAATACATTGCTCTAGCGGGTAATTAATATCTGTACGGTTCCATTTGGTTAACAGAAGCTGACGTTCCTCTTCGGTCAACATCGTCAGCGATCGGACGGTCTGTTCTGGATAGCTGCATATGCCTTCCAGCAATACAACGAGATGATTCAACATTCTTGTAATCGCGCCAGCTTCGAACCGCTGCTGGTCATAAGTAATGACTAAGTCGAATCCGTTGTCAGGAACGGCAAGCAAGGTCAGCGGATAATTGGTCTGCTCGAACAGGTACATCGAACTGACGGTCAACCCGCCCGTATCACCGTCTTCGTTGCTCCCGGCACTGACCGGATAATTTTCGAAGACGAACAAGCTGTCGAACAGCGGCGTGCCTTGAGAGAGCTCGCTGCAGCTCTGAATCATCGAGAGCGGACTATACTCGTACTCTCGCTGCTCCACCTGCTTCGCCTGCACGTCCTGTACCCATGTCAGAATCGTCTCATCGTCTGGAACACGAATACGGACAGGCAGCGTGTTAATGAATATACCCATCATCGACTCTACTCCGACCAGATCAGCAGGACGTCCCGAGACGGTGGCCCCGAACACGACATCTTCCTCGCCGCTGTATCTTCTCAGCAAGAGCGCCCATGCACTCTGCACCAATGTATTAGACGTTACTTGGTGCTGCCGGGTGAAGGCCCGTATCTTCTCATTCAATGAAACAGGCAAGGTGATCTTGGTACTGCTGTACTCTCCTTGCGCCTCGGAACCGGCCGGAAGCAAGCGATCTACGGTCAGCGGTGTTGGTGCATGGAAGCCGCGCAATGCATCACGCCAATACTGCTTCGCCCGCTCCATATCTTGCTGCTGCAGCCAGCCAATATAGTCTCGGTACGGACGAATCGGTTCGAATGGGATGTCTACGGGCTTGTCTTGCGAGCGGACAACCGTCTCATACACTTGCAGCACTTCTGCAATCAATGCATTCATGCTCCATCCGTCTAACAGCAGATGGTGGTAGCTCCATAAGAACAGATGACTCTCTTCGGTCAGCCGAATCATTGTGATTCGCATTAACGGCGCCTCCGACAGCTCGAATCCTCTTACTCGGTCTTCACGTAAGAATGCTTCTGTCATCGTCTCGCGCTCCGACTCTGTATATGCACGCCAATCCAGATAGGCTACGGGTACCGTTACATGGCGATACACGACTTGATGAGATTCATTGAGCTCTTCCCAGTAGAAAGCTGTGCGCAAAATGGAGTGTCGTTCAACAACCTGATTCCATGCCCGCTCCATTGCTGCTGGATGGAAATCCCCTTGCAGCGTCCAGCTCATTTGCTCAAAATACGCGTGTGAGTCCGGTGAATATGCCGCATGGAACAGCATGCCTTGCTGCATTGGTGACAACGTGTATATATCCTCTACACCATGCCCCGTACCTGCCAGCCGATCGAGCTGCTCTTGCGTTATGCGTGCGAGCGGGAAGTCAGACGGCGTAACCCCGCGTGCTTCCGGCAATCGGCAGTGTGCGATAATAGCGCGAAGCTGCTCCATGTAAAGCGAGGCAAGCCGTTCCACGCGCTCCCGCATGTAGAGGTTCTTGCTATATGTCCACGTCAGCCGCAGCGAACCGCCTGCAACCAGTCCCGTAATATCAATCAGATGCGCCCGCTTCTCTTGAAGACTCTGCTCAGGTCCGGCACGTTCAGGAGCTTGTCCGAACAGCCCCTCTTCCCCGCTGTTCAGCACCTGATCGAACTGTCCTAAGTAGTTGAAGCTGACTTGCGGCTTAGGCAGCGCTTCGAGCATTTGTGCGTGCTCATTGCTGCTCATATACCGAAGCAAGCCGTAGCCGATCCCATTGTTGGGAACTTGACGCAACTGCTCCTTCACCGATTTCAGTTCGGCACCGAAGTTAATTTCGTTGCCGCTTCGCTCCAGAAGCACAGGATACATGGAAGTAAACCAGCCTACCGTCCGTGACAAGTCCACCTCGTCAAACAAATCTTCACGTCCATGCCCTTCCATGTGAAGCAGCAGCTTGTCATGCCCTGACCATGCAGACATCGCCAGCAGCAGCGCCGTAAGCAGGACATCGTTAATGTGAGTCCGGTACGCATGCGGAACGTCCTGCAGGAGCATATGTGTCTCGTCAGGCGCAAGCTCTACCAGTACGTCCTGTGTCGAAGCATTGGTGTTCTCACCTTGCACGAAATCCGCAGGCAGTGCCGGAACGTACTTGCGCTTCTCGTCCAACCAGTAGTCAATCTCATTCAGCATCTTGCCTGTGGATGCATATTCAGCGAGCTTCTTCGCCCAATTACGGAATGCAGTCGTCTTCTCTGGAAGCGTGATAGGTTCACCTTCCGCCAGACTTTTGCCAATGCGATATAAATCCTCCATCAAAATCCGCCAGGAGACACCGTCCACACCTAGATGATGGATGACGATTAGCAAGCGCCCTGCCTGATCTGCACCTAGCTCGAAGTACACCGCCTGCAGCAGTACACCTGCATTCAGACTCAGACCTTGCTGCGCTTGCGCTGCGGTACGCTCAATCGTTGCTACCTGCTCTTCTGCACTCAATCCACTTACATCTATACAGGTAAATGGTACTTCTTCGGCTATATCCGCATTATATTGCTCCCAACCTGTATCTCCTGCCGTAAATTGCAGGCGCAAACCATCATGGTGGGCAATCAGATGCCGAACGGCTTCGCGCAGCATCTGTGCATCAACAGACGGATGAACGGTAAACATCATGGACTGATTGAAGTGATGCGGCGATTGCATCGGTTGGGCAAAAAACCAGCGCTGAATCGGCGTAAGCGGTACATCTCCAGTTACGATGCCCTGGTCTGCCTCCACGAGTGCTCCCTCACGAATTTCTGGAGCCAGATCGGCAATCGTTTGGTGCTGGAAGAGCAGCTTAGGTGTTAGCTGCAATCCACTCTGCCGCGCGCGGCTCACAATCTGGATGCTCAAGATCGAGTCTCCGCCCAATTCGAAGAAATTGTCGTGAATGCCGACCCGCTCGACGCCAAGCACTTCCGCCCAGACTGCGGAAAGCAGCGTCTCTTTGGCTGTTCGCGGTGCCACATATGCTTGCGTCTCGGTTGCGAACTCTGCCTCAGGAAGTGCCTTGCGATCCACTTTGCCATTCGGGGTAACCGGCAATTGATCCAACATGACGAAGGCAGCCGGGACCATATACTCGGGCAATTTCGCGCGCAAGTAGGCACGCAGTTCTGCTGTAAATGAGCTGCTTGCATCACGTTCATCCGGTACCACATAGGCAACCAGTCTTCGATCGCCTCGACGCACCTCTTTGACCAGCGCGACCGCCTCTTTAACCGCGGGATGATCCGCAATCGCCTTTTCTACTTCGCCCAGCTCAATTCGATAGCCGCGAACTTTCACCTGATCATCTGCACGCCCTATAAATTCGATAAAGCCATCCGCGACATAACGCGCTAAGTCGCCCGTCCGGTAGAGCAAGCGTCCGGACGGGAACGGACTTGGCACGAACTTGTCGGTGGTTAGCTCCGGCTGGTGCAAATATCCGCGAGCCAATCCGCTTCCCCCGACGTATATTTCACCCGCCACGCCGTCAGGAACAAGCTGCATATGCTCATCTAACAAATAAACTTCTGTATTGGCGATAGGACGGCCAATAGCTGGAAGATGAAGCTGTCCCCCGTTCGCAGAGACGGTCGGAACGTGACCTGCAATGGCAACAACTGTTGCCTCCGTAGGCCCATAATGGTTCACAAGATGGAATGGCAGGTTGTCCGCCGGGAAAAAGCGCAGCCGGTCTCCGCCAGTCAGCAAATACCGCAGTGAGCACGACAAAGACCAATCTAACGAAATAATAGCTTCGGCCATCGGCGTCGGCAGAAAGCTCAACGTAATTCCGCTCTGCACGATCCATTCGCGCAGCCGAACAGGATCTGTCCGCAGCTCTTCATGCGGAATGTAAATGGAGGCGCCAGCAGCTAATGTTGGCCACAACTCCCATACGGAAGCATCGAACGCAGGCCCCGCGAACAACGTAGTCCGATCGGCTGCAGTCATCGCATACTCGGTTATATGCCATTGCACCAAATTCAACAGACCAAAATGTTCAATCTGAACGCCTTTCGGTTTCCCGGTCGAACCAGACGTATAAATGACATAGGCCAGTTGATCAGGAGAGGTCGGTGAAGCAGGCGGAACTTGCCCTTCCTCTTGGGCGTACGCGGCTGTATCTTCGATCCACACTACAGTAGCATCCGATTGCGGAAGATGAGCCTGCAACGTTCTCTCTGTCAACAATACCGGAATTCGGGCGTCTTCCAGCATGAAGGCAATCCGCTCCCGAGGATAGTTCGGGTCAATAGGCAAATAAGCGCCGCCCGCTTTCATAATGGCTACTAATGTGGTTATCTGCGCTGCCGACCGATGCGCCAGCACGCCAACAATTGTCTCCGGTCCTACTCCAAGCTTGCGCAAGTAATGGGCGAGCCGGTTCGCACGCGTATTCAGTTCACGGTATGTTAAGATAATCTGCCCATCTACGATGGCGATCGTATCCGGTGTCTGCTCAGCATGAACGGCTATTCGTTCGTGAAGGCACGTCAGGCTTGCGTCGCTCGCCACGGTAGTCTGATTGCGCGCAACGAGCAGCTCGTATACTTCCGCTTCATCCAGCATCGGCAGCGTCCCGATCGGACTGTCCGGATTGGCGGCAATACCTGCGAGCAGATTGTTCAAATGACGCAGCATGCGCTCAACGGTACTCGCATGGAACAGATCGGTATTGTACTCCATCTGAGCCACTACACCGCTGGACCCTGTATCAAAAATCATCAGCGTAATGTCAAACTTGGCACTCCGGCTCTCAAATGTATAAGGCTCGACGCGCAGCCCGTCAGTCTCTGTGCCTGAACGGTCTGTGACCTGCGCTTCATCCATCGTGAACATGACTTGGAACAGCGGTGCATGACTGACAGAACGCTCCGGCTGCAGAGCATCAACCAATCGTTCAAAAGACAAATCCTGATTTGAGTATGCCTCCAAAGCTGTCTTTCTCACCTGCTTGAGCAGTTGGCGGTACGTCAGATTTCCAGATAGATCGCTGCGCATGACGAGCGTATTGACAAAGAATCCTATCAGTCCTTCAACTTCCGACATTCCCCGATTGGCAATCGGTGTGCCGACAGACAGATCATGCTTGCCCGTATGTCGATAGAGGAAGGTCTGGAACGCTGCCAGCATCGCCATGAACAGCGAAGCTCCTTCCTTGCGGCTCAATTCCCGCAGCGTCCTGACGACATCCTCACCAATATGAAGCGAACGAATGTCACCGTGGAACATCTGGACCGCTGGACGCGGACGGTCGGTTGGCAGCTCCAATACATGATCGGCATCCCCCAGCTTATCTGTCCAATAATCCAGTTGGTGCTGCAGTTCGGTCTCCGTCAACCATTTGCGCTGCCAAATCGCATAATCGACATATTGAATCGGCAGGTCAGGCAGCGGAGAGGATTGACCTGCGGCGTAAACTTCATACAATAGCAGCAATTCCTGCTGGAACACCGTTAGTGACCAGCCATCGAACACAATATGATGGAAGGTGACAAGCAGAATATGATCGTCCTCACCAACTGTGACAAGCAATCCGCGCAGCAGCGGCCCTGTTGCCAGATTGAACGGCCTTGCCGCCTCTTCGTTGACGAGGCGCAGTGCATCTGCTTCCTTGTCCAAGCCGACTGCCGATACTGAAGACAGATCGGTCTGCACGAGCGGAAATTGCCAGTTCGGTTCGATCGGATCGACAAGTTGTACAGCACCTGACGCCCGCTCTTCGAATCGTGTTCGCAGTGCTTGATGCCTGCGCACGATCTCCGTTAAGCTGTGCTGCAAAGCGGATATGTGAAGCTTGCTTCTAAAGCGAAGCGAAAACGGAATATTATAATGGCTCGTACCCGACTCAAGCTGATCCAGCAGCCAGAGCCGCTGTTGTGCGAAAGAGAGCACGGAACCTCCAGGATCAATCGGTTGCGGAGTGGGAGACGGCCTCGAGGCCGTCTTCCTTTCCGTTAATTTTTTGACAAGCAATTGACGTTGTTCGGGAGTTAATGAAGCCAAACGTGTGTTAATATCGCTCATCTAATCATTCTCCTTGTCCGCCGCTTGCTCTGCTAACATTTGAAGCAACTCATCCTCGGAAATACCTTCCAAGTCCTCGAGAAGCTCGTCTAGCATAGCAGTGCCGGCTTGATCTTCCTGTGCTTGCTGAATAGCCGAAGCAAGTGCCGCTACAGTAGGGGATTCGAACAATGCTGCCAGTGGGACCTCGACCTGAAATTCATCGCGTATGCGTGAAATCAAGCGGGTGGCAAGCAAGGAATGACCGCCCAATTCAAAGAAATTGTCTTCAATTCCAACCTGCTCAATTCCCATCACTTCGGCCCAGATTGCCGCCACCTTCTCCTCCGTCGGATTGCGCGGAGCAATATAACTGCGCTCCAGTTCAGGACGAGACACATCAGGTGACGGGAGTGCTTTGCGGTCCACTTTGCCGTTGCTGGTGAGCGGGAACGTATCCATGAATACGAATGCCGACGGAATCATATACTCGGGCAGCACACTGGCGAGATGGCCTCTAAGTCCAGCTACCGTGATGTCCGCATTGTCTGTGGACAGATAAGCAACCAATCTCTTGTCTTCCTCCCCATCTTGACGCGCCATCACCGTTACTTCGCGCACGGACGGATATTGAGCCAACATGGCCTCAATCTCACCCAATTCAATGCGGAAGCCGCGAATTTTCACTTGTTCATCGGCACGCCCTACATATTCAAGCTCCCGATTCGCCCTCCAGCAAGCCAAGTCTCCGCTCTTGTACATACGTGCTTCTGGATCTTGACTGAACGGATTCGGTATGAACCTCTCAGCCGTTAATTCGGCCCGATTCAAATACCCACGCGTAACCCCGGCACCCGCAATATGCATTTCGCCTGGTACGCCGATAGGGACGGGCTGCAGCGCGGAATCGAGCACATACATTTGTAAGTCGGGAATGGGCTTGCCTATCAGGCTGCCGCTTGCTTCCTGCACATCCTGCATCGTGATCGGGCGATAGGTGACATGTACCGTCGTCTCAGTAATGCCATACATGTTAACTAAGGCCGGGCTTTCGTCTCCGTGCCGCTCGAACCAAGGTCCGAGTGCAGGCAGATCCAATGCCTCCCCGCCGAATATGACATAACGAAGCGCAAGGTTCGCAGCACCTATTCGCTCCTCTGCGCGAATCAACTGGCGGAACGCGGACGGCGTCTGGTTCAGCACCGTTACCTGTTCCTCTACAAGCAGTCGATAAAAATCTTCGCTCGAACGGCTCGTGTAGTATGGAACAACAACCAATCGTCCGCCATACAACAACGCTCCCCACATTTCCCAGACTGAGAAATCGAAAGCATACGAATGGAATAACGTCCATACATCCTGTTCATGGAAGCCGTACCAAGCCTCTGTTGAAGTGAACAAGCGCACGACATGCTGGTGGCAGACGGTGACCCCTTTCGGCTTGCCGGTTGACCCGGACGTATAAATGACATAAGCAAGATTGTCCGGAGCAGCCGTTCTGCCCAAGTTGTCTCCGCCCTCCAGCGCAAGCTCATCCTGAATGGCATCCAGACAGATGATGCTCACTCCGTCTGTCGGCAATGTATCTTGATACTGCGCGTGCGTCAGCAGGAGCGGCGTCTCAGAATCTTCGAGCATGAAGCTGAGACGTTCTGTCGGGTATACCGGATCAAGCGGCACGTAAGCGGCTCCCGCCTTGAGAATGCCGAGAATGGAAACCACGAGGTCCAGCGAACGCTCCATACACAAACCCACCATCGTTTCGGGGCCTGCTCCACGCTTCCGCAGATAATGAGCCAGACGGTTCGCTTGCTCATTAAGTCCAACGTAAGTCAGTGCATGTTCCCCATAGACAACGGCAATCTTGTCAGGTCTTAATGCAGCTTGCTGCTCGAACCATTCATGAATGCAGCGCTCGTCCGTAGGTGGAGTCCAGACAGGTTCCGCTGGGAGCAATGTGCTGCGTTCTGCTTCAGTCAGCATCGGCAGACGAACCGCAGCAAGACTCCAGTCCTCCGCCAATCCGGTTAACAGTGTTGTGAGGTGACCCATCATGCGAATGATCGTATCGTCCTCATAACGAGCGGTATCATATGCAATTCGCAAGGAGAACTGATCGCCCGGAGCAGCCACCACCATCAATGGGTAGTTCGTCTGGTCGATCGTCTCGGATGACGTAATGACTACGCCTTCTCCTGCTTGCTCAGCAGGCGGCTCGACCGGATAATTTTCGAACACAACAATCGACTCGAATAAACTCATCCCGCGAGGCACTTCACTCCAGCCTTGAATTTTCACTAACGGACTGTATTCATATTCGCGCTGCTCGACCAACTGCTCTTGCAATCTTCTCAGCCAGTCTCCAACCGATCCTTCTGGATCAACTTGCACGCGTACAGGCAGCGTGTTGATGAACAATCCCACCATATGTTCTGCGCCTTGAAGGTCTGCTGGTCTGCCTGCGACAGTTGAACCGAACACAACATTCGTTTCGCCTGAATAACGGTACAGAAGGATGGCCCATGCGCCTTGAACGACTGTACTTAAAGTAACGTTATGCTGCCGCGCCAACTGCTGCAGGCGACAAGTCACTTCCTGAGGTAGCAGATGCTCAACATCTTTGTTGCCGTGCGCCTCCGCGATCTGGGAGCGCTCTACAGACAACTGTGTCGGCGCGGTGAATCCTCTGAGCTTGTCCATCCAGAACTTCTCCGCTTCATGTGCATCTTGCTTGTGGAGCCAGGCGATATAGTCGCGATATGGTCTTCCAGCAGTCAACTCGATCGGTTGCTTGCTGCAGCGCGCATGATAGATAGTTGCCAACTCGCCGAGTATGATCGGAATGCTCCATCCGTCAAGCAGAAGATGATGGAACGTCCAGATGAATTGGCAGCAATCGTCGGACAATCGGATCATCGCCATGCGCATAAGCGGTGCTTCATCCAGTGCGAACCCTCTTACCCTGTCTTCTTGCAAAAATTCCGCAATTAGATCGGCTTGCTCCTCTGCCTCGTAACCTCTCCAGTCGAGGTCAGTGAACGGTATAGTGACACGGGTATAGACGACTTGATGCGGCTCAGACATTCCTTCCCACAGGAAGGCTGTCCGCAGTATTGGATGCTGGTCACACAGCATCTCCCATGCTTGTTGCCAAGCCTGCCGATCCAATCTGCCTTGCATCGTGAAGCTAACCTGCTGAATGTAGACGCCAGATGATGGCGCATAGATGGAATGGAACAACATTCCCTCCTGTGCCGGAGCTAATCCATAGGCATCCTCAATCTGTTCTGTATTGGCCAGATAGCGGTCAATCTCCACTTGCGACAGACGGGCAAGCGGGAAGTCAGAAGGCGTAAATCCGCCCGCTTCGGCTGATTGGCAATGTGCGATTAAGGAACGCAGCGACTGCGCGAACTGCTGCATCAGAGCATGCATCGCTTCTTCGCGGAATAGATTGCTGCTGTAGGACATGGTCAATTGCAATTGTCCTTCGGCAATGACTCCCGCTACATCAAGCAGATGCGCGAGCGGATCAGTCGGATTCTGAACGACTCCGTAATCCTCTACAGCCACTCCGAATATGCTTGTAGCTTCCCTCTGCTGCTGTTGGAATTGCCCCAAATAGTTAAAGCTGATTTCCGGTGTAGGCAGCGACTGCAGCTTGGCTGTCAGCTGTTCATCCTCAGATAGATAACGAAGTACGCCATATCCTAATCCGCGATCTGGTACTTGACGAAGCTGTTCCTTAATGGAGCGGAGCGCTTCACCAGGCGGTGTATCCGAAGCGAGTTCTAAATATATAGGATATATGGATGTGAACCAGCCAACGGTGCGTGATACATCCACGCCATTCGCAATCTCTTCTCTACCGTGCCCTTCCATATGAATCAACATGGAGGATTGGCCTGTAAATTGGTGCATCGCCAGCATCAAAGCGGTAAGCAATACATCATTAATCTGCGTTCGGTATACGGCAGGCACTTGTTGCAGCAGTGCACGGGTCTCCTCTTCCGTCAATAGAGCCGCTTCTGTGCGGAACGAATCTGCCGTGTTAAGCGCTCTTCTGTCGTCATCCGACAGACGGGAGTCGACAGGCAGCGAAGCGATGTCACGCTCCGCCATTGCGAGCCAATATGCGGCCTCCTTACGCATGCTCTCCGATTTCGCATATTGTTGCAGATGCTTGCTCCATTGCTGGAAGGAGGTCGTCTTCGGTTGCAGCTTCGGCATAATGCCCTGACGTGCTTGCTCGTATGCCTCTTCGATATCTTCCAGCAAAATGCGCCACGACACCGCATCAATGACCAGATGGTGAATGACAAGCAGCAATCGGGCCGGCTGATTAGCACCAAGATCGAACAGCACCACGCGCATAAGCGGACCATGTTCAACGTGCAAGCTGCGCTGCACCGCTTCGGAAATTGTAGTAATTGCTTCGGTCTGGGCCGATTCCGAGAGCTGCGACAAATCTTCAGTCGCGAGCATTATCGCTTCATCCAAGCCCAAGTTGGTCTGACTCCAGCCTCCTTCTTCCTTCGCCAAGCGCATCCGCAGCCCATCATGATGGGCAACGAGCGTCTGTATCGTCTGCTCCAATGCTTGCACGTGGACAGGCTGCTGCACAGTAAGCAGCATCGCTTGATTCCAATGGTGTCTATGCCCAAGTGGCTGCTCAAAAAACCACTGTTGAATCGGGGTCAACTCTGCTTGTCCTGTAACGAGCCCCTGTTCCGCCACCGTACGCTCAGACCATTCGGCGACTTCACCGAGTTGTGCTACCGTAGGATGTCCGAATATCATCTTCGGTGTTAAGCGAATACCTTCGCGTGCTGCGCGGGACATCACCTGGATGCTCAATATCGAGTCCCCGCCAAGCTCGAAGAAGTTGTCATAAATGCCGACTTGCTCGAGACCCAATACGTCTTCCCAAATGGATGTCAAGCTGCGTTCCACCTCATTGCGCGGCGCGACGTACGAGCTCACATTCAGCATCTGATCCCATGCAGGCGCAGGCAGTTGCTTGCGGTCTACTTTGCCATTAGGCGTCAGCGGCAGCGCATCAAGTGTGACGAAGGCGATCGGCACCATATATTCAGGCAGCCGCTCTGGCAAGTAGCTGTGGACGGACTGCACCGCTTCGTCATGCTGCTCAACCTGTTGCGTCTTATGCAAGACGAGGTAGGCAACCAATCGTTTGTCACCTGGACGATCTTCTCGGACGATGACGGAAGCTTCTCGTACTGCTGCATGCTCCGCAATGACCGCATGAATTTCGCCAAGCTCAATGCGATAGCCGCGTATTTTCACCTGATCGTCATTGCGTCCGAGAAACTCAATATCACCGCTTGGCAAATGCCTAGCGAGATCACCTGTTCGATACAGTCGTTCTCCCCGTACGAATGGACTATCAATGAACCGCCCCGCCATCAGTTCGGGACGGTTCGTATAACCGCGAGCCAGCCCTTCGCCGCCGATATACATCTCGCCTGGCACCCCTTGCGGAAGCGGACGCAGCTTGCGATCCAGTATATACACGCGCGTATTGGCAATCGGGCGACCGATGGATGGAGCGATCTCCGCCGATGACTTGCCGGACTGCGCAGGAACCCGGCATGCCGTCGCAACAACGGTTGATTCCGACGGGCCGTAGTGATTGTATAGAGCGAACGGCAGCGTATCAGGAGGGTATTGCGCCAGTCGATCACCGCCTGTCAGAATGGCCCGCAGCTTGCAGCCCTCCGGCCACTCCAACGTCAGCATCGGTTCAGCGAGCGGCGTCGGAATGAAGGAGAGCGTAATCTCATTCGCGAGCAGCCAGTCGCGCAATGCGACCGGGTTCAATCTCGTCTCTTCATCGGCAATATAGATACTGGCTCCCGCCGTTACATAAGGCCATAGCTCCCAGACAGAAGCATCAAATGCCACACCGGCCAACATTGTCGCCCGATCTGCCGCTTGTACGTCATACGTCTGGCGGTGCCACCCGATCAGATTCAGCAGGCTGCGATGGGTGATCTCTACGCCTTTTGGCTGACCCGTCGATCCCGAAGTGAATATGACGTAAGCCAGTTTATCTACGCCAGCCGCTTCCGGAAGCTGCAGCTCCTCAGTTGATTCGGCTGCTTCAGTCACTTCAGCTTGCAACTCATGATCGCAGACTACGATACGCCATTGGAATGCAGGCAACTGGTCACGCACCCGCTCTTGCGTCATCAGCACCTTCACTTGCGCCTCGGAGAGCATATACGCCATCCGTTCCTGCGGATAAGTGGAGTCCAGCGGGAGATAAGCGCCGCCTGCCTTCCAGATTGCAAGCATACCTGCCACCGATTCAATGGAACGTTCCATGCAGATGGCCACAATGTCGCCGCTTGCGACATCAGACCGAATCAAGCTGCGCGCCAATCGTTCGGCCATGCGGTTCAATTCGCCGTAAGTGACAGACTGCTCCCCGAATACGATCGCCACTGCGTCCGGCTCTAGTCGCGCTTGCTCTGCAAACCATTCCCCAACGCTTCGATCAAGCGGGAATGCTGCTTGTGTACTGTTCCACTCCATCAGCGTCCGCGTGCGTTCCTGCTCGGAGAGAAGCTGTAGATTCCCGATTTTTTGTGCAGGTCGATTCGCCATTTCTTGCAGCAGCGTTCCCAGATGCCGCAGCATCCGCTCGACGCTGGTTGACGTGTACAGCTTCGGATCGAACAACGCTTGCAGCAACAGTTCTTCGCCAGGGATCGCGACCAATGTGACCGGGAAGTTCGTCTGTTCGAACGTTCGGAAGCTGTGCAACTGCAGCGCATCCGGATTATCTTGCTCCAGCACATCTTGTACCGGATAGTTCTGGAATACGACGAGACTGTCGAACAACGGTGTGCCGTTCGGCACATCGCTCCAGCCTTGTACTTGGACAAGTGGGCTGTACTCGAATTGGCGAATGTCCACCATCTGCTTGTTCAACTGTTTCAACCACTGCTGAACAGATTGATCTTCGTTGACCGCGACACGCACAGGCAGCGAGTTGATGAACAATCCGACCATAGACTCGAAGTCTGGCAATTCCGTCGGCCGTCCGGCTACCGTAGTGCCGAACAGCACATCTTCTTCGTTCGCGTAGCGACTGAGCAATATCGCCCAAGCGCCCTGAATTAAGGTGCTTAGCGTCAACTCATAGTGACGCGCCATCGCTTGCAATCGTGCTGCAGCCTTCGCATCCAGCGTATAAGACACACTTGCTTCGCCCATCTCCTTCTGTTCACCTTTGCGACGTTCGAGCGGAAGGGCTGTCGGAGCCGTGAAGCCGCGGAGCTGTTCCCGCCAATAAGATTCCGCTGCTTGCATGTCTTGCCTTTGCAGCCATGCAATATAATCCCGGTAGGACGATGAGATGGGATTCAACTGAATCTCCTTCCCTTGAACGAGCGAATAATAGCTGGACAGAACTTCTCCAAGCAGTGTAGGCACACTCCAACCATCTAACAAAATATGGTGGAAGCTCCATACGAACTTGTACTGTTCGGCACCTAATCGGATGAGCGTAAGCCGGATGAGTGGTGGTGCTGCAAGGTCGAATAACCGTTCGCGATCCTGTTCAAGGAACTTTTCCCACTGTATTGCTTGCTCTTCTTCTCCCAACCCTTGCCAATCCTGCCGCTCGAACGGCACTTGGGGCGAGCGGAGAACGAACTGGTGAGGCTTGTCTACTCCGTTCCAAATAAATCCGGTACGTAAGATTGAGTGCCGATCGAGCACTGTCTGCCAAGCCTGTTCGAATGCGGCATCGTTCAGCTTCCCTTGCAGAGCAAAGCTCGACTGCTCGAAGTATTGCTGCGAGCCAGGAGAGTATACCGTGTGAAATAGCATTCCTTCCTGCATTGGCGAAATCAAATATACATCTTCAGTCTGACGATAGTTGGCAAGCTGCTCATCCAGCTGCTCCTGGGTCAAGGCCGCCAATGGGAAGTCGGAAGGTGTGCAGCGCCCTGCTTCGGCTGACAGGCAGTGAGCGATTAGAGCACGCAGCGCAGCAACGTACTCTCCTGCCAGCTTCTCAATCGTCTCGCTCTTATATAAGTCGCTGCTGTATGCCCACGTCATATGCAGCTTGCCGCCAACAATCATGGCATTAATATCGAGCAGGTATGCCCTTTTGTTCGCTTCATGTAATACGGAACCCGATGCTTCGGCGGCGAAGCCGAAGATGCCCTCGCCATCCCCAGACTTTTGTTGATTCATCTGCCCCAAATAGTTGAAGCTGATTGTCGCCTGCGGCAGATTGCGCAGCGGCCCTCTGTTCGCCTCATCACCCAAATATCGCAATAATCCGTACCCGATACCGTTGTTCGGAATAGCGGCGAGTCGTTCCTTCACACGCATAATGGCATCTCCAAGCCGAGTTGCCGCTGTACGATCCATATCAAGGTAGACCGGATATACAGAAGTGAACCAACCGACGGTCCGCGACAGGTCAATGCCGTCCATTAATTCTTCTCTGCCGTGCCCTTCCATATCAATAGCGACTGTTCCTGATTTGGTCCAATCCGCTATCGTTTGAGCGAGCGCGGTTACTAATACATCATTAATCTGTGTACGGTATGCACTTGGCACTTCCCTCAGCAAAGCATGTGTCTCCGCTTCACTTAGCTCAACCGCCACGGTTGTTGTGGAAGCTTCGGTATTCATCAGCTTGTCTGTTCGCGAGCCTAGTTCGTAATCGGTCGGTAGGGCAGCCACTTGCACAGGAGACGACTTTACCCAGTAGTCCACTTCTTGTAAAAGCGCACCTGATTGTACGTAGCTGACAAGCCCCTCGGCCCACTGCTTGAACGAGGTTGTCTTCGGCGGAAGCACAGCCTGATCACCTCGTACGAGCGCTTCGTAGGCAGATTGCAAATCCTCCAGCAATATTCGCCAGGATATACCATCAACGACCAGATGATGAATCGCAATGAGCAATCGGGCACGTTCGTGGCGCCCAAGATCGAACAAGACTGCTCTCATAAGCGACCCGTTCAAGCTCAGACTTTGGTGATATTCCTCCGCTTTGTATTCAAGTACTGCCCGCTGCTCGTCTTGCGGCACATGCGACAAATCTACGCGTTCGAACGGTATTTTCTCGAGTTGATCACCATTGTGCTGTGTCCATGTCGAATTCTTCAGTGTATAGTTCATGCGCAAGGCGTCATGATGCTCGATCAGCCGCGCTATCGCTTGTTCCATTGCATCTGCATGCACCGGCTGTTCGATCGTCAGGAACATCGCTTGATTCCAGTGATGGCGGTTCGTAATCTCCTGTTCCAAAAACCAATGTTGAATCGGCGTCAGCGGAACCGGACCCGTAACCACACCTTGCTCGTTTACGGAGACCACCGCTGATTTCACAACGCCAGACAGTTCTGAGATGGTACGATGCTCGAAGATGTGTCGTGGTGACAGCGAAAGTCCTGCTTGAGCTGCTCTGGACACCACTTGAATGGACAGAATGGAATCGCCGCCAAGTTCAAAAAAGTTATCATAAATACCGACATGATCAACCCCAAGGACTTCCGACCATACACGGCAGAGGCTCTCCTCAATGACATTACGCGGCCTCACATACTCCTGTTCTCTTCCTAGTTGAGAGAAGTCTGGCGTCGGCAGTGCTTTGCGGTCCACCTTGCCGCTCGGAGTGAGCGGAAGTTCAGGCAATGTAAGAATGACGGCCGGCACCATATAAGCAGGCAGACGTTCCACGAGATAGTGGCGCAGCTCACCATCGGAAATGGTCTCCTCTTCCCGCGACACCACATACGCGACCAGTCGATTGTCTCCACGCTTGTCTGCACGAGCAATCGTTACCGCATTGCGTACCTTCGGATGTCGCAGCAGTGCAATTTCAATCTCCTCCAGCTCAATGCGGAACCCACGGATTTTTACTTGAAAATCAACCCGTCCCAAATATTCAAGCTGTCCATCATGCAAATAACGGCCGATATCCCCGGTTCGATACAGTCGCTCTCCTTCTTGGAATGGGCTCGCAACGAACCGCTCCGCGGTCAATTCCAGCCGATGAAGGTATCCTTGAGCCAATCCTGCCCCACCAATGTACATCTCGCCGGGCACGCCAATCGGCGTCAGTTCCTTGTTCTCGTCCAGAATGTAAATATACGTATTGGCGATTGGACGGCCGATCGGAATCTCTTCGTAGATAGGTTCGTCGTCCGGGCCTGCATCTGGCGCACGGAACACGGTGCAGCTCACCGTTGCTTCGGTTGGTCCATACGTGTTGTACCATGCCACTTGATGGCCCGTCATTCGCCGCCACTGCGCGAACCGCTCCGGTGACGGACGTTCACCGCCGACAATGACGGCACGTACAGTTGCCGGCATCGAGATCGTTCCGTCCACCATCTCGTTGACCCATTCATGCCAATATGCTGTCGGCAAGTTAAGCACAGTTATATGATGCTGCTCCGCCAGATGGCAGCATTCGGCCGGGCTCATCAGTCTGTCCGGCATCATAACAAGAGCCGCTCCACGAATCCATGTCGGGAAAAACTCTTCGACAGCCGCATCGAAGCTAATCGTTGCGAATTGCAGCACGCGATCAGCCGCTGTCAACTCAAAATGCGCTGCTGCACTAAGATTATGATTCCGCATCGCTCGATGCGGAATGACTACGCCTTTCGGCGCTCCCGTTGAACCGGATGTATAAATGACATAAGCCGAGAGTTCCCCTGTCGCTTCGACTTCCAATTCATCGGCGGGTTGAGCGAAAATGGCTTCGCGATCCGCATCGAGACAGATGACTGCGGCATCATGAGCTGGCAATTGCGAAGCGAGATCCGCCTTGGTTAACAGGAATGACATCTGCGCGTCGTGGATCATATAAGCAATGCGTTCCTGCGGATATGCTGGATCTATCGGCACATAAGCGGCTCCCGCCTTCAATACGCCCAGAAGCGCTAACGCCAAATCTATCGAGCGGTCGCAGAACAGACCAACCAGCTTGCCAGGACCTGCCCCCAATTGGCGCAAATAAGCTGCTACTTGGTTGGCTTGGCAATCTAATTCCCTGTAAGTCATCGACACAGAGCCGCTTATGAGAGCAACTGCATCAGGAGTACGCACCGCTTGTGCCTGCACAAGCTGGTGAACGCAGCCGACTGCGTCATAATTGACGACTTCGCCCGCAGAAATGGCAAGCACATGCTCACGTTCCTCAGGCGTAAGTGTAGGAATGGATGCCAACGTCTGCGTGGGTGAAGCGGCGATCGCTTCAAGCACGGTATGTAAATTAGTTATAATCTGCTGAATCATGTCCTTGTCGAATTTACTGCGATCATATGAAATGGATAATTCCAAAAAATCCCCAGGAACTACACTTATCGTGATCGGATAATTCGTCTGCTCTTCGGAGTGAATGCTCGTAATCATGTCCAAAAGTCCGCGTTCTTCTTCTTTCGTCTGCTGGATTGGATAGTTCTCAAATACGACAATGCTTTCGAAGAGCGAGTGACCACGTGCAATTTCACTCCACGCTTGCACGTCGGACAGCGGACAATATTCGTAATCCCGGATGCTCGCCTGCAGCTCTTGCAGTTGTTTTAAATAAGTAATGACGTCCATCTGCGGAGCTGCGTTAACTCGGACAGGAAGCGTGTTAATGAACAAGCCGACCATAGATTCAACGCCAGGAAGATTAGCGGGACGACCTGAGACGGTAGCTCCGAAAATAACGTCCTGTTCTCTTGTATATCGGGACAGCAGCAGCCCCCATGCTCCCTGTACGAACGTATTGAGCGTCAATTGGTGCTGACGCGCCAAATTGCGCAGTTCATTCGTCACTTGAACAGACAGCGCAGTGCCTACTTCTTCGTAACCACTGTCCCCCTTATTGCGGCTTGGAGGCAGGGAAGTCGGCGCGCCGACCCCCTGCAACAGATTCCGCCAGAATTGCTCAGCTTGCTGCACATCTTGCTTCTGATTCCATGCAATATAATCGCGATAAGGACGGACGCCGGGAAGACGCAAGTTTTTCCCTTTTATGAACGCTCCATAGAACGCGAACACTTCCCCCATTACGATGGAGATGCTCCATCCGTCCAATAGAATGTGGTGGAATAACCAGACGAACTGATAGCTATTATCTTGTAGTTGGATGAGTGCCAGACGCAGCAGCGGCGCTTCGGACAAATGAAATCCTTTGCTGCGATTTTCGCGAAAATAGGCATTGAACTGTTCCTGCTGCTGGTCTTCTGTCAGGTCCCGCCAATCGTATTGTTCTACCGATACCGGAAGCTGATCATAGACGACTTGCACAGGCTTCTCGATATCCTCCCATACAAAGCCTGTCCGCAAAATGTCATGACGCTCAATGACTTTGTTCCACGCCTTCTCGAACAGGGCGAAGTCCATTGCACCTTGAAACATGCAGCTATAGGACACAACATAGACCCCAGAGTCAGGGGAATAAAGCGTATGAAAGAGCATCCCCCGCTGGGTAGGGGAAAGCGCGTATATATCTTTAATGTTCGCAGTCATCGTTTAGCTGTTCCTCCCGCCATGCATTTTTTTCATGATCAAGTCCAACTCTTTCTGGCTCAGTCCCGCTTCAGGGAAATCAGAAGGCGTGAACGTATCCGCTGCGGAATGATTGCAATTCGCGATGATGGCGTGCAGCGTCTCGGCAAAGTCGTCCGCTACCTGCTCAATCGTGCTCTTATGATGCAAATTAGTGCTATACGTAATCATCATTTGCAGTTGGTTGTTGACTACCATTCCAGCCACATCAATGAGATGCTGGCGCGAGTTGGACGGTTCCTGCGTCATGCCGCCCGACTCCGGAGCCGGCTGGAATAAGCCGTCCTGCTGATACATAGATGACATCTGACCCAAGTAGTTGTAGCTCACCTCTACCGCCGGGAACTGCGCTAGCGAATTTCCTAAATCCCCTTGATCCATATATCGTAAAATTCCGTAACTGACTCCCCGATCCGGTATTGCCCGCAATTGCTCTTTGACGGTAAGCAGCCGGGACACAGGCTCCGTATCAAAACCGCCGTCAAGCAATACCGGATAAATGGAGGTAAACCAGCCTACCGTACGAGACAGATCCGCCCCCTGCACGATATCTTCACGCCCATGCCCTTCTAGGTGAATGAGCAAGGTGCTGCTGCCTGTCCAACGTTCCATAGAAGCAAGAAGTGCGGTCAGCAATACTTCATCAATGCGGGTCCGGTAGACAGCCGGGACATCCTGCAACAATCTGAGCGTGCTCTCCGTATCAAGCTGAATGCTGATGACTTCGGATGACTCAAGCGTATTCAGCGCCGGAATCTCGTCATCGCTGGCTGGATAATCAAGCGGAAGCCGCGGCACCCAAGCCATCGCCATGTTCTCCCAATACTCGAGCTGCTGTCTGCAAGCTCCCTTGGCCGCTTCTTCATCAAGCAAATGTGCCCATTGCCGGAATGAAGTAGTTTTGGCTGGAAGCTCCACCGGATGTCCTTCGGCTAGCTGGTTGTATATCCGCTCGGCGTCTTCCAGCAGGATACGCCAAGATACACCGTCTACGACCAGATGATGAATAACAAGGAATAGACGTGCTGGCCGATCTCCACCCAACTCGAACAAGGCAGCGCGTATCATAATACCGTCGGACAAGCTCAAGCTGGCTTGGAGGCTGGAGGCAATCTCTTCAATTTTGACAGACTGTTCGTTCTCCTCAACTTGGGAGAGATCGAAATGTGCAAACGGCACTTCGGTCAGATCTCCATGGAATTGTGTCCAGTCTTGTTCGCTCCCATTGAATCGCATGCGCAGCGCATCATGATGATTGATAAGATGTTCGATCATTTGCTTCACGATATGTGGTCTTACCGATTGCGAATGCAGCTGCAGCATAAACGATTGATTCCAATGATCACGGTTCACGAGCGGCAATTCAAAAAACCAGCGCTGCACGGGAGTGAGCGGCAGTGCCCCTTGTACCAATCCCTGCTCCGCTTGAACCGTTGTCGTTGATTCCACGATGGTCACAAGTTCCGTAATCGTCTGATACTGGAACAGTTGCTTCGGTGTCAACTTCAAGCCTGCTTGCGAAGCCCTTGCGACAATCTGAATGCTTAGGATGGAATCCCCACCCAGTTCAAAAAAGTTATCATGAATGCCAACTTGCTCTACACCGAGCACGTTCGACCATATTTCCGCCAAAATTCGTTCCGCTTCCTCTGTAGGTGCTACATAACCTTGAGATGAGATAAATTCAGGTGCAGGCAATGCGTTGCGGTTCACCTTCCCGCTCGGAAGCAGAGGCAGTTCATCCAACACTATAATGATAGATGGAACCATGTAGTCCGGCACCCGCTCCTTGAGGTAAGCGCGCAATATGTCTCCAATCAATTGGCCGCCTGCATGAGCTTGCACCGCATACGCCACCAGTCGCTTCTCTTTGAAACCATTCGCTTGGGCGATGACGACGGATTGGCTTACATCCGGATGGGAACTGATTTCGTTCTCGATCTCCCCTGGCTCAATTCGGAAGCCCCGTATTTTGACTTGATGATCGAAACGTCCGAGAAACTCGATATTTCCATCCGGCATATACCGAACTAGGTCTCCTGTCCGATACAAACGTTCCCCAGGCACAAAAGGATTGTCTACGAATTTCTCCGCCGTTAACTCAGGCTGTTGCAAGTAACCGTGCGCAAGTCCATCCCCCCCGACGTAAAGTTCGCCAGGCATCCCTATCGGAACCATATTTTTGTTTTCATCCAAAATGTAGCATGTCGTGCCTGTGATTGGTCTGCCGATCGGAATGATAGAGTCTATTTCCTGCGGGAACCTGTAACAGCATGTAAACGTCGTATTTTCCGTAGGACCATATCCGTTAATTAACTCCAATCCGTCCAATGCCAACGCCTTCTGCACATGCACCATGCTTAATGCATCCCCGCCTGCCCATAGCTGTTTCAATTGCCGCAGTCCGTCCAAGTTCTCTTCCACCATCGTGTGAAAGAGCGGTGCTGTCAGCCAAGCGACGGTCACCTTGCATGTCTGCATATAATCGCCAAGCTCTTGCACGGACGGCAGCCCTGGCGGCATAATCGCCAATGTACCGCCATTCAACAAGCTTCCCCACACTTCGAACGTAGAGGCGTCGAAGGAGATAGGGGCAAATTGCAGCATCACCTCGCCATGACCGAACCGGGCAAAGTCAAGCCCTTTCACAAGCCGAACGATTCCGCGATGCGGTATGGATACCCCTTTTGGACGTCCGGTTGAGCCGGAAGTATAGATGACATAAGCTAAATGTTCCGCGCTGCTTGACGACTCAGGCGCCTCCGTCGATAGCTCGGCAATCTCCCATTGCTGATCGAGCAAAATAACCTTAGCCGCTGTCACGGGCAGCTTATTCTGCAATCGCTCCTGTGTGAGCAACAGCGATACGTTCGTCTCCTCCATCATGAACGTAAGCCGTTCTGTCGGGTAATCCGGGTCAAGAGGAACGTATGCCCCCCCAGCCTTCAAAATTCCGAGCAAGCCGGCAATCGCATCGAATGAGCGTTCCATCGCGATCCCGACAGGGACGTCAGGTCCGACCCCGAGCTTGTGCAAATACCGGGCAATTTGATTCGCTCTCGCTTGCAGCTCTCGATAAGTGAGCTGCTCTGACCCGAAGATAAGCGCGATAGCATCAGGGGTGCGTGCCGCTTGCTGGTCGAAAAGCTCATGCACCGTCTTATCGCGCGGGTAACTGCCAGCCGTATTGTTCCAGTCTTGAAGCAGAAGTCGCTCCTCGTCTTTGATCAGCATCGGAACTTGACGAATGCTGCCCTGAGATTGCTGCATTATTCCTGCCAAGATTCGCTCCAAGTGCACCGTTATCTGCCTCATCGTTGCTTCGCTATAACGATGAGCATCATAACCGACGCGCAGCTCCAGCTCATGACCGGGGATGACCGTTACCGTAATCGGATAGTTCGTCCGTTCATACGCCCGAATTTCGAGCAGTTCCAACTTCTCGGCTGACTCCGTCTCCAGTTCGGCTGTCGTTGCTGCTGCTTCCGACGAGGCCTTCAGCACCGGATAGTTCTCATAGACAACGAGACTTTCGAACAGCGGCGTACCGCGCGGCACCTCACTCCAGCTATGGACTTGGGCTAGCGAAGCATATTCGTACTGCCTCATGTCAGTCTGCACTTCTTGCAATTCATGCAACCATTGCAATACTTGCTTGTGCGGCTCTATGTGTACGCGAACAGGGAGCGTATTAATGAACAAGCCGACCATCGTCTCAACCGCATCCAGACTTGCCGGTCTGCCAGCAACTGTCGTTCCGAACATGACGTCTGATTCTCCGCTGTAACGGCTGAGCAAAAGTGACCACGCACCTTGAATTAACGTACTTAGCGTAAGCTGCTGACTGCGCGCAAAAGAATCCAGTTCACTCGTCAATGCGGTGCCAAGCCCGACCATAATTTCGTCATACTGTGCTTCTTCGCGGTCCGCAGCCGTAGCCCCCATAATGGAAGTAGGGCTCTCCATTCCTAGCAAATAGCTCTTCCAAAATCCTTCTGCCGCCTGCTGGTCTTGCTTGTCCAGCCATGCAATATAGTCGCGATACGAAGGTACCTGATGGAGACTCACTGTTGTCCCTTCCGCATGCGCCTCATACAAGAGGAAAAATTCGCGAATGACGAGCGGCACACTCCACCCGTCCAACAATAAATGATGGAATGTCCATATAAACTGATTCACATTGTCCTCAAGTCGCACAATGGTGAAGCGCATAAGCGGCGGCTTTGTGAAATCAAAGCCTCGGCGGCGATCCTCCACGAGCAAGCTCTGAAGCATCTCCATGCGCTCCTTCGCCGGAAGCAAGCGATAATCCAAAATTTCCACGTTCACAGGTACCTCGTCATACAGTACGAGATGCGGACGTTCCAAGCCTTCCCACACCACAGAGGTACGCAATATCGCATGCCGAGCCATCACTTGCTGCCAAGCCTGAGTGAATGGTTGTACTTCAAATGAGCCTTGAAGGGTGAACACGCTCTGCTCGCAATACATACTCGCTTCCGGTGCCTCCAACGAATGGAACAACATTCCTTCCTGCATAGGCGTGAGCGGGAATATATCTTGCATCGTCTGGTTATGGGCATAGACTTGATCCAGTTGCTGCTGCGTCACCTTGGCGAGCGGGAAGTCTGACGGTGTCACGCCTACAGCATCAGGCTTCTGACAATGGGCCATTATTACGGACAGTTCTTCCATATAACGATCCGCAAGCTGCTCAATAGTAATCGAATTATAGTTATTTCTGCTGTACGTCCATGCCAAATGGAGCGAGCCACCCACGATCATCCCGGATAGATCAAGCAGATGCTGACGGACGGACGACGGATCAACCTCGGCGCCCATAGATTCCACAGCACCACTGAACAGAGAATCTCCGCTCGTTCCCAACGTCTGATCGAATTGGCCCAAATAATTGAAACTGAGTTTAGGCGACGGGAACTGCCCGCTCATCGGGAGTTGAGCCACATAGCGCAGCAGCCCATAGGTCAAGCCGCGGCTTGGTACAGCGCGAAGCTGTTCTTTCATAGATTTAAGCTGCTCACTGACTTCATCTTGATCCGAAAGCTCAAGCAGCAAAGGATACATTGAGGTGAACCAACCTACTGTTCTCGATAAGTCGACACCTTCCATCACCTCTTCCCTTCCATGCCCTTCCAAATGGAGCAGAAGCTTGCGCTCCCCTGACCACCATGCCATCGTACGCGCCAATGCTGTCAACAGCACATCGTTAATTTGCGTCCGGTAGGCTGCAGGCACATCTTGCAGCAATTGCCGCGTCTCTTCTGCAGACAGCATACGAATCGTCTGTTCGGCAGCGGCTACCGTACTTGGTCCTTCCACTCGATCTACCGGGAACGATGGTTCATACTTGTTGCGTTCCCCGAACCAGTAGGCCGCATCCGCTCGCACTTCTTCAGAGTGCGCGTAATGGGTTAACTTCTCGGCCCATTCCTGGAAGGAAGTTGTTTTGTCTGGAAGTTCTACCGATTCATTGCTGAGCAGTTGCTCGCACACGGTATGCAAATCTTCCAGCAGAATGCGCCAGGATACGCCATCTACCCCTAAATGATGAATAATAAGCAGCAGTCGACCTGGAATGCCTTCACCAAGCTGGAAATAAATAGACTTGAGCAGATTACCTTCGTCCAGTTGAATGCTGCGCTGCGCGACATTCGCTGCCCGTTCAAGCGCTGCCGCCTGCTGGCCTTGCGCCACATGGGACAGATCTATAATGGAGAACGGGATCTGACCCGAGATTCCCGCATTATGCTGCACCCATCCGTCTTCGTTCTTCGTAAATTGCAGACGCAGCGCGTCATGATGTGCAACCAGATGACCGATTGCTTCCCGCAGCGCGTCTGGACTTACCTTCGGATTGACGGTCAGCACCATGCCTTGATTGAAGTGCAGCGGAGCCATAAGCTCTTGCTCGAAGAACCAGCGCTGAATCGGTGTAAGGGTTACTGCCCCCTCTACGATTCCTTGAGCGGCTGCCGCTGTCGGAGCTTTAACTGCTGCTTGTGCCAGCTCCGCGATCGTTGGATGTGCGAAGAGCTGCTTCGGCGTAATGTGAAGACCTTGTTTTTTGGCACGGCTCACAATTTGTATGCTAAGAATCGAATCGCCGCCCAAGCTAAAATAATTATCATGAATGCCTATTGGCTCGATTCCGAGCACATCCGACCAGATCTGAGCGAATTGTTGTTCCGTTTCGGAACGCGGAGCCACATAGATCTCGGATTCCAGCGTCAGATCCGGTTCCGGCAGCGCCTTGCGATCGACCTTGCCGTTCGGAGTGAGCGGGAACGCATCGAGAATCATGAACGAGGCCGGTACCATGTAATCCGGCAACCGTTCCTTCACATATTGCCGCAATTCGGACGCCAGCACCGCCATCGTATTCGAAGCTGCCAGTGTAACATAGACAACTAATCGCGGATCACCGGCAGAGGTGTGACGCACAATGGCCAATGCTTCGCTAACAGCAGGGTGCAAGGCAAGAACGGTCTCCACCTCGCCCAGTTCAATGCGGAAGCCGCGTATTTTCACTTGATCGTCCTTGCGGCCGATATATTCAATTTCACCGTCTGCCCGGTAGCGGCATAAATCTCCCGTTGCGTACATCCGATCATCGGGCGATGTCTCGAACGGATTGCGAATGAACCGCTCGGCAGTCAATTCAGGCTGCCTCCAATAACCTCGGGCTAGACTTTTTCCAGCCACATACAACTCCCCGACAGCGCCCACAGGGACAACTTGCAGATGCCGATCCAATATAAACGCTTGCGTATTGGCAATCGGCCGCCCGATCGTTGGCGCTTCTTCGCTGTCTGTGCGGACAGGTACGAAGCCGCTTGTCGACACAACCGTATTCTCCGTGGGTCCGTAGTTATTGAATAATTGGAACGGCAGCTGCTGCACCGGATAGCGGTGAAGCTTATCGCCGCCGACCAGCATCACGCGCAACGATATATGCTGCGGCCACTCCAAGCCAAGCATCCGTTCACCGATCGGTGTAGGCATAAAGCTTATTGTGATTCGATGCTCGGCAATCCAGTCTCGCAATTGTTCAGGTATGAGCCTCGTGTCTTCGTCCGGAATGAAGAGGCTTGCACCTGCCGTTACATACGGCCAGATTTCCCACACCGAAGCGTCGAAGGCGGTACCAGCAAGCAAAGTGGCGCGATCGGCGTCCGTTACTTCATACGCTTGTTGATGCCAATTCACTAAATTGAGCAAGGCGTTATGTGTAATCTCTACACCCTTCGGTCTTCCTGTTGAGCCCGACGTGTAGATGACATATGCCACGTCGTCGAGATCTGCTTCACAAATGAAGGCTTGTGAAGCATACTGTTCGAGCTGTTCCCATTCTGCATCAAGAAGAATCGTTCGGGCACGGTGGTGAGGCAGTCGATCTTGAAGCCGCTGCTGAGTAATTAATACCTGCACTTCTGTATCTTCCAGAATGAATTGTAGCCGCTCTTTCGGATATTCAGGATCAAGTGGAACGTAAGCTCCGCCCGCCTTCAGAATGCCAAGCAGCCCGATAATCAGTTCAATCGAACGCTCGACACAAATGCCAACAAGCGATCCTTTTCCTATCCCGACTTGTTGCAGGAAGCGCGCCAACTGATTGGAACGTTCATCCAACTCCCGGTAGGTGATAGATGCGTCCGCACACGATACGGCAATCTGGTCGGGCTTTTCTTGCGCTTTCCGTGCCATTCCTTGATGAACGGGAATCGTGAGAGCCAGCGAAAGGGCGGTATCATTCCATTCATGAAGCAGCTTTTGGCACTCCGCCTCAGGCAATGACGGCAGATCAGCAAGTGTGCGCTCTGAATAGTGGACGATACTAGTTAGCACCGTCTTCAACTGCTCCAGCAATCGCTCTATAGCATCTCCCGTGAATCGATCGCATGCATACAACATCTGAATTTCAAAAGTAGGTCCCGGCAAAGCGACAATGGTCAATGGATAGCCGGTCTGCTCAAAGCTCTGCACCGCTTCCAGTTTCAATTTCCCGTACTGTTCAATAACGGTGCCGTCGATCGGGTAATTCTCGAATACGACGATACTGTCGAATAAGCGCTGACCCTTTGGCAGTTCGCTCCAATTCTGCACCTGCAATAGCGGACTATGCTCGTACTGCCGCAATTGCGTCTGATAAGCCTGAAATTCGCGGAACCAGTCAACAACGGAAGCAGGACCTGGCACCTGGACACGAACAGGCAGCGTATTGATGAACAAGCCGACAATGGATTCTGCCCTCGGCAAGTCGTGAGGACGTCCAGAGACGACAGAACCGAAGACGACATCCTCTTCACCACTGTTCCGGCTCAGCACAATCGCCCATGCACCTTGCAAGAGCGTATTAAGCGTCATTCGATTACGCCGAGAAAATGCTTGCAGTTCCGCAGTAATATTCGCTGGCAGTGTAATCGACCGCTCGTCGCTCTGCTGCTCTGCTGCTGCCGGAGTGCGGCCAATCGCAATCGGCGTCGGGCTTGCGTACCCTCGCAGATTATCGCGCCAGAATGCTTCTACCTTCGACATATCCTGCTTCTTCAACCAAGCGATATGATCCCGATACGGCCGCGAAGCATCGAACATAGCTTCTGTTCCAGCGCGGAAGCATTCATACTGGGTAAATACTTCGCGGAACAGAATTCCGAGGCTCCATCCGTCTACGAGCAGATGATGAATCGTAATAACGAACGTGTAGCGCTGTTCCGCCATCTGAATTAATGCGAGCCGCAGAAGCGGAGGTTCGCTTAACACGAATCCTCTGCTTCTGTCTGCTTGCAAATACGCTTCGAGACGGAGCGGCTGCTCCTGCTCCGGAACAGACCGCCAATCGAGAAGTTCCTGCGACAGCGTAACGTCACGGTTCACGACCTGAATCGGCTCTTTCACATCATCACTAATGAACGAAGCACGCAAAATGGCATGTCGCTGTACAATGTGTACCCATGCCTGGTTCCAAGCGGACGGGTCCAGTTCCCCCTTGAAATTCAAGGAGGACTGGATGACGCACACGCCAGATTCGGGCGCATACAAACTATGGAATAACATCCCTTGCTGCATAGGGGAAAGCGGAAAAAAATCTTCAATGTGATTAAGGCTCATTGTATATGCACAATCCTTCCGAATCAGAATGCCTGGTGAATGTCTTGTGCTGTCAGGAGCCGGAATGCTTCTTGATCGCATCAAGGAAGCCGTCCAGTTCGGATTGATCCCAACCAAATTCGGCAAAATCAACGGCCGAGTATGCTTCTACAGAAGCTTCTTGGCTCTGTAAAATAATCGTGCGAAGTGCATCTGTAAACCCGGCAATCAGCCGTTCAATCGTTGCTCTCTCGTACAGATGCGTGTTATAGCGCCATTCCACGTGAAGCCGCTCATTCTCAACATAGCAGGTCGCATGGAGAACAACATCGAGCTGCGTATGCTCTGACCAATCGGCACCGACGCGGTCCTGTGCAAGTCCGAAATATTCGGAGCGCCCTGTCTGATCTGCCGGATTGACATAAGTGAAGCGAATTGACGGTCTCGCTTTCTCACTCAGCTGCCTTACAATCTCCCGATCCGGACTTACATATCTTAGCAGTCCGTAACCGATTCCATGGTCGGGAACTCGCCGCAGCTGTTCTTTGACGGCGGTCATGACCTCCTGTACAGCTTGGCTTTCTCCTAACTCCAGACGCAATGGGAATTGCGAACTGAAGCAGCCCACGGTTCGCGACAAGTCCAGTTGTACGTTGTCTTGGATGCGCTGTTCTTGCACATCAACGAACAACGAACGTTGTGCCGTCCATGATGAGACAGTTGCGGCAAAAGAAGCGAGCAGCATTTCCCGTGCTTCGATGCGGAACGTCGCAGTTGCTTGCTGCAATAGATCTGCCGTCTCCTGCTCGGTAAGGGAAAGGGTCAGTACGCTGCTCATTCCCATCGTGGCCACATCGGCCATCACGTCTTTATCAACGTGCCGATCAACCGGAAGCTCCGGAACCTCTCCCTCAACCATGTTCATCCAGAAAGCCAGCTCGGATGTCGCGTTATCCGAATGAGCTTGCGCTTGCAACTGCTCAGACCATGATTTGAACGAAGCTGTCTTCAACGGCAGTATTACAGGTTCTCCCTTGCACAATTGTTCATAAGCCGTCTGCAAATCTTGCAACAGAATGTTCCACGAGCTATGGTCCACTGCCAATTGATGAATGGCAATGAACAGTCTGGCAGGAATGCCCGGCCCTAGGTCGAACAGCGCTGCGCGAACTATCGGCCCTTCGGTTACATTCATACTGCGCTGCAGCCGTTCTGTCTCCCGCTTGATGGCATCCTTCTGTGCAGCCACAGGCAGATCGAACAGATCAATGAACTCCAAAGTATGCTCATCCGGCTCTGCTTCGCTTCTTTGCTCCACAATGCCATTCGTTATCGTAAATCGAAGTCGCAATGCATCGTGATGAACAATGATGCTTCGGATTGCTTGTGTCAGCGCCGATACATCAACCGACTCGGGCAATGTCAGCAGTCTGGACTGGTTCGCGTGATGCGGATTCGTCATCGGCAGCTCGAAGAACCAATGCTGCATCGGCGTCAACGGAATGTCGCCAACGACTGGGCCTTGTTCGCTGCCCGTCCGAACCGCTTCTGCCAGCAGAGCGATCGTCTGATGATCGAATAAATCCTTCGGCGTCAGCTTCAGCCCGGCTTGGGCGCAGCGGAAAATAATTTGAATGCTGACAATCGAGTCTCCGCCCAGTTCGAAGAAGTTGTCATGAATGCCCACTCGCTCTACACCAAGCATTTCTGCCCATATGTTGCACAGCGTCTCTTCTACCGGGTTGCGCGGATCGACATATCCTTCCCCGCTCTGTCCGTTCCACTCCGGCGCTGGCAGCGCTTTGCGATCTACTTTGCCATTCGGCGTCAGCGGCAATGCTTCCAACACGACAAATGCCGCAGGAACCATGTAATCCGGCAATCGTTCCTTCAATTGCCCCCGCAGTTCCTCCGCTGACGGTGCGCTTCCTTCCGCCTTCGGCACCATGTAAGCGACGAGCCGCTTCTGCCCTCGCACATCCTCCCGTACCATAACGGCCGCTTCCCGCACCTCTGGATGCAAGCTGACGGCTGTCTGCACTTCGCCAAGCTCGATGCGGAACCCGCGCAGCTTCACTTGATCGTCAATTCGGCCCAAATATTCAATGATGCCATCTTCGCGGTATCGGCATAAATCGCCAGTCCGGTACATCCGCGCCGCCCCGTCTTCCGCGAACGGATTCGGGACGAATCGCTCCTTCGTCAGCTCCTCCTGCTGCAAATATCCGCGTGCTAATCCCGCGCCTGCAATGTACAGCTCGCCTGTCACTCCGATTGGAACAGGCTGTAAATAACGGTCCAATATATAGCAGGCGCTGCCGGCAATCGGCCGTCCTATCGGCGGTGCTTCCTCCGCCTCCTTCTCCACGAGCCACCATGTTGAATACGTCGTATCTTCGGATGGCCCGTATAAGTTATACAGCTTCTGCACCGTTCCAAGGCCATACACTTGCTGGGCCAGCGTGAACGGCAGCGGCTCCCCTGCCAAGTTGACCGTCCGCACCGAAGCCGAAACGGCTTGCATGCGAATCAACTCCGCCATCGCCGACGGCACCGAATTAATAAGCGTTACTTCCTCCCTGGCCGGCAACTCCGCCAAATAGAGCGCGTTCTCTGCCAGAATAACTTTGCCTCCGCATGTAAGCGGCAGGAACAGCTCGAAGATCGACAAGTCGAAATTAATAGACGTAGACGCAAGTACACCCGCCAACTCTTCGGCAGTGAACTGCTCGCGACACCATGCCAGGAAAGCCGAGGTGTTGCGGTGTTCAATCATAACGCCTTTCGGCCGTCCAGTAGAACCGGATGTATAGATGACATAGGCCAGATTGTCCGGCGCAACGCCGCTCTCTACAGGCTGATCGCTCTCCTCGGCAATGGATGCCCACTCGCGATCGCAGAAGACGACACGTGTCTCATAATCTGGAAGTCGGTCGCGCAAGCTCTCCTCAGAGATCAGTACCGGAACTTGTGCTTCCTCCATAATGTAGCGCAGACGTTCCTTCGGATAGGCCGGATCAAGCGGGACATACGCTCCGCCCGCCTTCAGAATACCGAGCAGCGCTATCAACAGCGTGGAGCTTCGCTCCATGCACACGCCGACCAGCACCTCCGGTCCGACTCCCAGCTTGCGCAAATAGTGAGCCATCTGGTTGGACTTGTGATCGACTTCTTCGTACGTAAGCCGTTTCTTACCGACGATCAAGGCATCCCGATTTGGCGTCTGCGCCGCTTGGGCGCTGATCTGCTCATGAATGCAAACAGATTCCATCTCGTGCAAGGCTGTAGCATTCCACGCTCCAAGCATGACATCCCGCTCGCCTTGCGTCAGAAGCTGAATCGAATCGACCGTCTGCACACGATCTTCCGCTATCGCCTCTAACACGCTGCTCATATGTGACAGAAGTCGCTCAATCGACTCCATGTCGAATCGCTTCGCATCATACGAGCATGAAATCGGAATTTCACGCCCTGGACCGGTAATGAACGTAAGGGCGAAGTTCGTTTCTTGATAAGAACTTATAATATCTATGTCCAGTTGCCCTTCCGTCTCATTGGCAAGCCGCTCGTCGATCGGGTAATTCTCAAATACGATAATGGAATCGAACAGCGGAACGCCTCGCGGCATATCGCTCCATGCTTGAATATCCCAGAGCGGAGTGTACTCATACGGATTCAATTCCGCCAATCGCACCTGCAATTGCTGGAGCAGTTCGCCAATGGACACGGTCGTGTCTATAGCCAGGCGAACTGGCAGTGTATTAATGAATAGCCCGACCATAGATTCGACTCCTGCAAAATGAGCAGGTCGGCCGGAAACCGTTGTGCCGTAAATGACCTCTTCCGTTCCGCTATATCGGCTTAATAAGATAGCCCATGCTGCCTGTACGACCGTATTGAGCGTCACCTTATGAGTGCGCGCAACTTGATTCAGACGCGCCGACAGCGTACTGGACAAGCGAATAGTCTTCCATCCTGGCGCTGCCGAAGAACTTGGCGACGGGCGCTTCATCGGAAGCGGCGTAGGTTCACTTATCCCTCGAAGCATCTCCTGCCAAAAAGCTTGGGCTTGACCCGCATCCTGTTCGTGCAGCCAGGCAATATAATCCCGGTACGGGCGAACGTCACTCAGTTCCACGACAGCATGCTTCACATACGATTCGTACATGTGCACGACTTCGGACAGAATGATCGGAACGCTCCAGCCATCAATCAATAGATGGTGATGACTCCATACGAGCGAATATCGATCCGCTGCTTCCTTGAACAAAGCTACACGCATAAGCGGCGCTTGCGACAAGTCGAACCCGCGGTTAATGTCTTCCTGGAGGAACTGCGACAAGCGCACCGCTTGCTCCTCTGCCGTAAGATGCTGCCAATCCAATTCCTCGAACGGCAATTCTACCTCCGCAAGTACTGCTTGATGCGGTTCTGATACACCTTTCACAACCAGTTGAGTTCGTAAGATGGAATGCCGGTTGATCACTTCCTGCCATGTGCGGCGGAACAGCGGCACATCAAGATTTCCTTTGAGCGAGAACGCCGTTTGTTCAAAATAAGTTGTAGATTCTGCTGTGTACAACGTATGGAACAACATCCCTTTTTGCATCGGAGACAGTACATATAAATCTTCCAGTCGACCGATTCCGGCGATTACTGTATCCAATTGCTGTTGGTCGACCACAGCCTGCGGAAAGTCGGACGGCGTATATACGGAAAGCTCCGCAGTACGAGGAATACGCAACATATCCCGTACAGCCTGCACATAGCCAGCAGCCAACCGTTCCAACGTATCCTTCTTATGCAAGTTCTCACTGTACATGAAGGTAAGATGTAGCTTGCCTCCCGATACCGCCGCATTAATCTCAATCGGATTCGATCTAGGGGCCAGCGGGCTTTGCATCGTTCCTGTCGATTCATAAGCAAGAGATAACGGTCCATCCTGCATGACTTGGTCGAATTGTCCCAAATAGTTAAAGATGATTTGCGGCTCCACCATTGCCGCTAGCTGTTCTCGCACGTCAGCCTCTTGACTCAGATAGCGAAGCAGACCGTATCCGATACCATGCTGCGGAACGCGGCGAAGTTGTTCCTTCACTTTTTTGAGCGCGTCCAAATGGGAAATCGTATGTTCGACATCGAGCTTGATCGGGTATACGGCTGTGAACCAGCCAACCGTTCGTGACAGGTCGATGTCTCTCGCCATTTCCTCGCGTCCATGTCCTTCGAGATGAATGAGCACAGATTCTTGACCCGTCCACCCTTTGACAGCAAGCACCAATGCCGTCAACAATACATCATTCACCTGCGTCTTGAACACCGTCGGCATATCCTGCAGCAGCATTCTCGTCTCTTCCGCAGCGAGTGACACCTCCACCGATTGAACGGATACGAACGTGTTCGCCTCTACAGCACACTGCCCGTCCATAGCGTAGTCCAGTGGCAACTTAGCCGAACCTGACTGCGCGAGCCAGTATGATAATTCTTGTAACACCCCCGGCTGCTGTGCATACGACTGAAGCTGTGTAGACCATGCGGAATACGATGTCGTCTTGAGCGGCAGCGCCACAGGTTGATGCTGAAGAAGCTGCGTGTAAGCCGTCAGCACATCCTCGAGTATAATTCGCCAGGACACGCCGTCCACGACCAGATGATGTGCAATCAAGAGCAATCTTGCTGGTTGCGTCGCCCCTATGTCGAACAGTGCTGCCTTGAAGAGCGGGCCTTCGGCCAAATTCAAGCTCGCTTGCAGCTTGTCCGCATGCGATTCCACCGCAGAACGCTGCTTATCTTCCGACAATGCAGACAGATCGAACCTGTCAATCATATATTCGGAACTCGCGGGCGCAATCTTCTGTACCCAACCCGTCTCTGCCCACGAATACTGTGCTCGCAGTGCATCGTGATGATGTAACAGATGAACGATTGCCTGCTCTATAGCACTAACGTTCACAGGTTGCGCTACGGTCAATATGACGGCCTGATTCCAATGGTGACGTTCCACCATCGGCTGCTCGAAGAACCATTGCTGTATAGGGGTAAGTGGAACTTCGCCCGTAACGATGCCTTGCTCAGCTGGTACGAGTGCAGTAACCTCGACGACCGTCGCCAATTCTGCAACCGTCTGATACTGGAACATCTGCCGCGGTGTCAGCTTCAAGCCTGCCTGATTGCTGCGAGCCACAATCTGGATGCTGAGAATGGAATCACCGCCAAGCTCGAAGAAGTTATCATAAATGCCGACCCGGGCAATTCCGAGCACCTTCTCCCATATGCGACAGAGCTGTAATTCCGTTTTATTGCGCGGTTCCGCATAATCAGCAGTTGCTTCCATGGACGACCAATCCGGTGCCGGGAGCGCTCTGCGATCCACTTTTCCGGCAGGTGTCATCGGCAGCTCGGACAGTGGCACAATGATGGCCGGAACCATATAGGTCGGCAACTGCTCTTTCAACGTATTTCGCAGTTCGTAAAGATCAAGCTCGATTCCGGCTTGTGGAACCGTATAAGCAACTAGACGTTTCTCACCTGGCCGATCTTCACGGGCCATGACAATAGCATCCTGCACATGCGGCTGACGCCCCAGAGCGGTTTCTACTTCCCCAAGCTCGATGCGGAACCCGCGAATCTTCACTTGATAATCAGTACGACCTAAATACTCGATGTTGCCATCCGGCGTATATCTAGCCAAATCTCCCGTGCGATACAGAATACCGTCCAAGCCAAGCGGATGCTGCACGAAGCGTTCTGCTGTAAGATCTGGCTGGTTCAAATATCCACGTGCCAAGCCTTTACCGCCAATGTAGAGCTCACCGGGAACCCCAACCGGAACAGGCTGCATGTATGCATCCAACAGATAGATTTGTGTATTGGCAATCGGTCGACCGATCGGTATCTCGTCGTAATGCGGTCCGCCGTCGGCATCCACTGCAGGAGCGCTGAATACGGTTGAGGTAATCGTCGCCTCACTTGGACCGTATGCGTTGAACCAAGCGATGCGATCACCGACCATTCGTCTCCAGTCTGCCAGATGCTCTGGTGACGGGCGCTCACTGCCGACAATGACGGCTCGCACACAAGCAGGTGGGCTGCTCTCAGTCTGAGCCAGATCACGTACCCATTCATGCCAATACGCGGATGGCAGATTCAGCACTGTCAGTTGATGATCTTCTACAAACTTACTGAATGCAGCCGGTGTCATCAGCCGATCCACGGCCATGACAACAGTAGCCCCACTGGTCCACGCAGAGAAGAACTCCTCCAGCGCCACATCAAAGCTGATCGTAGCGAACTGTAGCACGCGATCCTCGGCACGAATGCCGAACAGCTTGCTCACGCTTAGGTTATGGTTAAGCAAGGAGCCGTGCGTAACGATGACACCCTTTGGCTTGCCCGTCGACCCAGACGTATAGATAACATAAGCCGCATTCTCCTGCGTCACACCGCCATCGCCGCCTTTTATCGCAGTAACAGGTTCTTGCTCAATCAAGCTCCAATCGGAATCCAAGCAGACCGTTCTCGCTTCATGCGACGGCAATCGTTCCAGAATATGTTCTTGCGTCAGCAAGAACGCAAGCTTGGAATGGTCCATCATATAGGCGATCCGCTCTTGTGGGTATTCTGGATCAATTGGGACATACACCCCGCCTGCCTTGAATACCGCAAGCAGAGCAACAGCGAATTCCACTGATCGTTCGGCGCAAATGCCTACCAACACTTCAGGAGCAACGCCTAGCTTGCGCAAATGATGCGCCAGTTGATTAGACCGCTCATTCAGCTCCCTATAGGTCATGCTCTTGCTTCCAACAACGAGTGAGACTGCATCCGGCCTGAGCACAGCTTGCTGCTCGAACCGTTCATGAGTGCACATATCGGGCAGTTCGGCAGTCGTTGCGTTCCACTGTAAGAGAACTTGCCCGATTTCCGCATCCGTCAGTATCCCGATCTCGGCCAATGGTCGATCAGGGTACTCTGCCATCTGCTCTAACAAGGTGCAGAAATGTTCCATCATTCGTTCCATTCGCTCTGCTTGGAACAAATCGGTATTATAATTGAACGACGCAAGCATGCCTTCAGGTATTTCTGCCATTGTCAGTCCCAGATCGAACTTGGATTCGCCCAGTTCAATTTTCATAGGAGTCGTAGACAGTCCTGGCAGTTCAATCGTGCTCATCTGCTTCGTCTGCAGATCAAAGATAACTTGGAACAAAGGACTATGCGTCAAGCTACGTTCGGGCTGAATGACTTCTACCAATTGCTCGAACGGCAAATCTTGGTGATCGAAGGCATCCAAAGTCGTCTCTCTTACTTGCTGCAGCATGTCGCGAACCGTAGCACTTGCCGTGAAATCCGCACGAATCGGCAGCATATTTACGAAGAAACCGATCAAGCCCTCAATCTCCGGACGGTTCCGGTTCGCAACAGGAATTCCGACACATAAGCTGTCCTGCCCAGAATAACGATGAAGCAGAATGTGGAATGCGGTCAGCAAGGTCATGTACAGTGTCGCACCCTCTTCACGGCTCAATTTTGCGAGCTTCAGCACCACTTCATTCGGCAGAATGCTATTGACGAGCGCGCCCGAAAACGTCTGAACCGGAGGTCTTGGATAATCGGCAGGCAGTTCCAGAACAGCCGGAATTCCTGCCAGCTTCTGCTTCCAATAGGACAATTGTGCATCTCGATTATTGCCTTGCAGCCATTCACGCTGCCATATAGCGTAGTCCGCATATTGGATTGACAGCTCCGGCAGACTGACCGATTCCCCATTGCAAAAGCCTTCATAGTACGTCCCAAGTTCTCTCACGAACACACTCATCGACCAACCGTCAGAGATAATATGATGCATCGCGAGCACAACGACATGTTCTTCATCGGATAACTTCAACACGGTAACTCTTATCAAGCGGTCTGTCGCCAAGTTAAACGGCCGCTGCACCTCTTCCGCAGCCAAGCGAATTGCAGCTTCCTCGCGCTTCTCCTCCGCCAGCTCGGTCAAATCAACTACCGGCAAGCTCACTTGCACCTTAGATAAAATGACTTGCCGCGGACTTCCGTCCACCGTTACGAACGTTGTACGGAACGTTTCATGACGCTTCACAATCTCATTCAAGCTGCGCTCGAATGCTTCAATCTGCAAATAACCGTTAAAGCGCAGCGCTGTATAAATGTTATAAAAGCGATTATCCGGCTCTAGCTGATCCAGGAACCACAGTCTCTGCTGCGCATAGGACAGCGGCAAAGTCTCTGGTCGTACAACGGGAACCATCGGTTCTGCAGATGCAACTCCTTGCTTGCGAGCTGCTTCCACTTGTACGGAAAATTGCTCAATCGTCGGATAATCGAAAATGGCCCGCAGCGGCAAATCGACCTTGAACACTTCCCGAATACGCGAAATAAGCTGTGTCGCCATCAACGAATGCCCGCCGAGCAAGAAGAAATCATCTGTAATCCGCACATGGCTTACACCAAGCACTTGCGACCAGAGCGACACAAGCAGCTCCTGAATCGGAGTTAGCAGCTCGTGCTCAGCTTGGTCGGACGAATAGTCCGGTGCTGGCAGCGCCTTGCGATCAACCTTGCCATTGATCGTCAGTGGCAATGCATCCAGTATGACGAATGCGGACGGGATCATAGGCTCTGGCAGTTGCCCCTTGACAAATTGACGCAGCATTTCAGCCGTGACATGATCCCCTGCCTGTTCTACAACCAGATAGGCAACCAACCGCTTATCTCCTGGTTGATCTTCCCGTACAGTCACAACAACTTCATGGACATCCGGATGTGTCAGTATAACCGATTCGATCTCACTTGGTTCAATACGGAAGCCGCGTATTTTTACCTGATCGTCAATACGTCCGATGAATTCGATCTGACCGTCCTCGTTCATTCGGACCAAGTCGCCCGTATGATAACAGCGTTCTCCGGCACGGAATGGACTTGCGATGAAGCTCTTCTCCGTCAGATCGGGACGCTTCCAGTATCCTCTGGCAACCCCGTCACCGCCGACAAGCAGCTCGCCCGCTACGCCAACCGGCAGCAGATTCATATGCTTATCCACGACATAAGCGGTCGAGTTCGAAATAGGACGTCCAATCGGAACGACATCGGTATGTTCGCGGGTAACCCGGTAAATCGTCGAATAGGTCGTATTCTCTGTTGGACCGTAAGCATGGAAGAACGTCAGCCTCGGATTGTCTCTGATCAGTCGATTCACATGCTGAGGAGCCATTGATTCCCCGCCCGATATTAAGGTGTCGAGTCCTTGGAAAATACTGCTGTCCTGCGTAGCATACTGGTGCAGAAGCGCAGTCGTTAAAAACATCGTATTTATGCCGTTGCTCTCAATTTCCTGCTTCAGCCGCTGACCGTCCAATATCACTTCGTTCTCTGTCAAATAGAGCCGACCGCCATTGAGCAGCGCACCCCATATATCAAATGTAGTAGCATCGAATACTATCGCTCCCGACTGCAGAATGCGCGTATGTTCATCGAGCCGCATATAGTTTACATTTTTGACGAGCCGGATGATATTGCGATGCTCTACCATTACGCCCTTAGGCCTTCCGGTTGAGCCGGATGTGTACATCATATACGCTAGGTCGGCAGCATCGCCTCGATAGACCAAGTTCCCGGCCTCTTCTTGCTCTGCGGTCAACGACAGCTCCTCCAGCGACAACACCTCTCCAGCGAAGGAGAATGTTAGCAACGCTTCCCGAGTGGGCACAAGAAGCAAGCGTGCTTCACTGTCTTCCAACATAAGCTCGATCCGCTCGCGCGGATAAGTCGGATCTATTGGCACGTAAGCTCCGCCCGCCTTAAGTACTGCTAACATGGCAATAATCATCTGCGGCGAACGCTCTGCCATAATCGGAACAAGCTCTTCTCGCTGAATCCTCCGTTCGCATAGCACATAGGACAGCGAATTCGAGAGAGCATCCAATTCACGGTACGTGATGGCCCCAGATTTCGAAATGACCGCGATATCATCTGGACGCTTCGCTGCCTGCTCTATGAACAGCTCGTGCAGCGGTTGCTCAGGAACCTCAGCAGCAGTATCGTTCCATTCCACGATCAATTGCTCCCGTTCCCGTTCTGTCAGAATCTCCAATGAACTTAGCGGCTGCATCGGATTAGAGGTCATGCCTTCCAATACCATTTGCAGATGTCCGAGCATCCGCTCCATTGCTTCTGGAGAGAAGCGGTTTCGTTCGAATAAGACCGACAGCGTCATTTCTTCACCAGGTACAGCAACAACAGTTAACGGCAAATCCGGACGCTCGACTGACCGCACATCTTCAATCCATAAACCGCTGCTGCCATCTGTCGCTTTACTGTCTACCGGATAATTTTCGAGCACGACGAGGCTTTCGAACAATGGAAGTCCGCGCTCAACCTCGCTCCAGCCCTGCACACGCACAAGAGGGGAATACTCGTATTGGCGCATATCGGTAAGCTGCTGCTGAATTCCTTCCAACCAGACAGCGATACTGTCCTCTGGTGACAGCTTCACTCGAAGCGGCAGCGTATTAATGAATAAGCCGACCATCGACTCTACGCCTACCAGATTGGCAGGCCGTCCGGCAAGCGTAACACCGAACACGACATCTGACTCGCCGCTGTAACGGCTTAATAAGTACGCCCACGCTCCTTGAATAATTGTTCCAAGTGTAAGTTGAGATGAGCGAGCCATACTCTGAATGGAGGCTGTCGCTGCTTGGGATAGCTTAGTCTTCTTCGTATCCATTCCTGTCGGATCATCCATATAGGCAGGCTCTGGTAAGCCAAGCGGCGTCGGCGTCTCGAACCCGGCCATAACACTGCGCCAGTAAGACTCAGCCTGCTCATCGGATTGCTGCTTGAGCCATCCGATATATTCGTGATAAGGACGAACCGGTGCTGGTTGAAGTGCACGATTCGTTGCAAGCGCCTCATAATGTGCGAACACTTCCCCTAATACCAATTGCGCGCTCCACCCATCGAGAAGGAGATGATGGAACGTCCATACAATAAGGTGAGCTTCTTCTTCAATCCGAAATACGGATATCCGCATCAGAGGGGACTCGTTCAAGTTGAAGCCTTCATTCCGATCCTGTTCCAAGAACGTTGTCGTGTTGCGGACACACTCTTCAAGCGGATGCTCTCTCCAATCCTCCCACCTGAACGGCAGGTGTATGGTACGGTGTACGACTTGATGAGCCCGCTCCATTCCTTCCCAGACAAATGAAGTGCGAAGAATAGCATGCCGTTGCGCAACCCGCTGCCACGCCTGTTCAAATGCCGGAACATTCAGCTTGCCACGCAGTGTAAATGAAGATTGCTGAAGATACACATGCGATTTGGTATCCAGTAATGATTGGAACAACATGCCTTCTTGCAGCGGAGCAAGTGTATACAGATCATCCAGCTCTCGATTAGCAAGTTCGCCGCCTGAACGTATAAGTCGATCTAACTGCACCTGTGACAGTTCCGACAGCGGAAAGTCTGACGGTGTCAGGCATTTGCTGCCTGTAGTTCCGGCATATGCGATTAGGTCACACAGTTCTTCTTGGAACGCCCGCGCCAAAGTTGCGATCGTATCCTCCTGATGCAGCTTACGGCAATATGTAATGAAAACTTGCAGCTTCTCGTCTTGAACAAACACATTGATATTGAGCAGATGAATCCGGTGACTTCGCTTACTGACGACAGAACCGACCGCTTCATTCCCGGTCTCAAACATGTTGGAATCAGATACGGCTTTGAAAAATTGGCCTAAATAGTTAAAGGAAATAGGCGGCTGCGGAAGTGCACGCAAGCGGATTGCAGTCCCATCCTGCTTGCCGGCATGTTTGAGTAATCCATATCCAAGCCCTCGATTCGGAATACGGCGCAGCTTCTCTTTCACCTGCTTGATCGACGAGTCCAGGGAAGCGCGAGAATCCAGACGAAGTGAGACTGGATACATCGAAGTGAACCAGCCTACTGTACGAGAAATGTCAACATCCTCGAAAATCTCCTCCCGGCCGTGTCCTTCCAGCTCAATCGATGCATGCCGCTGCCCCGTCCATTTGCCCATCGCCCGCACAAGCGCAGTCAACAACACCTCTTGCACTTGTGCACGGGAATTGGCAGGTACATCTCGCAGCAGTGACTCGGTTTCCGCCTCATCCAGAGTTGCCTGGAACACGTCCGCATTCGCTACAGTATTCAACGATCGGACATCTACATGCCCTTGTACATCAAGGGGAAGCTCACATACAGGATGCTCTCCCTCTTCGTGCAGCCAATCTGACCACTCGGATTCCAAGGCTCCTGATTGCGCGTATTGCGTAATCGCTTCTGCCCATTTTTTGTACGAAGTCGTCTTCAGTTGCAGCTCTGCAAGCTCACCGCGACTCACACATTCACATACACTCTGCAAGTCTTCCAACAAAATACGCCAAGACACCCCGTCCGCGATAAGATGATGCAAAATGATTAGGACACGGGCCTTGCTCGTTTTCCCCATATCAAAATACGCTACGCGAAGCAGAGGCCCTTGAACCAGATCAAGACTGGACTGCAATTCATCTGCTTTCTGTTCCAGTGCTGCAGCCTGCTCCGCTGCCGGAAGCTGCGATAGATCTATATGTTCAAATGGGATCTCGTTATCGTTCGCATAGATTGCCTGCCAACCTGTTGATGACCTCCTAAATCGCAATCGCAGCGCATCATGATGATGAAGCAGATGGGCTACCGCTTTTTTCATGACCGAAGCCTGAACGGGTCTTCTCAGCACGAGCAGCATCGCTTGATTCCAATGGTGTTCATCGGTGAACTGTTGTTCAAAAAACCACTGTTGAACGGGCAGCAGCGGAGCTTCGCCCGTTACCTTGTCTTGCTCCGCCTCGACTGCGCGAGTCGCTCCGACTGCTTCCGCCAGACTGGCCACCGTACGATGTTCGAACATTTGACGCGGTGTAATACGCAGCTTCGCCCGATTGGCCTGCGATACGATCTGAATGCTAACAATCGAGTCTCCGCCCAGTTCGAAGAAGTTGTCATGAATGCCCACTCGCTCTACACCGAGCACTTCTGCCCATATGTTGCACAGCGTCTCTTCTACCGGGTTGCGTGGAGCGACATATCCTTCCCCGCTCTGTCCGTTCCACTCCGGCGCTGGCAGCGCTTTGCGATCGACTTTGCCGTTCGGCGTCAGCGGCAATGCTTCCAGCACGACGAATGCCGCAGGAACCATGTAATCCGGCAATCGTTCCTTCAATTGCCCCCGCAGTTCCTCCGCGGACGGCGCGCTGCCTTCCGCCTTCGGCACCATGTAAGCGACGAGCCGCTTCTGCCCTGGCACATCCTCCCGTACCATAACGGCCGCTTCCCGCACCTCTGGATGCAAGCTGACGGCTGTCTGCACTTCGCCAAGCTCGATGCGGAACCCGCGCAGCTTCACTTGATCGTCAATTCGGCCCAAATATTCAATGACGCCATCTTCGCGGTATCGGCATAAATCGCCAGTCCGGTACATCCGCGCCGCCCTGTCTTCCGCGAACGGATTCGGGACGAATCGCTCCTTCGTCAGCTCCTCCTGCTGCAAATATCCGCGTGCTAATCCCGCGCCTGCAATGTACAGCTCGCCTGTCACTCCGATTGGAACAGGCTGTAAATAACGGTCCAATATATAGCAGGCGCTGCCGGCAATCGGCCGTCCTATCGGCGGTGCTTCCTCCGCCTCCTTCTCCACGAGCCACCATGTTGAATACGTCGTATCTTCGGATGGCCCGTATAAGTTATACAGCTTCTGCACCGTTCCAAGGCCATACACTTGCTGGGCCAGCGTGAACGGCAGCGGCTCCCCTGCCAAGTTGACCGTCCGCACCGAAGCCGGAACGGCTTGTATGCGAATCAACTCCGCCATCGCCGACGGCACCGAATTAATAAGCGTTACTTCCTCCCTGGCCGGCAACTCCGCCAAATAGAGCGCGTTCTCTGCCAGAATAACTTTGCCTCCGCATGTAAGCGGCAGGAACAGCTCGAAGATCGACAAGTCGAAATTAATAGACGTAGACGCAAGTACACCCGCCAACTCTTCGGCAGTGAACTGCTCGCGACACCATGCCAGGAAAGCCGAGGTGTTGCGGTGTTCAATCATGACGCCTTTCGGCCGTCCAGTAGAACCGGATGTATAGATGACATAGGCCAGATTGTCCGGCGCAACGCCGCTCTCTACAGGCTGATCGCTCTCCTCGGCAATGGATGCCCACTCGCGATCGCAGAAGACGACACGTGTCTCATAATCTGGAAGTCGGTCGCGCAAGCTCTCCTCAGAGATCAGTACCGGAACTTGTGCTTCCTCCATAATGTAGCGCAGACGTTCCTTCGGATAGGCTGGATCAAGCGGGACATACGCTCCGCCCGCCTTCAGAATACCGAGCAGCGCTATCAACAGCGTGGAGCTTCGCTCCATGCACACGCCGACCAGCACCTCCGGTCCGACTCCCAGCTTACGCAAATAGTGAGCCATCTGGTTAGACTTGCGATCGACTTCTTCGTACGTAAGCCGTTCCTCACCGTCTATAAATGCCTCAGCATGCGGCGTTGAAGCAGCTTGCACTTGTATCAGATGATGGATGCACACAGCGTGCTCCGTCTTGAGTCCGTTCTCATTCCAACTAACCAGCATCTGCTGCGCTTCTTCCGCTGTGAGCATGGACAGTTCCGCGAGAGGTTTCTCCGCATCCCGCACGATGTGCACCAGCATATGATAGAGGTGATCAAGCAGCCGCTTGATTGCATTTCCAGCGTAACGGCTCGCGTCAAAGCTAATCTTAATACCAAGTTCTGCCCCCGGAAGCACGGTAACCGTAAGCGGGAAGCTGGTCTGCTCCACAGCATGTACAGAGTCTACGGTTAATGTGCTAACAGAGCTGGCAAGTGATGGATCAAAAGGATAGCTCTCAAATGCTACGATGCTGTCGAACATGTGACTGCCGCGGGGCAGCTCGCTCCATCCTTGAATGTTCACTAGCGGACTGTATTCATATTGGCGAAGTTCGACCAGTTGTTCCTGCAGAGAGAGAAGCCATTGCAGCACAGGAGTAGTTTCATCAATGCGAACGCGCACCGGCAGCGTATTAATGAACATGCCGACCATCTCTTCAACGCCCGCCAGGTCAGGTGGTCGGCCAGAGACAACCGAGCCGAATACGACGTCATCTTCGCCGCTATAGCGGCGAAGCAGCAGTGCCCATGCCCCCTGCACGATGGTGCTAACGGTTAGACGATGTCGCTTCGCCAGCAGATGCAGCGCAGCTGTCGCCTCAGTTGGTACAGATATAAATTGCTCCTCATATATCCCGTTCTTCTCTGCGAACATCCGATCGATTCCGATTGCGGTGGGCACCGCAAATCCACGCAGCGTCTCCCGCCAAAAGTGCTCTGCTTGCTTCATATCCTGCTTGTTCAACCATGACACGTAATCCCGATATGGTCGGCACGGATCAAGCTGTGCTGTTTTCCCTTGAGAATGTGCTTCGTATAAGGTGAAAAAGTCTCTAAGAACAAGTCCTAAGCTCCAACCGTCCAACAGCAGGTGATGCGCCGTAAATATAAGCTGATGACGAGCACCATCCTGTCGGATTAACGTTGTACGCAGCAGCGGGGCCTTGTACAGCACGAAGCCGCGCTTGCGATCCTCAAGCAAAAATTGCTCCAATCGTTCTGCCTGTTCTTGCGCGGAAAGTCCTTGCAGATCCAAATGCTCAAGTGGAATTTGCACACTGCGGTTTACAACCTGAATCGGCTGCTTGAGCTTGGGTGTAGCGAAGGAGGTACGCAAAGTCGCGTGCCTCTCCACTACTTCCTTCCATGCCGACTCCATGGCGCCCACTTGCAGCAGCCCACTCAATGCGAACGAAATTTGAATGACATACACCCCGGACTCAGGTGCGTATAAACTATGGAACAGCATACCCTGCTGCGCAGGAGATAAGGGATAAAAGTCCTCCACGTTCTTCACGCTCATGTTTCCATTCACCCTTCCACTGTGACACCCTGATTTTTCGCCTTTTGGATGGCTTACAAATCTTCGTCCATTTCTCCCAAGGCTTCGAAAATGTTCTCCAGCTCCGTTTCATTCCAGCCGAACTCAGCAGCACTTACTGCTACCTGACTGTGTACGCCCGTATCTTGGCAGTCGCTAATAATGGAGGAAAGAACAGTCGCATAAGAGTCAGCTAGTCGCTGAATCGTTGCTTCATCATGAATATCAGCGCAATAACGCCAATCCATTGTCAGTTGACTGTCCGTCACCACACCATTCACTTCAATGAGAGCTTCCCGTTCATTGTCTTGCCCGCTCAGCGTACCGATGGACTCTGGCGCTGCACCAAAATACCCGGTTGTGTCACTGTCGGCCTGAAGCTGTCCTAAGTAGTTGAAGATAATCTGGGGCTGCAGTCGCTGCTTCTGTTCGGAAGAACTACTTTGCAAATAACGCAGCAACCCGTAACCGATGCCGCCGCTTGGAACTTGCCGCAGTTGCTCCTTCACTTGGCCAAGCACCGTGAGCGGATGACGGGAATCAGCAAGTGTCAACTTAATTGGATACATGCTCGTAAACCATCCAACAGTCCGTGACAAATTCACATCCTCGAACAATTCCTCGCGGCCGTGGCTCTCCAGATGCAGCGATACCGACTGCTGCCCCGACCACTCCTCGATCGCAAGCAGCAGCGGAGTGAGCAAAATATCATTCATATGTGCGCCTGTAACTGCCGGGACTTGCCGCAGCAATTTCTTCGTCTGCTCCCGATCCAGCAAGATTCGCACAGTACGGACAGCGTGATTCGTATTCATAGCCCGAATCTGCCCAGGTGTCAACTGCTGATCTATTGGTAGACATGGCTCCTGCTCTGCTTCGATCTCAGCCCAATATTGCTGCTCTGCTTCCAGAGCGTCCGACTGAGCGTATTGCTGCAGCCGTTCCGCCCATGTCTTGAACGACGTTGTCTTAGGGGGCAAATGAACGGACTTGCCTTGAACTATCTGCTTATAGACGTATTGCAAGTCTTCGAGCACAATTCTCCAGGAGACACCATCCACCACAAGATGATGGACAGTTAGCAACAACCTGGCAGGTTGCTCGGCACCACAGTTGAACAAGGCGGCACGCAGCAGCGGACCATTATGTAGATCAAGGCTGGCATGCAATTGTTCGATGTGTGCCTCCATCGCCTGCTTCTGTTCCGTCTCTGCCAATCCGGATAGATCATAGCTGGTGAAAGGCAGCTTCTCTTCAGGTTCGGTACAAACTTGATTCCAGCCCGATTCCGTCTGAATATATCGCATACGCAAGGCGTCATGATGTGTAAACAGCCGCTCTACAGCCGCTTCCAGCGCAGTAAGGTGCACAGGCTGCTTAACCGTAAGCAGAATCGCCTGATTCCAATGATGACGCGCTTGCATCCGCTTGTCGAAGAACCATCGCTGAATCGGTGTGAATGGCACACTCCCCGTCACAATGCCTTGCTCCGCTTGAATAGGCGATGCTTTTTCGACCGTGGCCGCCAATTCAGCGATCGTTTGATGCTGGAACATTTGTTTTGCTGTAAGTTTCAGCCCTACCTGTCCTGCCCGCGCGACAACTTGAATGCTCATAATGGAATCGCCGCCGAGTTCAAAGAAATTATCATGAATGCCTACAGACTCACGTCCGATCACTTGTGCCCAAATAGTGCAGAGCATCTCCTCAATGCTATTGCGACCCGCTTCGTAAGCCTGTTCATTGTGCGTCCATTCCGGCTCCGGCAGCGCCCTGCGGTCGATCTTGCCATTAGGCGTCAACGGCAGCCGCTCCATCATGACAAACGCGCTTGGAATCATGTAATCCGGCAACCAATCACTCACATGCTGGCGCAGTATATCCGTGAGCGCAGCATCTGCAGTATCGCGCTGTCCTTGTGCCGGTACGACGTATGCAACAAGTCGGATCTGACCAGATACATCCTGACGGGTAATGACGCTTGCTTCCTCTACATCCGGATGATGGGAGATAACCGTCTCCACTTCGCCCAATTCAATGCGGAAACCGCGAATTTTCACTTGATCGTCCATACGTCCGACGTATTCGATCTCCCCGTCTGCACGGTAACGGCACAAGTCGCCTGTCCGGTACATTCTCGCTTGCGGATCGGCACGGAACGGGTCTTGCACGAACCGCTCCGCGGTCAACTCAGGCCGGTTCAAGTACCCTCGTGCCAAGCTGCTTCCCGCAATGTACAGTTCTCCCGGCACACCGATCGGTACAGGTTGTCCGCTCGCGTCCAGAATGTAGCATCTCGTATTCGCAATCGGTCTGCCGATCGTCGGCGCTTCTTCCGTCTGCACGCCGGATGCAACCGTTCCGCAAGTGGCCACTACCGTGTTCTCCGTCGGGCCATAATGGTTCACCAAGGCGAACGGCAATTGCACTTCCGGATGGTGGTGCAGCTTATCTCCTCCCGTCAGCAGCGCACGCAGCGGCGTCTCCTCCGGCCAGTCCACGCTGATGACTCGCTCCGCCAACGGCGTTGGCAGGAACGCGAGCGTAATTCCACTCTCAATGAGCCAATCCCGCAGTTGTTCGGGACTCAATCGAATCTCGTCGTCTGCGATATACAGCGCTGCCCCTGCCGTCAGATACGGCCATATTTCCCATACCGAAGCATCAAAGGCCGTTCCCGCAATCAGCGTAGCCCGGTCTGCCTCTGTCACCTGATACGCGCCATGATGCCACTGGATCAGGTTAAGCAACGAATCATGCTGCACTTGCACGCCCTTAGGCTGTCCGGTTGAACCTGAAGTGTAGATGACATACGCCAAATTGGCTGTGTTTACGTCTACTGCCAGCTTCTCACCGCTCTCCTCAGCAATGCGCGGCCAGTCCGAATCGAGACATAGCGCAGCCGCACTATGCTCAGGGAGCTGCTCCAGCAAGCCCGCCACAGTCAACAGCACCGGAACTTGCGTATCGTCCATAATGAAGCGAAGTCTTTCTTTCGGATAATGTGGATCAAGCGGTACATAAGCACCTCCTGATTTCAGCACGCCAAGCACCGCAATGATCAGCTCCACGCTGCGTTCCATGCAGATGCCAACGGGCATCTCTGCTCCGATTCCGTGCTTCGCCAAATGATGAGCGAGCTGGTTCGCGCGCCGATTCAACTCTCGATAGGTCAGGCACTGCTCGCTACATACAACGGCAATGGCATCAGGCGTCTTAGCCGCCCGCCGTTCCACCCACTCATGCACGCAAGGCCCTGCAGCATATTCATGGACAGTGTCATTCCAGTCCTCCAACAATTGCTGCTGTTCGTCACTGGTCAGCATTTGCAGACTACCTACACACTGTTCCGGGTGGGAAGCCATCTGATCGAACAAAACGAAGAGGTGATCCAGCATTCTTTCTACCCGTGCCGCCTCGAACAAATCGGTATTATAAGTGAAGGAAGCAAGCATGCCGTCCGTTGTTTCGATCATCGTTAACCCAAGATCGAATTTGGATTGTTCCCATGCAATCGGAACAGGTGCTGTCTTCAATCCTGGCAGCTCAATCGTTCCCATTTGCTTGCTCAACAGATCGAACACGACTTGGAAAATCGGCGTATGCGACAAGCTCCGTACAGGCTGAACCATGTCAACCAGCTGCTCGAACGGCAAATCTTGATGATCATAAGCGTCCAAAGCTGTCTCTCTGCTCTGCCGCAGCAAATCACGTACAGTCAAATGCTCGTTGAAATCTGCTCGAATCGGCAGCATATTTACAAAAAATCCGATCAAGCCCTCAATCTCGGGCTTACTACGATTCGCTACAGGCGTCCCGACGCAGAAGCTGTCCTGTTCCGTATATCGGTGGAGCAGGATGTGGAAGCCTGTCAGCAGCGTCATGAAAAGAGTCGCTCCCTCTTCGATGCTCAGCTTCTCCAGCTTATGCAGCACATCAGTCGGAAGAACCCGATACACCTGAGCACCGTAGAAGGTCTGCACCGCAGGACGCGGCTTATCAAGCGGCAGCTCCAATACGGACGGGAGCCCGCTTACTTGCTTCATCCAATAATCAAGTTGCACTTCGCGATGCTCCCCACTTAACCAATCGCGCTGCCACACGGCGTAATCCGCATATTGCAGTGGAAGCGCCGACAGCTCTGCCGTCTTGCCGCAGCATAGAGCCTCATATAATGCGCCCCACTCCTTAACGAGCACACCGATCGACCAGCCATCAGAGATGATGTGATGCATCGTCAGCAGCATGACGTGCTCCTCTGGATGAAGCACGACCAGTGACACATGAATGAGCGGGTCGTGAGACAAGCGGAATGTCCGGCTCGCTTCCTCCTTCGCTAATCGCTGTACAACCGTTTCTTGTTCTGCAGACTCGACCAGACTGAGATCAACAATAGATACAGTAAGCGTCAGTTCCTGTACAATCACCTGTTCAGGCTGGCCGTCGTTATTGGTAACGAATGTGGTGCGCAGCGACTCATGGCGCCGCACAATCTCATTCAGTGCTTGCTCCAGAGCAGCGACATTCAGATTTCCTTGCAATCGTAATGCAGCATAAATATTGTTATGCTGGTTCTCCATTCCCAACTGGTCTAGGAACCAAAGCCGCTGCTGGGCGAACGACAACGGCAATTTCTCGGAGCGAGACACTGCGCTAATCGGAACGGCAGGTACCGTCCCTAGCTTGCGAATAGCTTCAATCCTTCCCGCGAATTCGTTCAGCGTGGGTGCTTCGAACAGTGTCCGCAGAGACAGATCAATTTGAAACACTTCACGAACGCGCGAGATAAGCTGCGTAGCCAGCAGCGAATGTCCACCAAGGTCGAAGAAATGATCGTCAATCCGCACAGGCGATACGTTCAGCACATCAGACCAGAGGGAAGCCACCAATTGTTGTAGCTGCGTAAGATTTGCTGCCTCTCCCGACTCTTGTGTAAAGTCCGGGGCGGGCAAGGCGTTGCGATCTACCTTGCCATTAACCGTAAGCGGCATCGCATTCAGTTGCACGAACGCCGTTGGAATCATATATTCCGGAAGCTGTTCTTTGGCATATTGACGCAGATGTTCCGTTGATAACTGCTCTACTGTCTGTTCCGGGACAACATAAGCAATCAGACGCTTCTCTCCAGCAGCTTCGCCCATTACACGTACATACACTTCGCCTACATGCGAATGAGATGCCAGCACTCTCTCGATCTCACCCGGTTCGATCCGATAGCCGCGTATTTTAACCTGCTCATCCATGCGACCTAGGAACTCCACGACTCCATCTGAGCGATAACTAACTAAGTCTCCTGTCCGATAACAGCGTTCTCCCTTGCGGAACGGACTCGCTATGAACTTCTCTGCGGTCAAGTCAGGCCGATTCCAATACCCTCTTGCCACCCCATCCCCGCCAACAAGCAGTTCGCCCGCTGCCCCAACTGGCAGCAGATTCATATGCTTATCCACGACATAAGCGGTCGAGTTCGCGATCGGACGACCGATCGGAATGGTCTTTTTCTCTTCCGCCTGTACGGCATACGTGAGGGAGAATGTCGTATTCTCCGTCGGTCCGTATCCATTGACCAAAGTAAGTTCAGGGTTATCCTGCAGCACACGATTGACATGCGGTACAGATAACACGTCGCCACCAGCAATTAATGTCTGCACCCCGCTGAAAATCCGGCTGTCCTGCTGCACGAATTGATGGAATAACGGAGCGGTCAGCCACAACGTATTGATCCGATGCCGCTCGAGCTCTTGCTTCAACCTGCTGCCGTCCAGAATGACTTCCTTCTCCGTGATATATAACTGCCCGCCATTTAATAGTGCACCCCACACTTCAAATGTCGAAGCATCGAACACGACCGCCCCTGTTTGCAAGATGCGAGTCTGTTCATTCAGTTGTACGTAATTAGTGTTGGCCACCAAGCGAACGACATTGCAGTGCTCGACCATGACGCCTTTTGGACGCCCTGTGGAACCTGAGGTGTACATCACATAAGCTAGATCCTTGACTGTCGCAGTGTCTGTCGAAGTTCGCTCACATTCGTCAACTACCGATTGCTTGTCGGGATACGCTGTCTGTTCATCAATGACCAGCAATTCCCCTGTAAAAGGAAGATTGCGACATTGTTCAGAATCGGCAACAAGCAGCAAGTCAGCTGTCGTATCCTCCAGCATCATAGCGATCCGCTCACTTGGATAATTCGGATCTATCGGTACATAAGCCCCGCCAGCTTTCAGAATGGCTAACATGCCAACCACCATCTGTACAGAACGTTCAGCAAGTATCGGCACGAGCTTATTGCGTCCAATGCCGCGTTCTTGCAGCACGTGAGCCAGCTTGTCTGCATGCTCGTTCAACTCCCGATAACTCCAGGTGCATCCATTGCTAATGACTGCAGCGCTTGTTGGCCGTCTTGTCGCTTGATCTTCGAAGAGCTGATGGATCGTCTTATCCCTCGGATAATCGGTTGTCGTATCATTCCAACTGGAGATGAGCAAGCTCTGCTCGCTTTCGCTCAGCCAATGTAACGAACCAATCCGTTGCTCGGGATTCGCTGCCATGCTGTTCAACACATTTGTAAAGTGAACGAACAACCGCTCCACGCTGTCCGCGCTGAACCGATTCTGGTCATACAAGGCATGCAGACTAAGTTCATTTTGCAGCACGGCGGCAATCGTTAACGGAAGATCCGGATTTTCATACGCCCGAATCTTTTCGATTTGCAGACTGGCAACACCATGTTGTGCTGCCGTATCCGTTGGGTAATTCTCAAAAACAACCAAGCTTTCGATCAGGGGTGTTCCTCTTGGCACATCACTCCAACCCTGAATTTCGATGAGCGAAGAATGCTCGTATTGACGCATGTCGCTCAAATCTTGCTGAAGACGCTCCAGCCAATCGACAAGCCGTTCCTCTGGCGTAATCGTTGCTTTCATCGGCAGCGTGTTAATGAATAGACCGACCATAGAGTCGGCACCTTGAATGTCCGTCGGACGACCTGCAACGGTTACTCCGAACATAACCTGTTCATTGCCACTGTACCTACTAAGTAGAAATGCCCATGCCCCTTGAATAAGGGTCCCCATCGTAAGCTGACGGCTGCGTGACAACTGCTGGAGCTTATTCGTTGCATCCGCAGTCAACTTGATCGTATATTCTCCAGTTCCGCCTGCACCTGCCTCGTTCGCCTGTTCCATCGTTAACCGTGTCGGAGGAACTCCTTGCAAATGATTTCGCCAGAACGCTTCTGCTTCGCGCTTATTTTGCTGACGGGTCCACTGGATGAACTCCTTGTACGGCTTCGGTTTATGGGATGCAATCCGCTGACCTTGCACGGCTGCCTCATACGTTTCCAGCACTTCTCCCCATACCAATTGCAAGCTCCAACCGTCCAGCAATAGATGATGGAAGCTCCACACCATCTTATAGCGGTCTTCGCTTGTTCGAATCATCGCAATCCGCATTAACGGAGCGGCAAGCAGGTCATATTGGTGTTCGCGATCTGCTTGCAGCAGCGCATCCAGCTTCGCTGCTTGCTTAATCGACGGCAGATCCCTCCAGTCCTCCCATTTCGTCGGCAAGGATACTTGGCTTACAACAGCCTGATGAGGCTCCGCTACCCCTTCCCACACAAATACAGTGCGGAAAATATCATGCTTGTCCACCGCATGCTGCCATGCATGCTCGAATAGATGAGGTTGAATATGTCCTCGCAGTGTGAAGACCGATTGTTGGCAATACGCATGGGCCTTCTCTTCCAGCAGTGATTCATACAACATTCCAGCCTGAAGCGAAGACAGTGGATAGATATCAATCAATGTACGTCTACTTAATAGGCCTTCCGGTTCAACCAACCGATCAAGTTGATGCTGTGACAGTACAGCCAGCGGAAAGTCGGAAGGGGCAAACCATTTGGTCGGCGCATGGAGCGCCGATTGAATCAAAGTCTGCAATTCCCGTTCGATCCATTGGGCAAAAGCAGCGATTGTCGTTTCTTTATGTAACTTATGGCAATAAGTAATATAGAGATGAAACCGATCTTCAACCACCATCACATTAATGTCGAGCAGGTGCGGACGGTGTCCGTTGCGGCAAAGTACCGAACCAGCAGACGATGAAGCAAGATCGAACAGGGTCGAATCAGAAACCGCCTGATAAAATCGACCGAGATAGTTGAAGCTTATCTCCGCAGGTGCAAGTTGCTGTACCTGAACTGCTGTCTCATCATCGCTAAGGTAACGCAAGACCCCGTAGCCGATTCCTTTATTCGGAATAGAACGGAGTTGTTCTTTTACCGCTTTGACCACAGCTTCCGGTGATGACGCACCGTCTACCGTCACGTTCACAGGATACATGGTCGTAAACCAACCAATTGTGCGTGACAAATCGACATCTTCCACAATTTCTTCACGACCGTGCCCTTCCATATGCGCAAGCAGTGTACGCTTCCCCGTCCAGTGTCCCATTGCGAGAACGATGGCTGCGAAGAGCAATTCCGGAACGTTAGCTTGAGATGCCCCTGGAACTTCATTCAACAATGCCAACGTATCGGATTCGGACAACAGAGCGGTATGAACAGTGGAGTTCGCAACCGTGTTCACGGCAGCAAGCTCTGCGTCAGTCGTTACGTCGAGTGGCAGCCGCGAAGTCTGCCTACCGCTGTTCTCCACCCAACTCGCCGTTTCTTCCCGAGCGTCTTCCGAACGAGCATAGTGGTGAAGCACTTCGCCCCAGCGCTTGAAAGAAGTCGTCTTGGCAGGCAGCTTCACGGGCAGATTGTCGCTTAACTGGTTGCAGAGCGTTTCCAAATCCTCCAAAAGAATTCTCCACGATACACCATCAACCGCCAAATGATGAATAATGATTAGGAGAAGCGGGGATGCATTCGAACCCCGTTCAAAATAAGCGACGCGAATGAGCGGCCCGTCCTTCAAGTTCAAGCTAGCCTGCAACTCTGAGCTCTTCTGCTCAATCACCAGGTCCTGCTCACCTGTGTCTAGGGATGACAGGTCGATAAGGGTAACCACAATTTCTCCAGATTCCGCTATAGCCGCCTCGGATGGACGTTCTCCGCTGCCGAAGCGCATCCGCAGCGCATCATGATGCGCTAGCAAATACGCAAATGCCTGTTCCAGAACAGTAACCTCAAGCGGACGCTTAACGGTTAGCAGCAAGGCTTGATTCCAATGGTGCGCAGCAGCGAACTGCTGTTCGAAGAACCAGCGCTGAATGGGAATCAATGGAACGACGCCTGTCACTTCTCCTTGCTCCGCATCCACCTCAGGCTTTGTACCAACATGTTCCGCCAGCTCGGCAATCGACCGGTGCTCGAAAATTTGTTTAGGCGTCAGCCTCAGCCCTGCCTGACCAGATTGCGTAACAACTTGAATACTGAGAATGGAGTCTCCCCCTAGCTCAAAGAAATTATCGTAGATACCGACCTGTTCAATACCGAGAACTCTCTGCCAAATGTCACACAACATCTTCTCCGTATCGTTGCGTGGAGGAGCATAATCCCGTCGGTCACTATACGACCAGTCCGGGGCTGGCAGCGCCCTGCGATCAACCTTGCCGTTAATCATGAGCGGGAAGGAAGCGAGCAGCACGAAGACAGCAGGAATCATATGCTCTGGCAAGTCTGCTTTGAGATAGTTGCGCAGCATATCCGCAGTCACGACTGCATCTGCTTGCTCCACGACCGTGTACGCAACCAAGCGCTTATCATCGTTCGCCGCCTCTGCAGCAATGACCAGCGCATCCCTCACTTGCGGATGGGAGACAAGTACATGCTCGATTTCGCCCGGCTCAATGCGGAATCCTCGAATTTTTACTTGTGAGTCGATCCGTCCTATAAATTCGATGATGCCGTCTCCCCGATAGCGAACCAGATCTCCGGTACGGTAGCAGCGTTCCCCGTGGCGGAACGGGCTGTCCATGAATTTCTCTTCCGTTAAATCCGGTCGGTTCCGGTATCCGCGGGCTACGCCGTCTCCGCCAACAATGAGTTCCCCCTTCATACCGGCAGGCAGCAGGCGCATATGCCGATCGACGACGTACGCTGTCGAGTTCGCAATCGGACGACCAATCGGAATTGCTCCCGGTTGTTCCCCTGTGAAGCAATATGTCGTCGAGATCGTCGTATTTTCAGTCGGTCCGTATGCATTCACGATTGTCAATCCTGGATTCGACTGCAGCAAACGATTCATATGCGGCACGGACAGCACATCTCCACCAGTCATTAAAGTATGTAATCTGTTAAAAATGCAGCTGTTCTGCTGAGACAACTGGTGCAGCAGCGGTGCAGTTATAAACATCGTATTGACGTCATACTGCTCAATGGCTTGCTTCATTCGCCCACCGTCGAGAATGGTGTCGTTCTCCAGTACAACCAATTGCCCTCCGTTCAGCAATGCCCCCCACACCTCCAAGGTGGCGGCATCAAAGACAACTGCTCCAGTCTGCAGCATTCGCGTCTGCTCATCGAATTGCACATAGTTGCTATGCTTAACCAAGCGAATAACGTTGCGATGTTCGACCATTACTCCCTTAGGACGTCCGGTAGAACCAGATGTATACATGACATAAGCCAGATCAGAAGGAGCTGCGGCAACTTCCAGATTCTCCCCCTTGTCCGTACCCCCAAGCAGTTCGTCCATAAAGACGACTTCACCGTGAAATGTAAAGGCAGGCAGACTCTCCTTGTTCGCTGCAAGCAGCAGATGCGACTCGCAATCTTCTACGATTACTTCAATCCGCTCACTAGGATATGCAGGATCAATCGGTACGTAGGCACCGCCCGCTTTTAGAATAGCCAGCATGCCGATGACCATGTGCGGCGATCGGTGCGTGATCATCGGCACCAATTGTTCGTGCCGAATGCCTAATTCGACTAATTTTCTGGCCACCGTATTCGCGCAGCGATTCAGCTCCGCGTAGCTCCATGTCAATCCTTCGCTGCGAAGGGCCGGGTGATCCAGTCTCTTTGCAACCTGCTTCTCGAACAGACGGTGAATGGTATACTCGCTTGGATAGGCGACAGATGTATCGTTCCAATGCTGCACAATCATCCGTTCTTCTTCTGCCGTAATGAGTGGCAGATCCTTCAGCATAATTCCTTCACCCGCCGCGCTCATCGCTTCGAGCACAACCTGCAGCCGATTGAGCATCCAGTAAACTTGCTTCTCGCTGAAGCGGCTTACATCGTACAACATACGGAGCATCGCCTCTTTACCAGGCAGTACAATGACAGTAAGCGGCAAGTCAGGCTGCTCCGCGGCATCTTGATCGCTTACAGACAGCTTGTCATTCACGTCCCATGTCTTGCTGTCCATCTGAATGTTCTCGAATACGAACAAGCTGTCGAACAGAGGCGTGCCACGCGGCACGTCGCTCCAGCCTTGCACTTGCAGCAGCGGGCTGTATTCATAGAGCCGCAGTTCAGCTTGCCGAGCTTGGGCCTGGCGCAGCCATGGCCCAAGTACAGCGTCACTACTTACGTTCATTCGAACAGGAAGGGTATTGATGAATAAACCAACCATCGTTTCTACACCTGGCAGGTTGGCCGGACGTCCCGACACGGTCGTCCCGTACAATACATCTTCTTCTCCACTGCAACTGCTTAGAAATAGTGCCCACGCACTTTGGAACAGCGTGTTCGGGGTGACGCGGCATTTGCGCGCAAATCGGTTCAATGTGTCCGTTGTGTCGCGTGACAGACGCAGCGATACTTGCGCGTATCCAGCTTCCATCCCTCGTTCTATGTCTGCAGGCAGCGTCGTCGGTGCTGCGAAGCCTTGCAAGTTATTACGCCAAAATTGCTCGGCTTTGCCCATATCTTGTGCTTCCAGCCATTCGCTATAGTCGCCATAAGGACGCACTTCCGGCAGCTGCGAATATGTCCCCTGATCAATTGCATTATAGAAGCTGAACAGGTCTTGAATGACGACTGGAATCGACCAGCCGTCCAGCAAGAGATGATGAAAGGTCCACAATACGCGGTGTGCATCGTTCTGCAACCGGACAAGTGTCACGCGCATCAACGGCGCAACCTTCAAATCGAATGTAGCCTCGCGATCCTCTGTCAGCAAGCTTGCAAATCGCTCTTCCTGTTCTTCCAAGGAAGCTTGGCTCCAGTCATGCTCGATAATCGGCACTTCCACGTTAGATTGCACGACTTGATAAGGTTCCTCGACATCCTCCCAGACGAGCGAGGTTCGCAGAACAGGATGACGCCCCAGAACTTGCTGCCAAGCTTCAGCCAAAGCGGGTGTATTCAATTCCCCATGCAGACAGAATCGTACTTGAGTAATATAGGCCTGTGATCCTTCATCATACAGACTATGGAAGAACATGCCCTGCTGCATGGGAGATAATTTATAAATATCCTCAATCAATACTCCCATTATTTCGGCGACCTCCTGTTATGTTGATTCACTTGCGCCATGATTGTATCAAGCGTCTTCTGATTCAACTTGGTCCGCTTGAAGTCAGCTGGCGTGTATTCTTCCTGCCCAGTTTCCTTGCAGCCCGCGATAATCTCGCGCAGCGCCTGCATATAATGTTCGGCAAGCCGTTCGATCGTATCGTCGCGGTGATAATTGCTGCTATAAGCCCATGTCAACCTCAGACATCCACCCGTGACGACACCTACGATGTCCAGCAAGTGCTGCCGTGCGCCTTCTCCATGAACAAGTCCTACCGATTCATTAGCCGCTCCAAGCCAACCAGTTGGTGAAGTCATCTGATCAAACTGCCCCAAGTAATTGAAGCTGACTTCTGCTTCCGGAATCGCATCCAACTGCTCATGTAACTCCTCATCTTCTCGCAGCCAACGAAGCAGACCGTACCCTATGCCGCGATTCGGGATATTCGCAACTTGCTCTTTTATCGCCGTAATCTGATCTCTTAGCGCGCCGGAAGCATTCATTTGCAAATAAACCGGGTACATAGACGTAAACCAACCCACCGTTCTGCTTAGATCTGTATCTTCAAGCAGCGCTTCGCGGCCGTGACCTTCCAGTGTAACCATCAACCCGCGCTCTCCCGTCCAGTTGGCGAAGGCACGCAGAAGTGCAGTTAGCAATATTTCCGTAATTTCACTACGGTAAGCGGTTGGAACTTCCTTCAATAGAGACTGAGTTTCTTTTTGCGATAATTGCACCGTTACTTCATTAACAGAACTGAGCGTATTTAAGCCATTCTCATGATCAATCGGAAGCGGTACCGCATAAGAGTCGGCCATACGCAGCCAATACGTTTGCTCCTTGTGCAGCGCATCTGTCTGCGCGTATGCTGTCAATCGCTCCGCCCAGCTCATATAAGATGTCGTCTTAACAGGAAGCGAAGGAACCTGCTCTTGACTCAATTGCCCGCACAGTGTGTCCAGATCTTCTATCAGAATTCGCCAAGAAACTCCATCTATCGCCAAGTGATGAACCGCCAGCAGCAATCTTCTGCCCTGGTCACCGCCCAATTCGAACTGCACGGCCCTAATAATAGCCCCCTTCATCAAATCCATTCCTGCCTGTGCAGACGTCGCTCTTGCTTCCATCTCGTATTGCTGTTCCGTCTTGTCATATTGCGACAGATCAACGAACTCAAGCGGAACGGTCACTTCCGCTGCCGGAACGATTCGCTGCGTCCAGCCCTCATCGCCTTGCTCGTAGCGCAGCCGCAATGCATCATGGTGCAGAACTAGAAGATGAAGCGCCCGGCTAAGCACTTCCGTATCAATCGGTCTTCGTAGTTCCAGCATCATGGCCTGATTCCAATGGTGTCGGTCATGAATATCTTGGTTGAAGAACCAGCACTGAATCGGAGTCAGCGGCACTTCTCCTACAATTTCTCCCTGATCGGCGACAATGAATGCTTCTTCGCCAACTACAGCTGACAACTGAGCGATGACAGGATAGTCGAACAGCATTTTAGGTTGAATGCGCAGCCCAGCCTGTGCAGCCCGGGCGACAACCTGAATGCTGAGTATGGAATCGCCGCCAAGTTCAAAGAAATGATCATATATTCCCACTTTCTCTAAACCAAGCACTTGTGCCCAGATGGAGCATAGAATTTCTTCTGCCGCATTCCGTGGTGCCACGTATGCTTGGCTCTCGCCACTCCAATCGACTTCAGGAAGCGCTTTGCGGTCGATCTTGCCATTCGGTGTTAATGGCAGCCGCTCCATCATAACGAAGGCACTTGGAATCATGTAATCCGGCAGCTTATCCTTCACATATTGACGTAATGTATCCGTGAGCGCAGTATCCCCAGCACCGGCTTGTCCTGGTGCTGGCACGACGTATGCAACGAGTCGGGACTGACCGGATTCATCCTGTCGTGTTATCACGCTTGCTTCCTCTACATCCGGATGATGGGAGATAACCGTCTCCACTTCGCCCAATTCAATGCGGAAACCGCGAATTTTCACTTGATCGTCCATACGTCCGACGTATTCGATCTCCCCGTCTGCACGGTAACGGCACAAGTCGCCTGTCCGGTACATTCTCGCTTGCGGATCGGCACGGAACGGGTCTTGCACGAACCGCTCCGCGGTCAACTCAGGCCGGTTCAAGTACCCTCGTGCCAAGCTGCTTCCCGCAATGTACAGTTCTCCCGGCACACCGATCGGTACAGGTTGTCCGCTCGCGTCCAGAATGTAGCATCTCGTATTCGCAATCGGTCTGCCGATCGTCGGCGCTTCTTCCGTCTGCACGCCGGATGCAACCGTTCCGCAAGTGGCCACTACCGTGTTCTCCGTCGGGCCATAATGGTTCACCAAGGCGAACGGCAATTGCGCTTCCGGATGGTGGTGCAGCTTATCTCCTCCCGTCAGCAGCGCACGCAGCGGCGTCTCCTCCGGCCAGTCCACGCTGATGACTCGCTCCGCCAACGGCGTTGGCAGGAACGCGAGCGTAATTCCACTCTCAATGAGCCAATCCCGCAGTTGTTCGGGACTCAATCGAATCTCGTCGTCTGCGATATACAGCGCTGCCCCTGCCGTCAGATACGGCCATATTTCCCATACCGAAGCATCAAAGGCCGTTCCCGCAATCAGCGTAGCCCGGTCTGCCTCTGTCACCTGATACGCGCCATGATGCCACTGGATCAGGTTAAGCAACGAATCATGCTGCACTTGCACGCCCTTAGGCTGTCCGGTTGAACCTGAAGTGTAGATGACATACGCCAAATTGGCTGTGTTTACGTCTACTGCCAGCTTCTCACCGCTCTCCTCAGCAATGCGCGGCCAGTCCGAATCGAGACATAGCGCAGCCGCACTATGCTCAGGGAGCTGCTCCAGCAAGCCCGCCACAGTCAACAGCACCGGAACTTGCGTATCGTCCATAATGAAGCGAAGTCTTTCTTTCGGATAATGTGGATCAAGCGGTACATAAGCACCTCCTGATTTCAGCACGCCAAGCACCGCAATGATCAGCTCCACGCTGCGTTCCATGCAGATGCCAACGGGCATCTCTGCTCCGATTCCGTGCTTCGCCAAATGATGAGCGAGCTGGTTCGCGCGCCGATTCAACTCTCGATAGGTCAGGCGCTGCTCGCCGCATACAACGGCAATGGCATCAGGCGTCTTAGCCGCCTGCCGTTCCAACCGCTCGTGCACGCAAGGCCCAGCAGCATATTCATGGGCAGTGTCATTCCAATCCTCTAGCAGTTGCTTCTGCTCCGCACGGCTCATCAGCACAAGTTCCTTCAATTGAACATGCTCATCTGCTTGCGCAATCTGTTCGAGCAGCGTCTGCATATGCCCAAGGACGCGCCGAATGGTAAGCGGATCGAACTGCTCTCGCGAATAGAGCATGCGTAAGGACAAGGATGCACCTGGAACGACAGCAAGGGTAAGCGCATAGTTGGTCTGTTCACTAGTTTCCACTGATTGTAGACGCAGATCACTTGTTGCTTCGCTGCCTGCGTCTACTGGATAATTCTCAAATACAAGAATACTGTCGAACAATGAGATCCCATTAGGTACTTCACTGCAGTTCTGTATAAGCGACAGCGGCGTGAACTCGTACAGACGCTGTTCGGCCTGCTCGTCTTGCAACTGCCATAACCAGTCGAATAGGCAATCGTCTTGGTTCAACCGTACACGTACCGGCAATGTGTTAATGAACAACCCTACCATCGCTTCGATGTTCGGCACATTCGCCGACCTGCCTGATACGGTTGCACCAAATACAACATCGCTTTCTCCGCTGTAACGACTGAGCAGAAGTGACCATGCTCCCTGAATCATCGTATTCATCGTGACTTGCTTGTGCTTCATCAAGGAGAACAGGTTACTCGTTACCTCTTCCGTCAATTCCAATCGTAGCTCTTCATATCCCGGCTCACTTGCCGCTTGCTTCCGTTCCATGACAAGCGGTGTAGGAGTCTGGAAGCCGGACAGTTGCTGTTTCCAATACAGTTCAGCCTGCTGCAAGTTCTGCTCATGCAGCCATTCCATGTAGTCCCGGTAAGGTCGAGGAGGTTGAAGCTGAAGCTCTTCCTGTTGCTGCGAGTAGCTGCGATACAGTTGGAACAGCTCGCTTAATAAGAGCGATACGCTCCATCCGTCAAGTAGCAAGTGGTGGAAGCTCCATACCATTCTGTAATGCTCCAGACCGATACGGAACATGGCCACGCGCATGAGTGGAGCTCGCTCCAACTGGAATCCCTGCTGCTTCTCATCAGCCAAAAACTGCTGCAATCGCTGTTCCTGCTCGGCTTGCAAAAGCTCACGCCAATCTGCCTGCACATAAGGCATGACTACCTCTTCATAAACCACTTGATGCGGATGGTTCATCTCTTTCCATACGAATCCTGTTCGCAAAATGCTGTGCCGATTGACTAATGTCTGCCACGCCTTTTGAAAGGCATTGATATCCAGATTGCCTTCCAGCACGGCGTTCATATTTTCAAAGTACATGCCCGTTCCCGGTGAAAGCAGTGTATGGAACAGCATGCCTTGCTGGGTAGGCGATAACGGATAAATATCCTCAATCGTGCAATTTCCTTCATACAACCGATCAAGCTCAAGTTGCGTTATGTTCGCCAGAGGGAAGTCGGATGGCGTCACACCGCCCGCTCCCGGAGAGAGACAATGCGTAATCAGGTTACGAAGCGCCGATATGGATTCGTCAGCCAATCGCTCAATCGTAGTCCGCTTATGCAAATGTTCGCTGTATTCCCACATCATCTGCAATTCGCCGTCGCTAACCATGCCGTACACATCAAGCACATGTCTCCGGTTGCCGCTAATGCTTTGCTTCAGCTCTACTTTGTCAAAGAACGTTGATCCAGCGATCAGTTGGTCGAACTGCCCGAGATAATTGAAGATGACCTCGGCTTCCGGTTGACTCCACGACTCTACCCGCATCTCAGGATCACCCGATAAATAACGCAATATACCAAACCCGACGCCTCGATTCGGAATGGAACGAAGCTGCTCTTTGACCATTTTTAGTGCGGTGCCAAGATCGGCAGCTGCTTCTAGTTCGAGAAAGACGGGATATAGCGATGTAAACCAGCCTGCAGTGCGGGCTATATTGACGCCCTCTACTATATCTTCACGCCCGTGCCCTTCCATATGGATGAGCAGGGAATGTTGCCCCGTCCAGCCCGCGAAGGACTGTATAAGCGCAGTCAGCAGCACGTCATTGACTTGCGTCCGATAAGCAGAAGGCACTTCCTGCAACAGCAGCCTTGTCTCTTCAGCCGTCAGCTTGACGCTTACGTTCTGCAGAGAAGCGTGCGTATTCTCGCCAAGATAATGATCGACCGGAAGCGGTGAGCCGGCCCAATGTGCAGGATTCAGCCAATAGCTTCGTTCCTTGCTAGCCGCCTCGGTCTTGGCATATGCAGTCAATCGGGTTGCCCATTCTTGATAAGAAGTTTGCTTCAATGGCAGCTCTGGTCGTTGTCCGCTCTCCAGCTGCGCATAGAGAAGCTGCAGATCTTCCAGCAGCAAGCGCAGCGTGATACCATCCGACACGAGATGATGGACAATGATCGTCAGCCGATCCGAGTTGACATCACCCGTACGGAAATAAATGAACCTGATCAGCGGCCCATCTGTAATATGCAAGCAAGATTGCCACTCTACTACGGAAGCAGTTCTGACATCTGCTTGTTCCTCTTCGGTATACCGTGATAAATCAACCTCTGACACTGGCGCTGCACCATCATACAAAACGCTCTCCTGCTTCCAGCCTGATTCGGTCTGAACGAACCTCAACCGCAGACCATCGTGATATCTCAGCAACTCCGCTACCGCCTGTGTCAACAGCACTTGATCCATAGGACGAGCGACGCTCAGATGAACGATCTGATGCCAATGGCTCCAGTCAGGCAGATCGGATTCGAAGAACCAATGCTGTATCGGGGTCAACGCCACAGCACCCGTAACTTCGCTTTGATCCTGTTCCACTTGGACAGTTGTAACCTGTGCTACCCCGGCCAGCTCGGCTATCGTCTGGTAGCGGAATAATTGCTTTGGTGTCAGCTTCAAGCCAGCTTGGCTCGCCCGTGATATGATCTGAATGCTGAGGATAGAATCTCCGCCCAAGCTGAAGAACCCATCATGGATTCCAACCTGCTCCACGCCGAGCACCTGCTGCCAAATGCCGCACAGCATGCTCTCCACCTCGTTGCGAGGCTCTGCATAGTTGTCACTGCTCTCTGCCACTCTATCCGGCAGCGGCAACGCTTTGCGATCGACCTTACCGCTTGGTGTAAGCGGAAAGCTGTCCATCAACACAAATGCCGATGGTATCATATAGTCTGGCAAAAATTCCTTGAGATGCATTCGCAGCAAATCGGTCGTCGGAGCTGCCGCATGAGACAATTCCGGTACGAAGTAAGCAACCAACTGCTTGCTTCCCAAGTGATTTTCTTGCACCATAACTACCGCTTCTCTTACTGCCGTATGCAGCGACAACACCGTTTCGACCTCTTGCAATTCGATGCGGAAGCCGCGTATTTTCACTTGATGATCCATACGCCCTAAATACTCAATGACCCCATCGCTCCGATAACGGCACAGGTCACCCGTACGGTACATGCGCTCCCCTGCTTGCTCTGCGAACGGATTCTCAATGAATTTCTCGGCTGTCAGTTCCGGACGGTGCAAATAGCAGCGTGCCAGACCTTGCCCTGCAATAAACAGCTCCCCAGGTACCCCGATCGGTACGGGGCGCAAATGTGCATCCAAGATGTAACAGCTTGTGGCAGCGATCGGATAGCCAATTGGCGGTGCGAATTCCGCATCTGCCTCCACCAGCCAATAAGTTGAATAGGTCGTATCTTCCGAAGGGCCGTACAGATTGTATAGACGTTGTATTGATCCAACCCCATACACTTGACGTGCTAAGGTCAAAGGCAGTTGCTCGCCCGCCAAGTTCACCGTAATGACAGAAGCCGGAACTCCGTTCATGCGTATCAATTCAGCCATCGCGGACGGAACCGTATTGATCAAGCTCACTTCATGGGCCGCTGGCAACTCCGGCAAATAAAGCGCATTTTCGGCTAAGATGACCTTCCCTCCGCAAGTAAGCGGCAGGAACAGCTCGAATACGGACAAGTCGAAGCTGATCGAAGTAGATGCCAATACGCCAGCTAATTCATCCGATGTGAAGTTCTCACGGCACCACTTCAGGAAAGTAACCGTATTGCGGTGCTCCAGAGCCACACCCTTCGGTCTTCCCGTTGAACCTGAGGTATAAATGATGTACGCCAGATTACGCTCCGATACACCGCTCTCTATAGGTTGATCGCTCTGACGCTCAATAGCAGGCCAATCGGTATCCAGCCATATCATATGCGCCGCACACTGCGGCAGTCGATCTGCCAATTGCGATTGAGTCAGGAGTACCTGCACCTCTGTATCTTCCAAAATAAACCCAAGCCGATCCTTCGGGTATGCCGGATCGAGCGGTACATAAGCGCCGCCTGCCTTCAGAATCGCCAGCAGACCGGTGACCATATCCGCATTCCGCTCCGTGCATATACCAACTAAAAATTCCGGGCCTACCCCTAGCTGGCGCAAATGGTTCGCGAGCTTGTTCGCTCTTCGATCCAGTTCACGGTAGCTGATCCGCTGTTCATCTACAACCAGCGCAGTCGCATCCGGCGTACGTCTAACCTGCAGCTCAATCAGGTGATGAATCGTCGTGTTGGCAGGCACTGCCTTCTGGGCTCCTGCATCGAATTGCGTCAGGAGCAAGGTCTGCTCTGCTTCTGTCAGCAACGGAAGCGCTTGCATCGTCACCTGCTCGCCAGCTTGCACCATACCAGTCACAATCACTTGCAAATGTCCTAAAAGCCGTTCAATGGCTTGCTCATCAAAGCGTCTGCGATCATAAATGGAACGGAATTCCAAACGTTCACCCAGTACAACGATAATCGTTAATGGATAGGTGGTTCGTTCCAGAACCGAAATATCGCCGACCGACAGTCCTGTTTTTGCGGTAAGGTCGGAACGATTGACAGGATAGTTTTCGAATACTAGCAGCGATTCAAATAACGGCTGTCCATTCGGGACTTCACTGCATTCCATGACCAATGACAATGGCGTATGAGCGAATTGCATCCAATCAGCTTGACGCTCCTGCAGCTCTTGAATCCATGTTGACACCTCTGCCCCTTGCTTAACATGCATCCGCACAGGCAATGAGTTGATGAACAGCCCAATCATTGATTCGATATGCGGCAATTCAGGCGGTCGAACGGATACGGTTGCTCCAAATACCACGTCTTCCTCTCCGCTATAGCGGTGCAGCAATACGGCCCATGCTGCTTGAACGAACGTATTGACAGTGACGCGCTGCTTGCGCGCGATTCGATGTAACTCCTCCGTTGTTGACTTCGTCAATAGCAATTGCTGTTGTTCAAAGATTTCCTCCGTAAGACGGGTTGCTCCGCCGATGTGCAGTGATGTCGGTGCGCTGAATCCTTGCAAATACGAACGCCAGTAGTGCTTCGCTTCGTTCAAATTCTGCGCTGCACACCACGCAATATAATTACGGTACGGAACAGCGGTATCCTGATGAAGCAGTTCGTGATTCAGCAGCTTCGAATAGATATCGAACAGTTCATGCAATACCGCATATACACTCCACCCATCCAATAAGATGTGATGGAAGCTCCACACGAACTGCGTCCGCTCATGTTCTAATCGAATCAGCATCAGCCGCATAAGCGGCTGTTGAGACAGATCGAACTGCTCTTGCCGATCCTTCTCCAATAGCTGCTCGATACGTCGCTGCTGTTCCTCTGCTTCCAGGTCAAGCAGATTAACAACTTGTATCGGAACATTCACGGATGCAAGTACAATCTGATGAGTCTCCTGCAGCCCTTTCCACTTGAAGATCGTACGAAAAATCGTGTGACGCTGTATGATAGATTGCCAAGCTCGCTCGAATGCCTGCACATCCAGCGGTCCTGTTAATTCCGTTACCGCCTGCTCGAAATATACCGTAGACTCCGGCGAATATAACGAATGGAATAACATGCCTTGCTGCAGCGGCGATAGCAGATGAACATCTTCCATTTCCTTATAATCGAGCCTGATCTGATCAAGCTCCTGCTGAATGAGAGACGAAGCCGGGAAATCAGACGGCGTATACCCTCCGGCTTCAGGAGACACACAATGTGCTATGTATTCCTCAAGGGCAGCAATAAAGCTGTTCGCCACCCGCTCTATCGCAGCCGCATCGTGCAGTGCACGGCTATACTCCCATGTCATCTCCAGACGCCCATCGAATACCATTCCATGCACATCAATCGCATAGCGTCTGCGCCCGAGCGGACTGCGTACGTTGCCCACCTCTCCCTTGGAGAGTGAGAATAATGAGCTGTGATCTAAAAGCTGATCGAATTGTCCCAAATAGTTGAAGCTGATCTGTGGCTCAGGATGATCTGTCTCTGTCCAGCTCATATCCGGATCATCGGATAAATAGCGCAGCAGTCCATAGCGAATGCCACGCTTCGGTATGCGGCGAAGCTGTTCTTTGACGACTTGCAACTGACTGCCAAGAGACGAGTCCACGTCCCAATCCAGACGAACCGGATACAATGACGTAAACCAGCCCACCGTTCGGGAAATTTCTACGTTGTCAATGAGATCCTCGCGACCGTGGCCTTCCAAGGCGACATAAAGACTGCTACCGCCCGTCCAATCGGTAACGGCGCGGGTTAGTGCGGCAAGCAATATATCGTTAATCTGCGTACGATACGCTCTAGGCACTTCTTGCAGCATCAGCCGCGTCTGTTCGGTATCCAAGGTAACCGTAACTTTGCCAATGGAAGCAACAGTATTAACTCCCATTACGGAGTGTGGCCTATCGACGGTGACAGAAAGCGCAGTCTCTTCAGGCTGCACGTCTATTACCGACAGCCAATATTCTTTCTCTGACGCCAACTGCCCGCTGCACACGTATGATTCCACACTCATAGCCCAATCGCGGAACGAAGTCGTCTTCGCTGGCAGCATTACCTTGTCGCCGGCCACCAGTTGCCCGTAGACGGTCTCTAGGTCTTCCAGCAATATTCTCCACGACACCCCGTCGATAACGAGATGATGAACGACAATCAGCAGCTTCTCCCCCTCTTCTCCGAGACGGAATAGCACAGCTTGATATAACTTCCCTGCGGCCAGCAGCAGGCTTCTTTGAGCTTGTTCAGCGTGTTGCTGTATAGCGACTTCCTGTTCTTCGGAAGGTAAGAGGCTTAGATCGACTACTTCCACTAGAACGGGAGGCACATCTTCTTCATTGACCTGCTGCCAGCCCTCCTCCGTCTGGAAGTAGCGCATGCGAAGCGCATCATGATGTTCCAGTAAATAAACGAAGGCTTGTTCAAGCAGCTTGGAATCAACAGACTTCTTCAAGGACAGCAGCATCGCCATGTTCCACTGGTCCAGTTCCTCAAGCTCTTGCTCGAACAACCAGCGCTGAATCGGCATTAGCGGAACAATGCCTGCCACCTTGCCTTGCTCTGCTACCACAACCGTCCCCACCGCTGCCGAGGCAGCCAGCTCCGCAATCGTTTGATGATGGAACATGTGCTTCGTCGTAATCGGCACTCCTGCCCGATTGGCACGGGAAACAATCTGAATGCTCAAGATCGAATCTCCGCCCAGTACGAAGAAGTTATCATGAATACCTATCTTCTCTATCCCTAATACTTGCTTCCAAATGTTCAGGAGCGATGCTTCTGCTTCCGTACGTGGAACGTCGCGCTCACTGTCACCAGACATGGAATAATCCGGCGCAGGCAGCGCCTTATGATTCACTTTCCCGTTCGGGGTCAACGGCAGCTCATTCATCTGGACAAACGCGGTCGGTACCATATAAGCAGGCAAAATTGCTTTTACATATTCCTTCAACTGCTGTTGATCCAACTGTAAGTCATTAACCACATAACCGACGAGACGGCGTGTGCCTTCGCGATCTTCATGTACTATTACAGCACAGCTTCTCACATTCGGATGTGCGGACAACGCGCTCTCGATCTCACTTAGCTCAATACGATAGCCGCGAATCTTCACCTGATGATCGACACGGCCTATGAACTCGATCGAACCGTCCGGCAAATAGCGGCACAAGTCTCCGGTTCGATACAGTTTCTCACCACTGCGGAATGGATTAGGTACAAATCGCTCCTCCGTCAGATCAGGACGCCCCCGGTAACCCCGTGCCAAGCCTTGACCGCCAATATATAGCTCGCCGCGCACACCGAGCGGCACAGGCTGCATGGAAGAATCGAGCAGATAGATACGAATGTTATCGATTGGACGTCCGATTGTGATCGGTCCTTCCTCACCAACTGGCACGATACCGCTAGTCGCAACAACCGTGGATTCCGTCGGTCCATAGTGGTTGATCAATTGGAACGGCAATTCGGCAGACGGTGCAAAGCGCAGACGATCCCCACCTGTCAGCATATAACGCAAAGGCGCAGATTGCGGCCATTGCTCCATGATCAACGTCTCCGCAAGCGGTGTCGGCACGAACGAATGTGTAATTCCATTACATGCCATCCAGTCACACAATCTGGCAGCATCCATGCGGACCTCTTCGTCCACCACATGCAGCGAAGCACCCGCGGTCAGATATGGCCACAGCTCCCACACTGAAGCATCAAATGCTGTGCCTGCCAACAAAGTTGCGCGATCGTCTGGAGTGACACCATATGCGCGTCGATGCCAGAATACTAAGTTAAGCAAGCTGTTATGTTCGATCTCAACCCCTTTCGGCTGCCCAGTAGAGCCGGAGGTATAGATGACATAAGCCAAATCCGAAGGAATGCTCACAATATCCGGGTTGTCAGTGTAACGCCCTTCATATGGGGAATTATTCCGATCCAGACAGATGATACTCTGGATCGGCTCTGTTGGGATGTGTTCCAGGTATCGTTCTTTGGTCAGCAAGACAGTGACATTAGCATCTTGCAGCATGTAAGCAACCCGTTCACGCGGATAAGCTGGGTCAATTGGCATATAGGCCGCACCTGTCTTCAGCACTGCAAGCTGAGCCAACACTAAATCAATGGAGCGTATTGCATAGATGCCAACGACCGATTGATTATCTATTCCTTGCTCCAGTAAGTAATGTGCGAGGGAATTCGCACGCTTGTTCAATTCTTCATATGTAATCTGCTCCGATCCGCACGTAACGGCAATTCGCTCCGGCATCTGCTCGGCCCGCTCGGCAACAAGTTCATGAACGCATTGTGCAGTAGCGTACGGAACATCTGTGTCATTCCATTCATAGACGAACTGCTGCTGCTCGCTTCTTGTAAGCAGTACTAAATCGGCAATGTACTGGGAGCAATTTTGAACGGCCGCTTGAAGCAGTGTCCGGTAATGCTCCTGCATGCGAGCAATTGTATCCGGATTGAACAGATCTGTATTGTAGTCGACGACAACGTGAAGCCCTTGCTCGCTCTCCTCTACAGCCATGCTCAGATCGAACTTGCTAGTTCCGTTGGACAATTCCTGGAACTCCATGCGAACATCTGCTACTTCACGAGTAGTTGCAGGCAAATTATGCAGTGCGAAGGTGACTTGAAAAATTGGCGTCGTTGCAAGTGAGCGCTCTGGATTCAACGCTTCGACCAACTGCTCGAACGGCAAATCCTGGTTCGAGTAGGCTTCCAACGTTGTGAGCCTCATCTGCTGCAGCAGATCACGGAAAGAAGCGTTGTCTGTAAAGTCAGCACGCAAGGCAAGCGTGTTGACGAAGAATCCAATCAATCCTTCGATCTCCGTGCGCTGCCGATTCGCTACAGGGGAGCCGACGACAATGGTTTCTTGACCCGTGTATCGATGGAGCAGCACTTGGAATGCCGTCAATAACAACATATATAATGTGACGCCTTCGCGCTTACATAGCGCATCAAGTTCTCGCGCCAACTGCACCGGGAACACCTGACGACTAGTGGCCCCGTCAAAAGTTTGCACCGCAGGGCGCGGACGATCCGTCGGCAGCAGCAGCAGCGGCGGAATATCAGCAAGCTTGTGGCGCCAATATTCCAACTGGCTATCGCCCCGTGCTCCTTGCAGCCATGCACGCTGCCAATGAACGAAATCGGCATACTGCACAGACAGCTCGGTTAGATTCGGTTTCTCATTCGTTATGTATGCGATATAGAACTGCTGCAGCTCATGCTGTAGAACACCTAACGACCAACCGTCAGATACAATATGATGCATCGTAATTAGCAATAGGTGTTCATCTACCGCAAGTTGAAGCAAGATCGCCTGAAAGAGGGGGCCTGTGCTCAAATCAAATGGGTGCCGGGATGCTGTAAGGATGATGGACTGCACTTCCTTCTGCTTCTGTGCTTCGTTCCCTGTCAGTTTCCGCATCTGCAGCGGGAATGCACCAATCGGCGCTATTCGGGTGACAGCCTGCCCATCTACCAAATGAAAGGTAGTACGCAATATGTCATGACGGGCAACAATGGACTGAATGCTGTGCTGGAGTGCATCTACGGATAACAAACCAGATAGACGAATGGACAATGTCATATTGTAGTAAGGGCTGCCCGGCTCCAATTGATCCAAGAACCACAATCTCTGTTGGGCATAAGAGAGCGGGAAATCATCACGTTTATCGTAAATGACAAAATCATGACCAGCCTCAAGGCTCTCGTCAGCAAGCGATACCGCGATGAATTCAACCAGCGTCTCAATTGTTGGATATTCGAATATAGCTCGAATCGGCAGTTCTACTCCGAATGACTCACGAATACGGGACAACAATTGAGTAGCAAGCAGCGAATTGCCGCCCAGTTCAAGAAAGTGATTCGTAATACCGATTGGCTTCGTCAGCAGCACGTCTTCCCATATCGATACCAGCGTTTCTTCATTAGGCGTTCGAGGTGCAGTGTAGGCTGAATGATGATGTGCAGAGGCTTGCTGCTTGCTGCTGCGTATGCCCTCCATAATTTGTGTGCTAGTACGGTAATTCTCCCGAATATCGATCCACAGGTCCGTCAGGTTCGTTCTCTTCCGACCAAGAGCGAACGCCTTGGTTAAGTCGATAGAGCGTCTAGGCCACCCTACTGCTCTCGTCGTCTCTTCTCCTTCTACTGAAAGCGCTGTCACCAATTCCTGCACTGGCAAGACGGTGCCGAAGCCCCCCTCCTCCGGGACAATCCAATTCGCGCCGACACGTCTTACGAAGTCTGCTGACATCGCATTTCTCGGGGTCTTGCGATAATGCAAATGAATAAACCTGCAGCCAAGCCGTTCTGCAAGGCCAGCTAATCTCTGCAATACAATAATCTCAATGTTTTTCCCTAGTATTTTGCAACTAATAATATAAGAGTGCACGTCCAGCACGTCTTCGTTCTTCACGAATAACATGACTCCGGCTACCCCGTATTCGCCGAAGCGATCACTAGCTTCAATGACCCAACATTCATGGGATTGATGGTCGATCAGTTCTTCCAGTTCTGTGCGGTCTAGAGCATGCGCTGTCAGATGGAAGTCTGCTGTCCAATTCGTGAGGTAAACAACCTTATCGAACTCTTTCTCCGTTGCCGGGCGAAAGTCTACACGCAATTCCATGCGGCTTAGAAAATCTAACAACTGCATGCCAATCCCCCCTATTGATGTCGAAAAGAGTCTTCCAGAATCTCATAGCCATCGTTAATCGATGTGTTCACAATACGCTTAATTACCTCCACTGCAACATGCTCAGGCAATATCGAATCATGGCGAGCCAATGGCGTGTTGCTGAGGTCGGTTCGCATTCGCGGAGGCCGCACGATCAAGAGCTTTCCCTTATGCTGCTTGGCGGCAGATTTCGCCAGTCCCTCAATTGCGCTTTTGGCTGCAACATAATGCGGATAATCAGGTGGAGCGTCCACAACACTTTCGGCTGACAGCACGACACACCAGCCTTGCTTCGCAGCGACCGGTTTCAGCCATACGGAGAGCGGCACGCTGGCTAATCGGAAGCTGCTGGATACGTATTGCTGCACACGCTCCAGTTGCTGTACTTCCATTGCCATCGATAACAGCGGCAGCCCGGCGTTAATCACTACGATGTCAGGATGTCCATATTCATCATCCCATTGCTTCTGAACCTTCAGACACCATGCAGCATCGCTGACATCTCCCTGATACGGACGGATACTCCCACAGCCATCAGGCACCAGCTCCGCTAATCGCATCATAGACTCTTCGCTTCGATGATACATCGTCAGAACGGTAGCGCCCTGCAGCGCCAAACCGAGTGACACAGCTGCTCCAAAGCCTCGGCTTGCTCCCGTAACGATTGCTACCTTCCCCATTAGTGCTCGCGATCTGGGCAGCAGCTCTTCGAGCCGATCCACAGTCACCTCGGCAACTGGCTCCCGCAAGAAGACGTGTAGCTCTGACTCCGCAACCATTACACCATGCGACTGTAGAGACGCACGCGCTCTCATCTTGCTGAATCGGTCATCATACCCGATCACTTCAGCATCATAATCAATTGCGGCATCACTGACCACTGCTTGCTCCTGGAAGTGTGTAGTCAGCTTGCTGCATAACGAATGCCTTCCCGGAAGCACCATCCCGGCGAGATACGTTTGCCACATCAACGCCGCCGTCTGCGCTGCCCCGACTCCTTTGGCACGCAGCTTCAGTCGTTCCATCCACGCTTCCAACGACTTCTGAACAGGCCAGTATTCACCGTTCACCCGGCGTCCCTTGTGCAGATCGGCTGCACTTAGCTCCACTGGGACTTGCCTAACGTTCGGCAGAGCATCCAGTCGGTTCGGTTCGATAGGAGCACCAGGTCGGAAGAATGCCCTTCCCTTCACGGCAATTCGCTCTCCATCATAAATTCGAAATTGACTTTCTTGCATGGACGCGCTGAGCGTCTCGATTACGTAATCTAACTCGACAAACATCGGGTGAATGAACTCGGCTGTGACACTGGACAATGTATATCCCTCCCGATCTGGGAGGGCAGACAAGCAAATAAGTTGCTCCAGAACTCCATAGACAATTCGCGCTCCGTAAGGCGTCCGGTACGCATATGCTGCATCAGCATGCAATGGACTCCAGTCATGGCTGGCACGTGCAAACTCATCCAGATCGTCCATCGTAAAACGAATTACTGTACGAGTAACTTCTGTCATCATGACACAAGCACTTCATCTTCACACGCAATATAGGCAGGCCACTCCACGTTCGCGATCTCGCATAACGAATCTACCGTATGACAACCAATCGTGGCAAAAAACTCCCTTGCTGGCTCATTCCGAGGATGCTGCTCCACTGCAGCCTGCAATCGACTCACTCCACGATCAGCAAGCCGCTCGAACGTCGCAGCCAGCATTGCTTCTTCAATTCCTCTGCCAAGCACACGGCAGCTAAGAACGAAGGTGTCCAGCTCTGCAGAACTGCCTTCCAGCTTAACAATCAATGCTCCGACGATTCCATAATCACCGAAGCGATCCTTGCATTCACACAATAGCGGAATATAAGTCGAATCTTTACAAATTTCCATAAGCTCTGATTCGTTTCTTCTACGGCAATTGAGATTAAATTGATTGGTCTTATTCACAAGCTGGGTGAATCGTGCCATGTCGGCAGCTTCCGGTGCAAATAGTCGGGCGCTAATTCCAAGTCCCGCACGGTATTCTTCTGGTGCAATTGTGTGATTCGCTGCTTCGCGCCGTTTCGATTCCTGCTCATAGTAAGCAGCACGTCCCAAGTCCTCCACTGTCGGAGGAAGGCGATCCAGAGCTCCTGATTGTTGCAATACGCGAATCGCCGTAGACGGATCGGTAGGCATCTGAATGCAGGCGACTTCTGGCAGCGCAGCCTGCACCTCTGCGATTTCCACTGGATTATCGTCAATGAAGACGAAGCTGTTAAGTCCAAGTCCCAGCTCTTCAGCGATCTGGCGCAAGCTCTCTGACTTAGGCTGCCAGCCGACCCGCCAAGATGCGATATGCTCTTTTTTCAGTCGCATCTCACGCCGTTTTTCGAACACTTCCACAACATCCTCGTGAGCATTCTTAGAGCAAACCGCAATCAGCATGCCAGCACGCCGCAGCTCCAGCAGATAATTTTGAAAGTTTTTGAACGCTTCCCCTTTTCCATTGTCGGTCAGATCGATCCCATCCACACCATCCTCTCCGACAACGCCACCCCAGAGCGTATTGTCCGCGTCTACTGCGATCAATTTGCGGGGAAAAGACTTACTTAGCACAATCAATTGAGCAATGCTTCTGCCAACTGCATGGAACACTTCCTCGGTATATGGAATGCGAGCAAGGAAATACAGCTGTTCATTATAGGAGTTCGCATATCCGAAGTGGCGAACCATCTCTTCTGCATCTACAAGCAGCACACCAAGCTTGCGCGCCAGCTTGCGGCGCAGCTCCTCACGGACAGCCGTTGCTGCTGCGAACACACCTGTAACATTATTCGCATCCCCGACTCCGAGTGGGCGACGCTCGGACACAGCAGGCAAGACGTAAACAAGCGTAGACTGCCATCTTCTAGAAGCTTCAAGAGCTGCATCCGCCATATCTACAGCTTCTTTCACATAGGAATCGAGCCCATCCACCATCGGCAGCTGCTGCCCAGCCCACAGATCTTCCAGACTCGGCCACACAACCATAATGTCCGGCTGAAAACGTGCTGTAATGCTGCTATCAGTCAAGCATTCCTGTATAACTTGATTGTAAGGACTGATGAATCCTTCCGAGGTTAGCCCGCTCTGCTCCAATGTAATTCCCAGATACGGTTCGAGAGGATTGATCGTGAACGTAGACAAGTACGCGATCTTCACATTTGCGGGTTTGCCTGACTTTTTGATTTTTTGCCACTGTAAACGAAGTTGAAATAGACTCACATTGTCCCTCCTTTACGCTGTGCCCGCAGGGGTCTCTACCCCCTTCTGCTTCAGCAAGGTTTTCACATCACCAATGGTCTTAATCTGTTGAATCTCTTCGATCGTGAAGGACACTTCATAGGTCTCTTCAAGAGCTGTAATCAGATTAATGTGAGCGAGGCTATCCCACTCCATTACGCTGTCGCGTCCAGAAGCATCGTTCAATTCCGCTTCATCCACACCAGTCACCGCACTTACTATTTCTTCACATCTCATAACAGCACTCCTCACGTTTACAGATATTGAGAGTCCATGCATGCAAAATGTTGCACATCCAACGCCCACGTATCCTTCAAGAAGGATTCCATCTCCTCAGGAGCAGCAGGAGCACGCACCACCGTAACTCCTAAACAGAGTACGCGCACCTCTTCACAAAAAGCCGGATTCGCTCCGATATATAGTACTTCTTCTAACCGAACCCCCTGTTCGTTCGCCATCTCCTTCACCGCCGCTGAGATACACTGGCTTCCGAAGCGCCAAGTTGTAACGTGTCGCAGCTGCAAAGGCATATGAGTACGCTGCTCCCCGAAGGCCCGGATCATATCTATCTCTGAGTTAACACCACAGAGACAGAGCAGGATTCCCCGTTGTTGCATATTCACGATATATTGCTGCAGGAGGCCGCGGTACGGTCCGATATCAAGCTGCTCTCTCTCACTGCTCGGCCCTGTCCAGATCACATCATCACATTCCACGATCACCATACGATAAGGCAGCTTCAGAAGTGAGTAGATATGACGTACAGCCCATGTGCCAACAGCAGCGAAGTATTCAGAAGTATAGGGGACATGCCCCAATTCATCAGCATATGTATCTGTTGTCGTCAAGGTTGGATATATGCGGGAAATATCTTGATGTGAGGTCACCGTCACATTAGGTATACGGCTTGCTTCTTGTATCATCAGGGAGGTCAGGTATTCATACCAATCAAGCTGGCGCTGATCCGCCTGTATTCGCTCTGAAGACGGCAATATCAGAATCTGGGTTGGAGTCATATTCATACGGCGATAAGCCTTAAGCGATTGGCACCATTCATCGACATGTGAGCGAGCATGATCTTCTTCATTCCGACTATCATTGTTATGCAGCTGAAACATATCTTCCAAGCGCAGTAAGATCAAATTAATACCTTCATGGTTAGCAGCAAGTAAACTATGTGGATTAAGTAATTGCTGGAACACTTGATTATAGGGAGCGAACCGAAGTTGATATCGCACCCCGAGGCGTTCCAGCCAGAATGATAAGGAATCTTCTAGTAAACCAGATGTGAACGTTGATGAAATAGCTATTCGAAGCTGTTTTGGCGGAACGGATTCAGTTAATCGCCAAAGTGGAGTGCAAGGTTCAAGTGTGTAACGGTGCAGCAGGTCTTGTAGATGTACAGCAATGCCTTGGGCGATTTCCTGTTCCAACTCTCCTGCCTGATGTATAAGATGAACTTCAAGTGTATCCTTGTGAGCTGCTAATCGAATGTCCAGCTCATATCCCAATAATCCGTCTATCGTTTCATGCAATTCCCAGCTCAAATCTGCTGTTTGCAGGCTCGCGTCAGGCGCCTTATGCCGGGCAATTCGCACCTGATGACAAGGCTTTCCTGACGGCAATTGTGCAAGCTGTTGCAGCAGTCGTGCATCTTTTTGCCGATGTGCAGCTGTATCTAAGTCTTGACAGAGCCTGATCGCCATATCTCCCAGTGTTTCCGACTCTTGTATGCAGGCTTGAAGATAAGAGGTTCCTTCTCTCCCATCCGATACGGCCACATTGAATCGCTCCTGTCCACTGTATCGGTGAAGTACGGTTACCGCAGCTGCCGTCACGAGGTCTGCCGCATGGAGATGATGCAGTAGAGCCAATGATTCGAGAGTTGCATATAAAGATGGAGCAAGCATGCACCCTGTCTGTTGATACGCTACGAACACAGCATTCGAATCATTATTCATCTGAATCGCAAATAGCTCAAGCATATCGGAGGTGTCTATTGCGTCTTGTAGATATGGAAGCTCTTCCTGTCTCGGAATTGGAACGGCTTCTATTGTCGATGATGGGTTTATGTTAGGTGAAGCCTCTGCCTCAAGTGTGGAGTAGATATGAACCAATTCCTGAATCAAGCGATATACGATTGGCCTGTAAGCAGCAGCTTGTACATTCCAGAGGAGTCTATGTTCGTTCTCTGTTACTTTGAGTAATAGTGAGTTCTGTAGATGATCTTTGGTAAGCCCGCATTGTTCAGCTTCCAGCCTGAGCAGCAATTCCCAGGTATTATCCGCGCTTATGTCGATTCCTAGCTCCTCAAGACTCAAGGTATACACGTCAATCTGTTGGCTGGAATTTACGCTTATTTCTGGATATTTATGAGTGAGATGCCCGACGCTTGCTTCCAGCAGCTGTAGATTCAACGGGCCAATCAGCCGAACTTCAATGGTCAACTCATGTTGAACTTGATTGTAAGCATTACTTCTGAAGGACTGCCAAGCAGTCCGATGAGGAGCCGAAGTGCCCTTTCTCTTCCCCTTCCTCTCTTGTGTGTTCAATTGGCTGGAGGTGGGCGTTTCTACCACTTGCATGAACTCACTTCCTTTTTCATAAAAAACATTAACTTTATAATTGAAATGCTGATAGATTAACTCCATAAATAAATAGATTATTCAAATTTCAATGGTAATAACCTACAAATTTGCGAATAGCAAACAATCCTTGTCAAACAACAAGATACCCTAGAGTTTGAGATTATTCAACCTTTTTTTTGCGACATAAAGTGCAATAATTCGAGTTTTAACGGAAAAAATGTCGATTTTTGGTGTCCCATATTTTGAATATGTAAAGCAAAAAACGCGGTGTCTTCCTTTTTAATTTTTTCGAGATTTAACTTTAGCGTTATTGGTTCATTTTCATAGAAAGCGACTTTGATACAAAATTGGGCAGCTCACTCGTGGTGTCGACGGCAAGATGCAGCTTGTATCCAAACCATTTAACCTTGTTCCCGAAGGAATCGAACTTCGCACCCCAGTTGGCATTTCCGGTCAGCTCACTTTTCCGCTTCGGTTGTTTTTTCTCATAGGCATGAATCGCTGCACTGTCGATCGCGACATGACTTCCATCGATGATCCCTTCTTGCTTGCAACGTGCAACAAGATCCTCAAACAAGCGCTTCGCCAGCCCTTTGTTTGTTAGCTCAGCAAAAACTCGGCTTAATGTTGCTATTGAAGGGGCTTCCCGATCAAGTCGAAGTCCACATTGATAACGAAAGCGAAGATCCACATCCAAACGACGATGCAGACCGGTGAATGTATCAATGTTCTCGAGTGGCGCTGCAAGCAGAGCACGAAGAATCCCTTGTCTACAATGTCCATCGGCGCCTCGAGAGGAACCGCTTCTTAATTCCTTGGCGTATGATCGTAAGTCCAAGGCGCTAAAGAAGATAGGCAATCGTTCTTTGGATTCGAGTTTTTGCAGTTCGTTAAAGGAAAATAGACTTTCTTGGAGAATATACAAAGTGACTTCCCTTCCTTGGGTTTTCTGGTTTGGTCACTTGAAAACTTCTCCAAATCGGGGTGAAGTCCTTTTTCTATGCTCAGAAACCCTTACGATTTAAGGGCTTAGATAACTGCAAAATCCTCAAATAAAAAAGTGAACGTCAAATAGGCTCCACCTAGCAGTTAGATGGAAGCCGTAGTATGATGGATGAAGATTAAGAAGTACGACAGGTATCAGGCAGTGAAGATGACCACGGCATAAACGGCTCCAGCGCCTTCGGAGCTTGGAGATCCGACAGCTGCGGCAATTGCTCGAACAGGTACTTGAAACGGATGCAGCCCGTTTTCCTTTGCCTTCTCGATCACGCTGCAAATTGCCGCACTGGCCGCAGCTCCCCGTGGGGTATTGGCAAACAGCCAATTTTTGCGCCCGATCACAAACGGCTTGATCGAACGCTCACTACGATTGTTATCAATCTCCAGCCGTCCGTCCTTCAGAAACGCGGTCAGCTTGTGTCACTTCACCCAAGTTTGTCGCGGTATTTGGCATTGGCATGATATTGCTTCCAAAATACCGCGGCAAACTTGTGCTTCCAATGGGAAAATACTCATTTTAAAAAATGACGTTCACCTGTATCAGCTGCTTTTTGAATGTGATTGAGGAGTATATGCAGTTTAACTGCATCGCCAATGAAGTTCGTAACTACGGTCCACTACAGCATTGCCCATTAACGTCGCAACTGCTTTGAGCATCGCGTTCGCAAACTTCAAGTCATTCAGCCTGATATTGTTTAGTTTATCGCTAGATATCCATTTAACCAAAGTTAATCTTCCCAAATTTAAATGGGAAAATATAAAATACTACCTATAACATCACTTTTCTAATTACCCCCTAGATTTGAGGGGTATATAAAGGGTATATTGCTCTGCTCGGAACGTCTTGCTGCTCACATCCCAGCTGCAAGCGATATGGGTCGGTTCAAATGTTTGCACCGCATCCCAAAAATAGCGCATAAACCCGTATACCGCATTGGTCGGAGTCCCGTCCTTCATGTGGCGAATGAAGCCGTATGCCACGCTCGGAAAAGCAATGCCATCCCGTCGACCAACAGAATGCGCGGCAGTTGAGATGTCTCTATATGTTCTTCCAGTTGTTCTTCCAGCATGAGTGTTAACTCCTTTCGCAATACAATGCCTACCAGTATACCATATATTGCGGTTCATCGCGGTTAGCTGATTCTACCATACCTGCTCAATGCTTGGAGGCAATAGTCCATGTATTCTCGAACATCTCTTCACGAAAGCCTACTGTCGCCCGCTTGCCGTCGGTCACGATCGGACGCTTAATTAATTTTCCGTTCGAAGACAGCAACTCCAACTGCTCGTCTTCGCTCATTTGCGGCAATTTATCTTTCAATTGCATCGATTTATATACTTCACCGGACGTATTGAACCACTTCTTCAATTCCAGTCCGCTCATTTCTACAAGCTTCTTGAGCTCGGCTGCGGTTGGCGGTTGTTCGATCAGCGGAATTAATTCGGTCTCAATGCCTTGAGCCTGCAGCCACTTAACCGCTTTGCGGCAGGTGCTGCATTTGGAATATTCATATACGGTCAACTTCATTGTACTCTCTCCTTTATGAGGTTCTTCAAAAAGCCCCTTTTTGAATACGCACTTATATATCTTATCGCAAGTATTTATGATTCAGATCCTTGACGCAATCGCTCTCTTAGCTGCTCCAGTTCGGGCGGCAGCTTAGCTGTAAACTGCAAGGGCACACCCGTCATAGGATGTAAGAACCACAGCTCGGACGCATGCAGAGCATGCCGGGATAACGGTGCAATCGCAGCCTGCAGGAACGGTGTTCGCGCCAACTCGTTCGATGCATAGAACTTGTCTCCCAGCAGCGGACATCCGAGATGCTGCATATGCACGCGGATCTGATGGGTTCTGCCCGTCTCCAAGCGGCAGGATACCCGTGCAGCCTCGCCGTTATACGTTTCAAGCACGTCGTAATGCGTAATTGAATCATATCCGTCCGGAGTCACGACGCGAAGGTGCGGCTGCTCCTTGTCACGGTCAATCGGGGCATGAACGGTTCCTTCCCGTGGAGTCGGCACACCATATACGAACGCTTCGTATTGCTTCCATACTTCATCGTTCTGCATCTGATCAGACAACTGATGATGAGCATGTCCATGCTTGGCTACGATAAGCAAGCCTGACGTCTCTTGATCCAGACGGTTCGCAGGGCGGAAGCGGGTCTGCTCTCCCTTGAGCCTCCAATAATGGACAACTCCATTGGCTAACGTTCCATTGGGATAGCCTTTCGTCGGATGGACGACAAGTCCCGCTGGTTTATTGACAACGAGAATATCATCATCTTCATATACAACGTCAACCGGAATCGGTTCCGGTTCAATATAGTCTACGGTTTCTTCCGCAATTTGAACGTGAACGACATCTCCGCCGCTCAAACGGTCCCTTACGGTAAGCGGCCGGTCGTTATACCGCTCCATGCCGTTAACCGTTATCGCTCGTTCCACTGTCTTCAAGCGGGTAAGCAGACGCCGGGACAGATTCAGTCGCGAACGGAGAACCGTTCGCAGTTGAATGCCAGCCTCTTCCTCTGGCACAACATAAGTGAGTTCTGCCGCGATGTCCAATCTCGATTCAGTCATGTCGTTCTTGACGTCGAAACACTTCGGCACTGCGCACATATTCCTGGTCCTGTACCCCAGCGATTACGTTGGCACGTCTTGCGGCGACAAAGAAATAATCCGATAGCCGATTAACGTATTTCATCACTTCTGCATGCACCGTCTCTTGGCGGGACAAGGTGACCAAGCGGCGTTCCGCCCGCCGGCACACAGTACGGCATACATGAAGAGCCGAAGCGACTTCGCTTCCTCCTGGTAAAATAAATTTGCGGATAGCCGGAGTCGACGCCTCATGCGCATCGATCCAAGCTTCAAGGCGCGCCACCTGCTCCGCATGAATTTTATACGTGACGCTTTCTTGCTTCGTCTCTGCGTATGCAACATCCGAGCCGCAATCGAATAGCTCGTGTTGAATGTCGACCAGTTGTTCCCGCAGTTCGTCATAGCTGTCTTCTTGACAGCAGGCCGCAGCCCATCCGACGAACGCATTCAATTCATCCAGCTCGCCGTATGTATCCACCCGCAGATGATCTTTGGCAGCCCGCCCACCAATCAGCGAAGTCATGCCTGTGTCTCCTGTCCGCGTATATATATTGTTCACAACTGAGACCTCCCATCTTTCCCATTGATTTATCCGCGAAATCTTCTTGCACTTAACTCCTCCGGAATGCCTGCGTTCAAGCGAAACCATTGATGGCTTCTTCGCGCTAATTCAAGATTCAATGCGGCATGCTGGGTTATATAGCATCGTTCTTTCGGATCGGTGAATGGCGTATATCCGGGAGGTTCGTTCGTGATGACGAACACCTTCCCTTGAAACGACAACAACGCGTTCTGCAGTTCCTCACGTGCTGCTGTCATCAGCTCCATATAATCACCATCGTCGATGCTGCCGTCGTGTTCTTCCATGAAGCGTTGATGCGCCGCACATAAATACGACGTCAAGCTATCAATGACAAGCACTCTCCGATCAGCCCGATACAGATTGGATTCCTCATTGATGCGATGCAGCACGGTCGGCAAAGCGAATTCGGTGTGAATGGTCTTCCATGTGAAGTGAGGGGGCGCGGGCGTAGCAGCCGGCAGCGGCGTATCGTGAGTAACGACATACAGCCCTTCGCGTCCGAAGGTTGCCGCATACTTGAGGGCAAACGGCGTCTTGCCATTGCCGGCGCTTCCTGTCACCCCTATTATCATGTTATTTCCCTCCATCACCTGTCATCCGTCCTATTTACACAATTACTGTTCCTCTGCCAACGCTTTCAGCACCTGAACCGAGAGATCTTCATTCGGGGTTCTCGACGGTATCGTGACGAACAGCCCTGGCTCCTGTATGCCTAGCTTCTTTAGAAGCGGCACCTGTTCTGCTGGCAGAGCATACAGATGCGTCCCTTTATACTCGTTATATCCCTTTTCCGCTTTCTCGTATACGACTCCGTCCATAACTCCTGCCGCATACTTTTCCTTATCAAAATAGTTGTCCAATACGACATGCCCGCCCTGCATTGCCATCGTCTTCACGTCGTCTTCCGGCAAAATCACGATGCCGTTGTCACCCGCGGCATATTCAACAACCAATTTTTGTAAATTGTACATCGGCGATGCAACGGCATCAACCGTAAACTTTCCTTCAAACTTTTTATTCAACTCTTCTTTCAACGCTTGCGTCATCTCGGTCGGCACTGTTGACTTCGGCATCATGAATACGGTTATATCCGCTTTCGGTCCGCCGCAGCCGCTTACAAGGATAAGCATCGTTAGCAGAACCCCCATGAATCCCCATTTGCGCATCACGTAATCCCCTCTTTCCCCATATGTCTCTCAATTCACTATATCATAAACGGTACAAGCAAAAAAAGAAGACCCCGCAGGGTCTTCGTTCACGCTGTCACTTCTTGACATGCGACTTCATATATTCGTTAATTTTCAAGTCCAGCATACTGCTGATTTCGATGACATTCTCAGCCGTGAACGACTGTTCTTCTTGAAACATCTGCTCCATTTGCTTGCGAAGAACAATAATTTCATTCTCTAGCGCAAGTAGCTTGGACGAAACGTTTCTTGTTTTGCCCGACCATTTCGGATGAGATCCATCTTCTCTCAATAAACTACGTGAATACGTCGTTAAGGTGTAGTTCGAACAAAACAAGTGACCTTTCCTCCCTTCGCAGCTGGATACTCGAAATCCCTATAGTCGTCCATCCATCTGTTCCATATGGTGGGACAACCTTGAGAGACATGTTATATTATACCAGACGAAGGGAACGAAAACTAGTTCATTTTAGTTGAATTTGAATTTTTTTCACATTTCTTGCTTCATCTTGTCGAGGAAGCGTCCCATGCGATCGAGCGCATCATTCAGCTGCGCGACAGATGTTGCGTAGGAACAGCGTATGTAGCCTTCTCCGCCCAAGCCGAACACGTCTCCCGGCACCGCTGCGACCTTCGCTTCGAACAACAGTCGATGCGCAAATTGCTCCGAAGTCAGTCCCGTCGACTGAATCGAAGGGAAGGCATAGAAGGCGCCTTGTGGCTCATGACAGTCAAGGCCGATTTCCCGAAAGCCTTTGACGACCAGACGGCGGCGTTGATTATACGACTCCACCATGTGAGCTTTCTCTTCATGGCCGTTCTTCAACGCTTCCAACGCAGCCACCTGCCCCATAATCGGAGCACACATGACCGTGTATTGGTGAATTTTCAGCATCGCTGCAATAATTTCTTTGTGTCCACACGCATACCCCATGCGCCATCCCGTCATCGCAAACGCCTTGGAGAAGCCGCTGACCACGATCGTGCGATCCTTCATACCCGGAACCGATGCGAAGCTGACATGCTTCTGATCATAGGTCAGTTCGGCATAGATTTCATCGGAAATGACGATTAAATCGTGCTCTTCCACAACTTTCGCAATCGGAAGCCAATCCTCATAAGTCATAATGCCCCCGGTCGGGTTGCTTGGATAGCACAGAATGAGAACTTTGGAGTTCGGAGTTAATTTCGCTTTGAGCGATTCAGCCGTTAATTTGAACTGGTTCTCGGCAGATGTTTCGATCCCGACCGCCACACCGCCGCCAATTGATACGATCGGCGAATATGAAATGTAACAAGGCTCCGGAATCAATATTTCATCGCCTGGCGATACGAGCGTCCGCAGCGCCAGATCAATCGCTTCCGAACCTCCAACTGTAACGAGTAGCTCGTCAGCCGGGTTATACGTGATTTGGAACGAATCATGTAAATATTCGGCTATCGCCTCGCGCAGCTCAGGCATCCCTGCGTTGGATGTATATTTGGTGCGTCCCCGTTCCAACGAGTAGACGCACGCTTCCCGCACATGCCATGGCGTGCAGAAATCAGGTTCGCCTACGCCCAGCGTAATAATGTCTTTGCTCGCGTTGGCCATATCGAAGAACTTGCGAATACCTGACGGCGGAATGTCTCTGACGAGTGGATTGATATAATTCCCCATGGAGCGCAGCGTCGCTTGCTTATCCTCTTCCTTAATCATGACACATCACCTTTCACGGGGATACTACGAGACGTTGATCGTCCTCGCGGTCTTCATAAATAATGCCTTCTTGCTTATATTTCTTCAATATAAAATGCGTCTTCGTCGAAAGCACCGCTTCAATTGGAGACAGCTTATCAGATACGAACGAAGCCACTTCGCGCAGATTCTTCCCTTCGACTTCCACGAGCAAATCATATGCGCCGGACATAAGGTAGACGGATTTCACTTGCGGGAACAAGTAGATGCGCTCCGCAATACCCTCGAATCCACGACCACGCTCAGGCGTAATCTGAACCTCGATCAGCGCCGTCACCTTCTCGTCGTTCACCTTGCTCCAATTCAGAATTGTCGCATATTTAACGATAACGTGATCCTCTTCCATTTCGGTGATGGCCGCTCGAACTTCTTCTTCCTCCGCACCAAGCATAGTCGCGATTAAGCTAGGGGAACGTCGGGCGTCCTCTTTTAACAGCTTCAATATGTTAACGTTTAACTCGCTTAAATCCTTCATAAGACGAAATCCTCCCCCGACCTGGATATGTAAGGCCGCTTTTGTTGATATGCTTATTATGATACACCTTTTTACAACTTCCTGCCAAGAACCACCTATGCCGTATTCCCAGGTGCATCCGGATCTGATCTGGACCGGCATCTCACATGCAAACAGCCGCCCTTCCGCAATGGAAAGACGGCGCTATCGACCGGATTGAATTACATGTAATTGTGGGAATCGCCGCCTTGGTAATTCCCCTGCACATAGTTGTTGTTATTGTAATTGTGCTGCTGGCCGTTCAGTTTCTGCTGCACGAACTGGTTCGTCTTCGTCTGCATTTGTTGATGTTGCTGCAGTTGTTTGTTCACTTCCTGCCGCAGCGCCGGCGAAGCCACAGAATACATATTGTGCTGCTCCATTAAATTGAACAATTCTCCCTGCATCTTTATCGTGCTATTCGTCAAATCAGTAAACATTTGCCGGACGGCCGGGCACGCCGCCTCCGTAACGCCTGTCACATATTCACGCGACGTGCGTTTCAAATCGGCCAATATCGTATATAACAAATCTTTCTCAGCCATGAACCCGCTATTTTGTGTATAGTTCATCGTAACGTTACCTCCTGCTCTTTTGACTATATTATTGCGATTGCTGCGGTTGAGTCGGGGCCAGTTGAGCGTGCTGCTGCAATGTCTGCACAAGAATATTCATATGCTGCTGGTGAGCGGACACCATATGCGTCAAAGCTTGCTGAATCGTCGTATTCGTCGAACTGGCTGCGGTTGCGGCGCATTGCTTGATTAATAGATCTTCATTCGATATCGAATCGGCAATATACTCTAATTCTTTGGCAGTCAGTGGTTTCATGGTCAAATGGTTTTGTTGTCCGTATTGCATTTGGCATGATCTCCTTCCATCTCTTCAATGTGGTACCAAATGTATTATGTACCCTGCATTAGGGAAATATGTAACGCGATGAGGCAACCAACCTTTTGGAAGAACAGGAAGCGATGCTGCCCAAAATGGCGCGTATGGCCCGCACCCAGACTCTTGCGTATGGTGATAACAGCATCAGTCGAACTAAGATGTTTTCTTCAATCGGCAGAAGTAAGAACTCATTGGATATATGTAGTAGAATGTTCTGATTAGGCTGTAGAATAGAATATAGACTGGATATTATACAGTGGATCGGGCTGTTTGACAGCAACTCTGCTGAATGATCGGAAAAGCATTGGACTACTTCCAATGGAGCGGCCAAAAAGAGGTGTACGTGCGCTGTTTTAACTGTACAGAATCCAACAGAGGAAGGAAAACGGAATTAGTTGTTAAGCTTATATCGTTTTTGATGCCGTAAATACCAGCTGCCTAATGTGTCGCAGCTGGTTTACGGCTGCTCCTTGAGCTTGTGCTTCATCTTCGCTTCCCCAGCTTCTTCTGCTGCATCACCCGTAGCTTCCGGCACCCTTTTTGCATACTGATTCTTAACTAGAGGCTGCATGAACCATGCGCTTAGCACAGGCGCTGCGCCAATCACCGTGAGAAACACGACAATCGCCGCAGTATTCGTCCGCCACTGGACCAGGGCGATAAAAGCCGCGATACCCGCCATCCGTCCGATGAGCAGACCGAACTCACGCAGTACAGTGAGCTCGACGCGCTGACTGACCGACTTCTTATCGATTCCCATAATATCGAACGTGGACGATGTCATCGGTACGGTGAACAGCGGTGAGAATAGAGAAATCATAATACCGAACGCAAGCAGCGTCCCGTACTTGATCTGAAAAAATAATGGGACAACCGCGAGCGCCATCGCCATCGCCCCGAGCAGCATCCCCTTGGCGCGGTATGATACCTTGAAGAAACGCCCGGCCACATAGAAGCTGGCCAATGCAACCGCAGAGGTAATAAGCGTATAATTGCCGAGCTTCAGTTCATTCGTAGTGACAATATACACGATCAATCCGACTAGAAAAGCGAACACTCCATCGCGTAATCCTTGTGACGCAAGAGCCGGCAGAGCGACGCGCCAAGGACTGAGCGGAGGACGTAACGAAGTGAACGGAAGCGACCAGCAATAATGGCCTTCCGGCGGACGTTTGTGCAGCCAGAAGCTAATAATGACCGCGGCGACAAATACGACAAGGGATATGGTAAATATGATCGGATAGCCACGACTATCACCAAGTGTGGAGATAAGGAAGCCCGAAGCCCAGGGCGCTGCCATCCCGCAGCCCGACCCGATAAATCCGACCCAGCCGTTGAACAAATCCCGGTTGGCGGCATCCGTCACTTCAAAGTATACGACATTGAAGGTCAGCCAGAAGGCGCCAGAAGCGGCACCCAGCGTTAAGCCGAGCGGCCATATGTAATGAACCGCCTCTTTATCAATCCACAATACTGCGGCGTAAAAGATTCCCGCAAGCAAAATACCAAGGCGCAAGCAATTCATTTTATTGCCTTCTTTAACCCATTTGCCAGCGAAATAGAACATGAGCCCGATTGCAATTTGCTGGCTGAACGCAAACCAGCCGATGAGTGAATAATCCGACTTCGCTTTCCAAAGAAAAACGTTGACGAACGTCCCTGACAGGGCATTCGCCAACGAGAATAGACCGTATACGACCAACAACAAGAGAGATTGGCCGTCCAGACGCGCCTTCACGAAGGTAACCCTCCCCGCTTCCGTGGGCTTGTAGAGATTGATCAAAAAGTCACCTTTTGATCACGCTCTTATACCCAGTTCGTTACAGCTTATAAGTTACCCCAAAGCGCGCGTCTTATTTATTCTGATTTCGTATTTCGTACATTTTCCATTATTGGTTCACGATATGTCTCTGCCAGCACCTTCGATACTTGAAAGCAGGATGTGCAGACATATACATCCAGCTGAAACGGCGCAGTAAGAATCGGTTGCTTCAATGTCTCCGGAATGTGAGGTGTAAACTGTGTGGAAGGCATTGTTTCTTTGCCGACAAGCAACATATATTCACGGCACTGCGGGCACTCTGGCACTTCCTGCTGCTCGTGCAGCACCTTGTCTACGCCTTCTTGGTAGCGCAGCGTGTCCGGTTCGCTATACAGAACGGAATCATCATCCCAGCCAAAGTTGGACCAGCCTTTTTCCTCCGGCTGTTCTTCATTCGCATCAGATGCCTGCTCGTTACGCGCATCCTCGGCTTCATCTTCATCGTGTTCGATCATGACGTTCATACTCCGGTATGCATTAAGTTCATTATGGCAGTGTGGGCATTCCTCTTCAGGCCCCAACACTTCGTCCCATACAATTTCAGTATCGCACCAAGGACAGATTGTCGTGCTGCTCATTGTTCATCAAACCTTCCCTATATAGAGGTTGTTCCAAAAGTGTCCTTTTGAGTGCTGAAAAGTCCACTTTTTGAACACATTTTACACTTTTTATCAAGCCTATATATTTATCCAGTACACAATTCCGATAACAACAAATAGCGCGGCTAATGCGAACAGCGTTCCCCATAAGTACTTCATGAATGACCTCCGCGGTATAATCCAATCACACTACTTGATGCTCGCACCAATAATATAGGACAACGATATCGAGATAACCATCGATAAGAGGCCAACCGCACGATTGTCCTTCTGTATCTCATTGTCCAAATTAAAATACGGCATCAAAAAGCCGAACAAAAAGTAAGCCACAAGCAACAGTACATAACCAATTATCGCCCATGTCAATGAGGCGTATAACGAATCCCGCGCTTCGATGCCGAAGCGAAAAATATTGCAAATCCCAAATATTTTCCCCGAGGTTGCCAAGGCGACGCTAATATTCCCTTTGCGAATCTCGTCCCAGCACTTATAACGCGTCACCAATTCAAAGACTGATAACAACAGCACCAGAGCGAATACGGCCACGGAAAAATAAGCTAACATCGATACGTACGGATTGCTAAGCCATTGTTCAATTAGATGTTCCACTGTTGTCCTCCCCACCTTCAAGAATGATTACTTCAATTCCGCCACGGTTACTCCCGTGCCGCCCTCGCCGTAATTGCCAAGACGGAAGCTCTTTACATGCTTATGCCTGCGTAAAAATTCTTGAATGCCGGTGCGAAGGATTCCCGTTCCTTTGCCATGAATAATGTGTACTTGACCCAAGTTGCCGAGCAGGGCCTCATCCAAGAAACGATCCACTTCCATCATCGCTTCTTCTAAGTTAGCTCCCCGCAAATCAAGCTCGGACCGGACATTTTCTCCACGAGTGCGCTTCACGTTCGTGCCGGATTGCACCTGCTTGGCTTCAGACTTGGAAGACGACAGCAGTTCCAAATCGTCGAGACGAACTTTCATCTTCAAAATCCCGAGCTGTACAACGGCTTCTTGCCCTGCCAATTCAACGACGCTTCCTTTTTGGTTCAAGCTGTATACCATTACTTCGTCGCCAGCTTCGATTTGCCGAACTGACTTCACACTTTTCTTCGTCTTCGCAGCAATCTTGCTTGCCGGCGCCGCTTCATCAAGCCGTCTGCGCGCTTCCGTCAAGCGATGGTCCTTCACCTGAGCTCCTTCCAGAGCCAGCTGTCTTAATTCCGAAATAATCTCTTCCGCTTCACGACGGGCTTTGGCTACGATGGCTCGCGCTTCGTCTTCCGCACGCGCTACGCGCTTGTCCCGATCCGCCTCCAGCTTCGCTCGTTCTTCAGCCAACGCTTCACGCATCGCCTCCGTCTCACGCCGCAGCCGTTCCGCAGCCTCGCGCTCCGCTTCTGCGCCAAGCCGATTCTCTTCCAATGAGGCGATCATCGTCTCTACCCGCAGGTCTTCTTCCGTCACTTCGCCGCGGGCATGCTCGATAATGGACTTCGACAGTCCTAGCCGTTCGGCAATGGCAAAGGCATTGCTTCGTCCCGGCACGCCAATCAACAAGCGATAGGTCGGACTTAACGTCTGAACATCGAACTCCATGCTGGCGTTGATGATGCCTTTACGTTCGTATGCGTATGCCTTCAACTCGCTGTAATGGGTCGTGGCCACCATTCGGCAGCCAAGCTTATGAATATGCTCCAGAATCGCAATCGCAAGCGCCGAGCCTTCCGCAGGGTCAGTACCCGCACCCAGCTCATCAAGCAATACCAAGCTCTTCGGCGTCATATGGCTCAAGATGCGAATAATGTTAGTTAAATGGCTGGAGAACGTACTCAAGTTCTGCTCGATGCTCTGCTCGTCTCCGATATCGGCGTATATCGCATCGAACACACACATCTGACTTCCATCCTCCGCCGGAATGAACATACCGGACATCGCCATGAGGCTCAACAGCCCCATCGTCTTCAGCGACACCGTCTTACCACCGGTATTCGGACCTGTCACAATGATGGAGGTATATGAATTGCCGAGCTCCACATCAATTGGCACGACTTGTTCAATTGGAATTAACGGATGACGGCCTTTCTTCAACTTAATAAACCCGCGATCATTCATACGGGGAAAAGATGCTTTCATTTGGTGCGCAAGTCTGGCTTTGGCAAAAATAAAGTCCAATTGTTCTACGCAATCCGTATCGTACAGCAGCACATCGGCGAGAAGACCCACTTCCTCGGTCAATCGCGACAAAATACGTTCAATCTCGCGCTCTTCTCTTAGCTTCGTCTCCCGCAGCTTGTTGTTCATTGCTACGATTGCTTCCGGCTCGATGAAGAGCGTGGCGCCCGAACTGGATTGGTCATGAACGATACCGCCATAATGACCGCGGTATTCCTGCTTTACTGGAATGACATAGCGATCATTCCGAATCGTAACCAACTGGTCCTGCAGCATTTTTTGCGCGCTTTGCGAACGGATCATGGACTCCAGCTTCTCGCGAATTCGCGTTTCTCCGATGCGCAGCTCACGGCGTACGGTCGCCAGTTCAGAGCTGGCTTGATCCAATACTTCACCCTGCTCATCGATACATCGGCGGATGTCTTCCTCCAGTGCCTTCTGGTCACTTATGGATTGTGCCAATTCATGGATCGACGGAACCGGATTATCTTCATGAACACCTGCGATATGCCGCGCTACACGTCTTCCAGATAACAACAGCGAAGAAATATCCCACAGCTCGCTTGCGCTGAGCATGGCATTAATTCGAGCTCGTTTGATGGAGCCACGAATATCCTTCACTCCAGAGAACGGTGCCCCGCCTTTCAGGCGTTCTACCGTCATCGCTTCATCTGTCGCCTGCAAACGGCGCTTCACTTCATCCAAATTGGTACTCGGCTGTAACGCCAACGCAGCCTGTTCGCCCAGAGGGGTCGCCGCGTGATGCGCCAATGACTGCAGTATTTTATGGTAATCCATCGTGTTTAAAATTTTTGAATCCAATTCTAGTCACGACTCCTCTCGCTGTAATTATATCGGAACACCTAATTGATGGCTATTCATGTCTGAACATGCCACTTATGATTATCGCGGATAAGGTTACAATAATTGTTGCACAAACCTATACCCTTCAAACAAGTAAGGAGGAAAGTCCATGAATTTTCTAGGTCATGTCGTTCGATTCATTGTGGCAGCCATCGTGCTGATGATCACGGGCTGGATTGTGCCGATGTTCTCCGTAGGCGGTTTCTGGAGTGCCTTAATCCTCGCCTTGATCATTGCCTTGTTCGGCTGGATTGTCGAAGGCATTTTTGGAAAAAAAGTTACGCCGTTCGGTCGGGGTATCGTTGGCTTTTTGATCAGCGCCCTCGTCATTTACGTCGCCCAGTTCTTTGTAGCCGGCGTATCAGTCACCATCCTCGGAGCGATTCTGGCGGCCTTGGTCATCGGGTTGATTGACTTGTTCATCCCAATCGCCACGCCATTCGAAGCCGGACGACAAGCGAAATAATCTGAAGGCTGCCGCTTCACGCCATCAGTCCTTTCCAGACCCCTATGCCGGATCACTCCAAATGCGTATTTTTTGCTCGACAAAGAATGGCAAAAAATGAGTGAGTCAGCTACACTGTTATGGAAAAGGAGGATGAGCATGAAACGAAGCAGCCTTTGGACGTTATCATCTCTATTCATCATTATGATCGTCTTGCTGGTCGCTTGCGGGGGAAGTAAGGAACAGAATTCACAAGCAAGTGCCTCTGTTGCCGTCGATACAGAACTTGTCATAACAGCGACCAACTATAAGTTTGACCAATCGGAATATCGAATCAAAGCAGGTGAGTCGGTCCGCATCATTTTGGATTCCACCGGAAATCACGGGTTAGCTGTCAAAGAGCTCGGTCTCGCTCTTGAGCCGAATAACAAGGAACAAGTGATTACTCCAGAGAAGCCTGGGACTTACGAGTTCCAATGCACGATTATGTGCGGTCCGGGTCACCGTGATATGAAGTCGATGCTAATCGTCGAATAAATGAATAACCATTGTAATTAACTCCCCATGAACCGGTTCCCCCATAGTCACGTCTGAGCGCACAGCAGTGGCCGCCGTATCCTTTATTCAAGGAGACGGCGGCTTATCTTACTCTAATGCGGCCGCTCATTTCAAAAGGCCTCGAAAAGGTTTTCTCATAGCCATTGCGCCCACTTTACCGCCTCAACCATAACGTCCGGAATCCACTGTCCGGTCTTATCCACCCAGACTGACGCCTCCACCCATGTACGGATGTAACCTGCGGGCCATGCCCGAAGCAGCACATACAGGATGCACCAGAGGAATATGAACTGGATCAGGCCGAGCACTGCGCCGGTAAGCCTGTCTACGGTCCGGATCGGCCGGGAGGCGGTGAATTTGCTCCATGCAAAGCGGATAAGCCATAAGCCTGCAAGGACAAAAAAGAACAGCAGCGCAAAGGCAATCACCGCATGCACCGTATCCATCAATTCAGAGGACAATATTGAACCCGAACCGTCTGCAGGCGGCTGTGGGCTTGCTGCTTGATTGCTTGTCGTAAACAGCCTCTTCTTTACCCATGGGATAAAGTAATCATAGAAGCGTGAAGCGACGATAAAGGCTACGATATAACCAAACAACGAGAGGGCCTGGGCTTTCAGTCCGCGCTTCGCTCCCCACGCGATACATATCATTGCGGTTACGGCGACAATGTAGTCGAGCGCATTCCAAGCCATTATTCCCGCTGCGATTCCGTTCCATAAGTTGTCAAAAAACATTGTGATTTCTTGTAACATGATTCATCCTTTATTCCGATTTAACGGACATCTTGCTCAATTAATTCCAGCCATTCGTTGAACTCCGATTGCAGCTTCGAGTACTCGTCTTTGAGCTTGTTGTAGACTTCTTCCGTTTCTTGTGCTTGCTTACGTTCCATTTCCCGCTCTACTTGAGACAGACGGAATTGATGGGACAGCACTTCGAACTGTTCTTGAATAGCCGTCATGTCTTCGTTCAAGCCAACCTGTTCCTTGGCTTGCTCCAATTGAGCCATTACGTCCTTCAACTGCTGTTTCATTTCCGCTCGTTCATCGTTCCAAGATTTGAACGCGAGTGACCAATCCTGCTCTTGCTCCGCCCACTCCTGTTCCCGCGCACTCCAATTAGATTCGGCTTGCTTCCATTTTCGCTCTTCGTCTTTCCATTGTTCAAAATGCTCAAGCCACTGTTCTTCCCGAGCCTGCCATTTCTTTTCAAGCTCCAGCCAGTTTGCTTCACGCATTTGCCATTTCTCTTTTTGCTCTGTCCATTCCTGCACGTTATTTTGCTGCTCGGCGAGCTGTTCCCGCCACTCTTGTTCACGCGCCTGAACACTTTCAAGCTGCGCCTCCCAAGCTTTCTCCCGCTCTTTCATCTGCTTCTTGTATGCTTCATATTGTTCAAGCTCGGTCGCGTAAAGCTCTTGCTCTTCTTCCAGTTGAGCGCAGCGCGCCGCCGTCTCCAACGCTTCTTTCTGTGCCGCTTCCACGGCTGCTGCCGCCTCAGACTGCGCGCTTTGCATCGTCTCGGCTGCAGACTGCCAGTTCAACTTCTCTGCTTCCAATTGACGGCATTTCGCTTCCAACTCGGAGACCAATTCGTTGAAGGCTTCCTGTTCCTTCTCTTCCTTCGCAATCCATGAGCTTCGTTCCTGTTCGAACTGCTCCTGCAAGCGACTCCGCTCCTGCTTGAACTGTTCTTGCAGGCCAGTACGTTCCTGTTTGAATTGTTCTTGCAAGCTGATGCGTTCCTTATCAGCCTCTAGCTTCCACGACTCCCTTACCGCCTGAATCTGCTCTGCAAGCTGCGCCTCATGCTGGACAATGAGTTCATCGCGCTCGGCAGAGGCCAACTGTTCTGCCTCTTTCAGCTGCTCCTGCAGCTCTGCAACTTCTGCGTGAGCTTCGTCCCGTACGCGAATAAGCCGCTCCATCTCCAACAGACGCGCACGATCAAGCTCTTCCGCTCGGCTTAATTGCCCTTCGAGCTGATGGATGCGATGAGATGGCTTCTTCATCTGCTCTTCCGCTTCCGCGCGCAACGATTGCTCCAGCGCGGCCATCGCTTGCTCATGTTCGGCTGCCGCCTCCTCATGCAGCGCTGAGAACGTATCCACATCCTCCGCATGCTGGGCTCTTACCTGTTCCAACTCTTTCTGATGCGTATTCTCCAATTGTTCGAGTTCATTGCCAAGCGCTGATTTCAATTGATCCAGCTCGCTTTGGTGGCTGGAGTTTACTTTGTTCAGCTCGTTCTGATGGCGGGACTGTACTTCCTCCAGATCACTCAGATGCTTCGAGCTCTGTTGCTCAAGCTCTTGTTGATGCTTCCCGTTCAATTGAGACAGAACGTCCTGATGCTTCGAATGCACTTGCTTCAGCTCGCTCTTATACTTCGTATCGGCTTTCTCCAGCTCGGTCTGGTGCGCGGCTGTCACCTGCTCCAGTTCAGTACGATGCTTCGCCCCCATCTGTTCCAATTCAGTGCGAAGCTCCGCCTCCTTCTGATCGAATTGTTGCTGCAGCGCAGTCATGGCCTGCTCCAGCTTCTCCTGCTGAGCGGCTGCCGCCAGTTCCAGCTCCTTCGCATGCTGTTCGGTCAATTCCTTCACCTGAGTAGTGTGGCGCTGATTCGACTTCAGCAATTGATTGCCATGAGATGACTTCAATTGTTGAACTAGCTCTTTATGTTCCGTCTGGAGCTGGTTCATCTCCGCGGTATATTTAGCTTCAAGCGCTTGAAGATCGCTGGCGCGCTCCTGCGTCAACTTCTGAGCTTGCGCTTCTTGCTGTTCCGTAAGCTGCTTCACTCGCTGAGCATGTTCTGACTTTAACTTTACTACCTGAGCGGTGTGCTCTTGAGTTAAGTTGGCCTTCTGCTCTGTCAACCGCTGTTCCCATTCGGTCGCCTGCGCTGCCAACTGACCTTCCCAAGCGGCCGTCTGTTCTGCCAACTGTTCCTCCCAGACTGCAGCCGTCTCTTCTGTTCGCTGTCTCTCGGCATCCAGCTTCGTCTGCCATTGCTGTTCCTGCTGGGCGAGCTTCTGCTGCAGCGCTGCTTCATGTGCCTTGGCTGCTTGCTGCTTCTCGTCAACCGCTATCTTCAGCTTGGCTTCCTGTTCCTGCAGCTTGCGCTTCAACTCATTCTCCCGTGTTGTCATCGATTGAATGCGGCGGTCTGCTTCCTTCGTCTGCTCCGTCAGCTTATGCAGTCGCTCGTTGGAAGCACGCTTCTCTTCCGACAGCTGGCGATTCGTTTCCTTCAGCTTCGCTGCTTCCTCCCGGAGCGAGGCAGTCTGCTTCTCTACCTTTTCTTTCTCCTTCGTAAGCTCTGCTTGCAGCTTGTCAAGTTCGGCGCCCGATTCCATACGGAGCTTCTCTAACGCTTGCGATGATTCGGACTTCAGCTGTTCCAATTCGTGTGTCAACGCTTTGCCCGCATGCTCTTGCTCTTGGAGAGATACGCTGATGCGCGCATGGTCATCCTTAATCTTCTGAACTTCCTCCGCAATGTGCACGGCCGCGAGTACGGCGATGCGCGGTGTATCCAGTCGCGAGCTCGCATTCGAGATGACCCGCATATGCTCGTCCACCACAGCGGCGATATTGCGCATATATTCTTTACTTGTTGTACCTACCAATTTATATTGCGTTCCATATATTTCAACTGTAACCCGATGTTTATTATCTGAAGTGGTCATTCTTTACATCCTCCTTACCTTAGCGTCGCCACGAACTGCAAGTATGACTTTGCAACGAGGCAACGAAATCTTACCTTATAAGTTCGATATGCTTAGCCTCATTTCCTGCTACGTAAAGCGGAAAGTCAAGTTTCATTTCATATATAACGGCTCAAAAAAAGAAATGGGCCCTTCCTTGTTCCCTCGAGAGGAAAGAACAGGAAGAAAGCCCGCTTTTATTGCTCAAAATCACTTTTCCTCTCAAATGACTAAATCCAATAGAGGAGGAGGCAAGGGAATATGGGTTCTGTCATGGCTCATGCAGCTGCAAACAAGATAATTGCACTTACCATCCGACATTATTTGACCAAAGGATATTTACTTATCAGACATTATTTGGTATCGTTGACGTAATGATACCTATAGGTTTGAAGAGGTGATGATATGAAGGCTGAGTCGCTTCAATTTACAACTATTGGCGAATTCATCAGAACATGCAGACAAGAGGCCAATTTAACATTAGTCCAGTTAGAGGCTATGACAGGAGTCGCCAAAGGCATCACTTCTAAAATCGAGAACGGCGAAACGAAGCGCCCGGAATTTAAAACGATGCACGCCCTTTTAAGTGTCTTTGATATCGCATATCCAAACATTGTCGAATTATATCTCTCCGTTGAGCAGAGAGCTGATGTGCTTATGTCCATCTTGAAAGAGTCCATAACCAGCGCTCCGTCCTTATCCACTAAGATTGCCGCTCAGTTTCTTCGTGACGAAAAAAAAGACAGTATTGGATTAGTGGATGAACTGTATAAGTTCACAGGTTCCATTGAGGATGCGCCAACAGTCAGACTTTCCCTGTACAAGCTCATCATAAAATACGCTCGCACTCACGGCATTCAAACGTACTTCGCCAAGGCGCTGCTACAGGAATATTTAATTGAACGCGATGATTTCGGCAAAATGCAGACGACCTACTATACAGGAAAAAACATTACGCATTATGTTCAATTTCTTTCATTGGAAGAACAGATTACACTCTATTACAAGTTGGGTGCCCATTCGTATCATTTGAAAGAATACAAAGAAGCTATTGAATATTGCAATCAAGTATTAATATTGGATACAACTGACAGCGCCATCAAAGCACATTCTATTTCTTTCATTTCCTTTTCACACTATTTTTTGAACAATTACGACATGGCGGAACGATATCTCCAGCAATACTGCACGTTCCAATTCCCATTTGTACAAGAAAACGCAGATTTTATGACAGCTAAGTTAAACGGAAAAAAAGGCCACATTGATTTAGCCATTAATCAATTGGAACAATGCTTGGAAAAGTCCGCTCACAAAGTCAATATTATTTATGATCTTTTTGATTTATACCTGCAACAAAACAATTTGAGCGCTGTCGAAAAGCTATTTCAGTGGGAATATGACTTTATTGAAAATTCAAGCAACCCTTGCCTTATTACAGAATACGCACATTACTACAAGAAAAAAAGCGAATATTTTAAGCTGGCGGGAATTCACGAGCAATCTGTTGATTGCTTACTGAAAAGCATTACCATGTTTGTTAATGTGGATAGGCACAAAAATGCTTATGAATGCATTGAAGTATTGTTCGACACGATTCATGAAAATTCCGACATTATTAACAACATGCAATATTTACATAAGGTCAAGTCAATGTTTAATCACCTGAGTGGTTCAAAACTCAAGATAGGAGAGATGATATGAAAAAAGTGCATGGTAAACTGGCTGCTGTAATTTTTTGTCTTGCTGTTATTGTTGCACCTGTAGCCACTATGTTTTCTGGCGGCGGCGTCATTAACCCTTGGTAATAGGCTTATGCCTTCCATGAATGCAAAAGGTGGGTTACGGAAATTATCCGTTTCCCACCTTTTATGGTTTATTCCACTTTACATATTAAGTAACATCTGTTCTATTTGCGCAATTCTGCGCTATAAGTTGTTTCAAGCGCCGCAATGACACGACCGTGGATATCGGTAATTTCCTCATCGGTAAAGGTATGCTCCGCATGGCGGTATACGAGGGAAATCGCGACGCTCTTCTTATCCTCTGCGATACGATCGCCTGTGTAGATGTCGAATACCCCTACAGATTCCAGCCATTCGCCAGCCGCTTCCTTAGCTGTAGTAACCAATCGGCCCACTTCCACATTGCGGTCGACTACGACAGCGATGTCACGATCCACTGCTGGGAAACGAGGGAGCGCTTTGTATGCAATGTTGAAATCGGCTGCTTCCATCAGCGGCTGCAACAGCAGCTCCGCCACGTACGTTTCGCCGAGATCCTTCTGACGTTGAATTTCCGGATGCACTTGTCCGATGATTCCGATATATTGCTCTCCTTCCGCATCCATCAAATACATAGAAGCCGAACGGCCCGGGTGCAGCCCCTGCGGACGATTCGCCTCATAACGGATGCGGCCTTCCAGCCCCAAGTACGAAGCAAGAGCATCCACAACACCCTTCACATCGTAGAAATCAACTGCTTCGGAGCTAATATTCCACTGTGCCGCGCTGCGTTTGCCGGTCATTAGAAGACCAAGCACCAGCTCTTCCTTCACCAAGGCCGACAGTGTTTCCTGCGACGTCAAGTACAAGCGGCCAAGCTCGAACGCTTTCACATCGTCAGTTTTACGGTTGCGGTTATACGCCGCCACATCCAGCAAGCTTGGCAGCAAGCTTGTGCGCAGCACGCTCCGCTCTTCGCTCATTGGCATCGCCAGACGAACCGGAACAGCCCCGTCGATGAATGTCGGGAAGAGCTCGGTTTCAGTCGGATGCGTGAACGAATACGTTACTGCTTCATGCAGACCGTTGTCCGTTAGCAATCCGCGAATCGCACGGCGAATCGTCTGACCTTTGTTCAGATGTCCCGGTGTTGTCGGACCTTCAATCGCCGTCGTCGGGATGTTGTCATATCCGTAAATGCGAGCTACCTCTTCGATCAGATCGACGTCACGCGTAATGTCGCCGCGGCGGAATGGCACTTGCACATGAAAGACGCCGGCTTCGGGTTCAGCGGCTTCTAGCCCTAAACGCTGCAGGATAGACGTCACATCTGCCGCCGTCAACGCAGTGCCGAGCAGGCGGTTCGTTTTGTCCAGCGTCAAAGTGACCGTTCTGCGTTCATGCGGCTGTGCCGTCTCCTCGACAATGCCTGCAGCGATGCTGCCGCCTGCCAATTGACGCATCAGCTCTGCCGCCCGGTTGAGCGCTGGAATGACTGCTTCCGGATTCACTTCCTTCTCGAAGCGGAGGGATGCTTCTGAGCGGAGTCCCATCTGGCGCGATGTCTTGCGCACGACGCTTCCTGCAAAATGAGCCGACTCCAGCAAAATAGTTACGGTGTCGCCGCTCACCTCAGAATTCTCGCCGCCCATTACACCGGCAAGCCCGATCGGCTTGACGCCATCCGTAATCAACAGCATATGCGGCTCAAGCTTGCGCTCTTGCCCATCCAACGTAATGAGCGTCTCTCCTTCGTGTGCATAACGCACATCGATCGCGCCATTGCCGCTTAATTTGTCCGCATCAAAAGCATGCAGCGGCTGCCCATATTCCAGCATGACGAAGTTCGTAATGTCAACGATGTTGTTAATCGGACGCACGCCTGCCGCTAGCAGCCGGTTCTGCAGCCAGAGCGGCGACGGCTTAATGCTGACATTTGTAATGTAACGTGCCGCATATCGGTTGCATGCGTCAGGAGCACTGATGCGAACGCTAACAGTACTGCTTGCTTGTTCAGCGGACTCGCTGACCGTGTCTTCCGGCAGACGCACTGGACGGTCCAACAACGCTCCGACTTCATAGGCAACACCGATCATGCTTAAGCAGTCTGAACGGTTCGGCGTCAGGTCCAACTCAAGCACATGATCGTTCAGGCCGAGGACGTCGGCAATCGGCGTGCCAATCACCGTATCTTCTGGAAGCACGAGAATGCCTTCCTGCATTTCCTTCGGGAGCAGCTTATCATTCATGGCCAGCTCTTTGGCCGAGCAGATCATCCCTTGGGATTCCACACCGCGCAGCTTGGCACGCTTAATCTTCATACCGTCAGGCATTACCGCGCCAATTTGTGCGACAGGCACTTTCTGTCCCGCATCGACGTTCTTCGCTCCACAGACGATTTGCAGATGTTCGCCGCTTCCGGTGTCCACCTTGCATACATTCAATTTGTCGGCATCGGGATGCTTCTCCCGGGATACAACATAACCGACCACGATGTTGTCAAGCCCTTTATTGCGGTTCTCCACCACATCAATCTCAATTCCTGCGCGCGTCATCCGCTCAGCAAGCTCTTCCGCGGACACGCCGGTCAAATCGATATATTCCGATAGCCATTTGTAAGATACGTTCATGACCGTTCTCTTCCTTTCATTTAAGAGGTTGTTCAAAAAAATCACTTTTTTGAACATGTATTTAATGTCACATACGAGCAAATTGCTTCAGGAATCTCATATCGTTCGTATAGAAGTGGCGTATATCGTCAACGCCATATTTCAGCATCGCAATCCGCTCCACACCCATACCGAAGGCGAAGCCGGAGTACACTTCCGGATCGTAGCCGCCCATTTCCAGCACGCGCGGATGCACCATGCCCGCACCAAGAATTTCAATCCAGCCGGTATGCTTGCAGATGCGGCAGCCGCTGCCGCCGCACTTCATGCAGGTGACGTCGACTTCCACGCTTGGCTCGGTGAATGGGAAGAAGCTCGGACGCAGGCGAATCTGCATATGCGGACCGAACATTTCACGCGCAAATTGAAGCAATGTTCCTTTCAAGTCACTCATGCGAATGTTCTTGTCGATGACGAGTCCTTCGATTTGATGGAACATGAACGAATGCGTCGCATCGTCATCGTCGCGGCGGTATACACGCCCTGGGCAAATGATTTTGACCGGCACGTCGCCTTTCATCGCTTCCATCGTGCGAATCTGCACCGGAGACGTCTGCGTGCGCATCAAAATATCTTCTGTAATATAGAAGGAATCCTGCATGTCGCGCGCTGGATGATCCTTCGGCAGATTGAGCGCTTCGAAGTTATAATAGTCCTGCTCCACTTCCGGGCCTTCCGCAACGGTGTAGCCCATGCCGACGAAGATGTCTTCGATTTGCTCTACCACTTTATTGAGCGGATGGACCGCGCCTTGCGCCAACGTTCGGCCTGGCAGCGTGACGTCAATTGTCTCTTCCTGCAGACGACGCTCCGTCTCTTCACGTTGGAACGCCTCCTGCTTCTGTTCAATAAACTCCTCAATGGCGCCGCGGACTTCGTTCGCCACTTGCCCGATCATCGGACGCTCTTCCGCGCTCAAGCCGCCCATACCGCGCAATACTTCCGTAAGCGCCCCTTTTTTACCAAGAAATTTGACGCGCAGCTCGTTCAGATTGTTCGCATCCTTCACTTGCTGCAGCTTATCCAGCGCTTCAGCGCGCAGCGCCTGTAAACGCTCCTTCATGGTGTTGACCTCCCTTTAGTTTCCATCTCAAAACAAAAAGGCCTTCTCTGTCTCAAGGGACGAGAAGGCCGTGGTACCACCCTTATTAGACATCACGATACTCTGGCATAGAGCTGCTCTCCTGCAGCGCCGAAGCGAACGTGCTGTCTCACTTGCTACGACGATAACGGGTCGTCACCGGGCACCTCTACTGGCACAGGCGGTCTGCCTGCCGTTCAAGGCCCTGCTCCGGAGTGAATTTCGGCAGTCCGTCCTCAAGAAACGCTCTCAATCCTCGGCGTCTCCTCCCTGATAAGCGGTGCTGCGTACTTGTCTCCATCTCAGCATTGCATGGATAAACGTTGACTATAGTCAATACATTACATTTCAAGTATTATAGTCAACCCGCGGACGTTTTGCAAGTATTATACGCCCCTAATCCTCAATAAACGAAGAGCAAAGTGCAGGCTCTTTATGCAAGAGCCCATCGAAAATAGAACACCTCATTTTATTATGACGTATTATATAAAAATAAACGATTATATATTACACATTATATAATGTTTGTGATATACTACATAATGGAAAAAGAAACCAATGTTCCATCTTAAAGGAGGAATCGAAATGGCATTACCAGTTGCCGTCAACGGCATGGGCCGCATTGGGCGGCTCGTGTTCCGGCGGGCTATGGATGAAGCTGATTCACCGTTTCGCATCCGGGCAGTGAACAGCCTCTACCCGGCTTCCACCATCGCGCACTTGCTTAAGTACGACTCTATACACGGAAAATGGAACGCGGATATTGCCACTGAAGGCAATACGCTCATTATTAATGATACGCATATCCCGGTATTGGCAGAAGCCGATCCGGCAGAGTTGCCGTGGCAACGGCTCGGCATTCATACCGCCATCGATGCAACGGGCAAATTCACAGATCGCCCGGGTGCTTCTAAACATATTGAAGCGGGCGCGGAGAAAGTCATCGTCACCGCTCCCGGCAAGCAGCTCGACCTAACGGTCGTCATGGGCGTCAACGAACAGATGTATGATGACGAAGCACACCAGCTCATTTCCGCCGCGTCGTGCACGACGAACTGTCTCGCGCCCGTTCTTCACATTCTCGACCGTTCGTTCAGCGTCGTCTCCGGCTGGATGACGACCATCCATTCTTATACGAACGACCAGAAGCATCTCGACAACCCTCATCAGGACCTGCGCCGCGCACGGGCATGCACACAATCGATGGTCCCGACATCCACCGGAGTGGGCAAGGCGCTCACCGGCATTTTGCCGCATTTGGCGCCGTCCGTTCAGGGCATCTCCGTGCGAGTGCCGACACCAGACGTCTCGCTTGTTGACTTGACGGCCGAGGTGAAAACGCCGGTGACAGCAGACGATGTCCGACTCGCGTTCCTTCATGCGATTCGGGACGGATATGACCGTTATGTGGAATGGTGCGATGAGCCCCTCGTCTCGACCGACTTCATCGGTAATGACAAATCCGCGGTGGTGGACGGCTTGTCGCTCATCGCGCAGGATCGGCACATCAAGCTGTTGGCTTGGTATGACAACGAGTGGGCTTACGCGGCACGAGTCGTCGACTTGACTCGCCATCTAATACAGGAAGGAGTGAAGAGCGCATGTCCAACAGCAGCAGCCCAGTGATGCTGGGCGTCATTCTGTGCGAGCGGTGCGACAAGGTGCTGGAAGAAGTCGATACTGAGAAAGTGATCGTCTACTACCATCGGTGCGATGCCTGTGCCGCTGACAGTGAAATAGATGGAATCGGGGGAGACGCGCAATGAAATCGAATTGGATTAGTCATTTCCGGCACGGGGATGCTGGTATGAAGGCGCTGCTCGGCGGCAAGGGCGCCAATCTGGCAGAGATGACCCGCATCGGCCTGCCAGTGCCGCCAGGCTTCACGATTACGACGGAAGCATGCCGCTCCTTCTATGCGCTGAACCGGCTGCCAGACAGCCTGATGGATGACGCGCGTGCCGCCCTGCAGGCGGTCGAGCTGGCGCGTGGCCAGCAGTTCGGGGACGCAGGCGACCCGCTCCTCGTCTCCGTCCGATCCGGATCTGTGCATTCCATGCCTGGCATGATGGATACGATTCTGAACCTTGGGCTGAACGATGACACTGTGCAGGGCCTCGCCGCCGTCACGGGCGACGAACGCTTCGCCTATGATTGCTATCGACGGCTCATCCATATGTTCGGCAATGTCGTGTTCGGCGTCGAGTCCGACGCATTCGAACGCATCCTCGCCGATGTGAAGGCGCAGTACAGCGCCCAGGAGGATCAGGACGTAACGGCGGATGGCTTTCGTGAGCTTGTTCAGCGCTATAAGCAGTGCTTAGAGGCAACGGTGGGCACTCCGTTCCCGCAAGATGTGCACGTCCAGCTGCAACTGGCCGTCGAGGCGGTATTCCGCAGCTGGAACAACCACCGTGCGCAGGTATACCGCAAGCTGCACCACATCCCGGACGACGAGGGTACGGCCGTCAATATCCAGTCGATGGTGTTCGGCAACCGCGGCGCGGACAGCGGCACAGGCGTGCTCTTCACCCGCCACCCGTCGACCGGGGCGCGGGAGCTGTTCGGCGAATATTTGACGGATGCCCAGGGAGAAGATGTCGTCGCCGGCACCCGTACGCCGCAGCCGATTGCCAAGATGGAGGACGACATGCCGCACCTGTATGAGCAGCTGATACAGGCTGCCGAACAGTTGGAGCGCCACTACCGCGACATGCAGGACATTGAGTTCACGGTCGAGCGCGGCAAGCTGTTCATCCTCCAGACGCGGGCCGGCAAGCGGACGGCACAGGCCGCCGTCACTATCTCCGCCGCTCTCGTCAAGGAAGGGCTCATCACGGTGCAGGAGGCCTTGCTGCGGACGGACGTCGCGCAGCTGGAGCATCTGCTGCACCCGTCGCTTGCGCCCGATGCCACGCTGGACGTCGTTGCGTCAGGCCTGCCTGCATCGCCGGGCGCCGCTTCCGGCCGCATCGTGCTCGACGCCGACGAGGCCGAGCGCCTGGCCGCCGCTGGCGAGCGTATTATTCTCGTCCGGCCGGAGACGACGCCGGAGGACATTCACGGCGTGCTCGCCGCGGAAGGCGTCTTGACGAGCCGGGGCGGCATGACGAGCCACGCGGCCGTCGTCGCCCGCAGCATGGGGAAGCCGTGCGTCTCGGGCTGCGAGGACGTGTGCTTCGACTTCGGGCAGAAGCTCATCGTCATCGGGACGCGGACGTTCCGCGAAGGCGACCTGCTGTCCATCGACGGCACGTCAGGCCGGGTCATTGCCGGCTCCGTTCCGGTCGTCGAGGCGGATATGTCGGCTGAGTTCCTGCAGCTGCTGGAATGGGCCGACCGTGAACGCGAGCTGCGCGTCTATGCGAACGCGGATGCGCCGGAAGACGCCGCCAAGGCGCGCGCGCTCGGCGCCGAAGGCATCGGCTTGTGCCGGACCGAGCACATGTTCATGTCCGCGCACCGACTTCAGATCGTGCAGGATATGATTCTCGCCGAGACGGAGACGGAGCGCCGGAAGGCCTTGGCGAAGCTGCTTCCGATGCAACAGGACGACTTCGAAGGCCTCTTCGAGGCGATGGACGGCTTGACGGTCACGATACGGCTGCTCGATCCGCCGCTGCATGAGTTCCTGCCGAATCTGGAAGAGCTCGTCGTGCGGCAGACGCAGCTGACGGTGCAAGGCGCGGGAACGCCGGAAGAGCTGCGCGAGCTGGAGCGCTTAATCGGCAAGGTGCGCGGGCTGCACGAATCGAACCCGATGCTCGGCCAACGTGGCTGCCGCCTCGGCATTCTGTTCCCGGAAATCTATGAAATGCAGGTGGAGGCGCTGTTCCTGGCTGCATCCCGCATGCTGCGCAAGGGTGTGCGCGTGCAGCCGGACATTATGGTGCCGCTCGTCGGCCATGCTGCCGAGCTGCGTCTGCTGCGCGAGCTCATCGAGCGCACCGCGGAGCGGGTGCTCGGTCCGGAGCGCCGCAGCTGCGCCTACCGTGTCGGCACGATGATCGAGGTGCCGCGCGCCGCGCTTACAGCCGGTCAGATTGCAGAGCATGCCGATTTCTTCTCGTTCGGCACGAACGATCTGACGCAGATGACGTTCGGCTGCAGCCGCGACGACGCGGAGGGCAAGTTCCTCACCCACTACGTCGACCGCCGCGTGCTGACTGCCAACCCGTTCCAAGTGCTGGACACGACCGGTGTCGGCCAGTTAATTGAGCTGGCTGTGAAGCGCGGCATTGCTGCCAATCCTCAATTGACGACCGGCATTTGTGGCGAGCATGGCGGGGACCGCGATTCCATCCTCTTCTGCCATGAGATCGGGCTCGATTATGTCAGCTGCTCGACGTACCGCATCCCGCTTGCTCGTATCGCCGCCGCTCAGGCGAAGCTGCTGCTCGGCAGCCGGAACGCTTCGCTGCATTCCGTGTCCGTGTAACTTAAAATGACCTAACCGTTGATTATACAGGCGTCCGCATTCGCGGACGTCTTTTTTGGCAAATATACGCGGGTATAGTTGCCAAACATACGAAATTCGAACTACAGAAAATGGATAGTATTAAATCTAACGGTTTGTCTATTTTGGCTATGAAGGAATGTTTAAGTCTGTAATGCGACCAAAGCGATTTTCGATTTTCGTCACTATCCCCTTCTCCAAAAAGATATGCCTGTTTCCTCTATTGCTTCACTCTCCCCTTTATTCAGAAGGGCAACCTCCCTTTCCTTTTAGAGCGAAAAAAATTGACGGACTTACCATATGCAAGTCCTTTTGTCCATTCTCCCATAAGGTCAGGAAGGATAACAACGAGGGTCGAAGCACGTGCCGTCTCGTAGCCTTGATATGATGCGGCCGATTATGACGGCAATGGGCCAGAACTCATGCAGCCTCCTGTTCATTAAGGAAAGCTTACATTTTTCTATAAAGCGATAAAGCTAAAACGAAACCAAACCATTCTTATGGCGATATAACCTATCTTTTATTCGCGGTCGTCAACCTATGAGGCGCCTCGATATCGGTTTTCTGATGAAAGGGGAGATTGGAGCAAAAGGCCGACAAACATACTATCTCATGATTCCTCCCCCTTAATGGTGTGTCAACTTATGTTTTAAAGCTGTAGAAGTTAATTTTTATTGTATTGGGTGACAATAACCTCGAATTTTTTTGTAAGTCTTTCAGACATATAACTATTTTGTTCAGGTTCCTAATAGCTAATGTTAATTGAGGCTGTAAACCTTGTTTATTTGAAGATGGTATGTGTTACAATAAGCGCATGATGGCTTTAGGCTGTCTATCTTTCATAACATTGAAAGGGTTGGGTGAGGGGCTACGATGGAAAGAGGGAATTTCATTGGTCCGCCAAAAAGAACACTCACGCGCGCAGGCGGATTCCGGTCCTTTGCCTAACGCGTCTGTACGGTCAACCACTGGCGGGATGCGTCAGGAGCTGTTGGCCGGAGTCGTGTCCTTTTTTGCAATTGTCTATATTATTATCGTCAACGCATCGATCTTGGCCGACGCTGGCATTCCTCAAGAAGCGGGCATTATCGCGACCGTACTCGCCTCCGCCGCCGGTTGCTTCATCATGGGCTGGTGGGGCAAAGCTCCGATCATTCTCGTACCGGGCATGGGGATCAACGCCATGTTTACGTACACGCTCGTGCATGGTATGGGGTTAACATGGCAGCAGGCGTTGGCGGTTGTAGTGGTGTCAGGCATCTGCTTCACCATTATCAGCTTCACCTCGCTTGCCGAACAGTTGAGGGCCGCTATTCCTGAATCGCTGCAGGAGGCCATTTCCGTAGGCATCGGCTTGATGCTCGTGCTCATTGGGCTGCAAAAAGGCGGCGTCATCGTCTCCGATGCGTCGACCATCATTGCCGTGCAATCCTTCGGCGAGCCGGGCGTGTGGGTCACGTTCGCCACGTTGGCGCTGACTTGCATCCTGTTCATGCGCAAAGTGCCAGGCCATTTGCTGATCGCGATCATCTTCGGCACCGCGCTTGCTTATGTGACGGGAGCCGTATCGTCTGGTGCAGTTGGTGCCGAAGCGAACGGCACATTCTCGTGGTCGGTGTACGGCGACGTATTCGGGCAGTTCACCTTACAAGGTGTGTCCGCAGCTTCGATGGCCGTAGCAGTCTTCTCGATGACGTTGGTCATCGTGTTCGAAAATGTAGGCTTGATTAACGCGCAATTGAACATGTGCGGCCGTCCCGAGCGCTTCCAGCGCGCTATGCAGGCGAACGCTCTGTCGGTCGTCACCTGCGGGCTGTTCGGAACGAGCCCGACCGTAGCTACGGTTGAAACGGCGGCAGGCATCTCGGCAGGAGGCCGTACGGGCTGGACCTCCATCGTGACCGGGTCCTTGTTCCTGGTTACGCTCGTGGCGCTGCCGTTGTTGACGTTCGTGCCCGATCAGGCCGTGGCGCCGATTCTCATCTTCATCGGCGGCTTAATGATGCCCGCCGTGAAGAAGATTCGCTTCGAGCCTATGGCCGAGGGACTTCCTGCGTTCTTCATCATCGCGTTCATCCCGCTCATGCACAGCATCGTGGATGGCATCGCGATTGGGTTCGTCAGCTACGCCTTGTTCCAAATCGCTGTCGGAAAGGCGCGCGAAGTAAAGCCGCTGTTCTACGTCATTTCGGTGTTGTTCGCGGTGCATTTCGTGCTGCAAGCACTGTAATATTGTTTATTGGGCGGCTTCAGGTTGAAGCCGCCTTATTTTGCTTTGAAAGTATCGGTGACAAGCTAGAGTAGTATTACATGTTAGGCAAGCTTGAGACGTTATATAAGCTAGATAAGACTAGGTAATTTGATTAGTTAGATTTAGTTAGGTTATTTGATGCTAAAGCTAGACCTAGATAAGCGATATAAAGTTGAACAAAACTTATTTTCCGGGGTCGAGGCAATTCCATTGGAAAACATGCAGCAGAATGTACGGATTAGGCGGTTAAACGACATGTAGACTGTATTCTGTCCAGTGGATCCGCCTGATTCTCAGCGATTGCCGCTCCAAGAGTGTCAAAGCGCTGGATGAATTCCAGTGAAACCTACCGTAAAGAGGTTTACATCACCGTTTCATTAACAAAATCCAATGCAGGAGTGAGATATACGGCACTCCCCTTCCTTCAGCCCTCCTGTTCTCTTCGCATAGCTAGGTTTCTTTAACAAAATTTCCCGTTATTCGTTGATAATTCAAAAATAGTTGAATATACTGTAATTAAGTTAATAGCAAAGCGGTTGCATGAGAAACTGGAGATGACCACTTCATATCTTTGTCTTACGGCAAGGGTATATGATGTTGAGCCATCTTTTTTTTGTTTGCAGGGGGTGCGGCGGAAAAAACAATTCAGCAATTACAAATTGAAAACGCATACAGATAGTCCGAAGGAGGAACTTGGGATGACACCTTTTTGGGGAGAGTTAATGGGGACCTTGTTATTGATTATGCTGGGTGATGGCGTAGTGGCCGGCGTCGTGCTTCGAAAATCAAAAGCGGAAAACAGCGGCTGGATCGTAATCGGGTTCGGATGGGGACTCGCCGTTGCCATTGCCGTGTATGCGGTCGGGTCCATAAGCGGGGCTCACCTCAATCCCGCCGTTACGCTGGGGCTGGCGGCCATCGGCAAGTTCGCATGGGATCAAGTTCCATTGTATATAGCGGCACAAATGATCGGCGCATTTCTCGGAGCCGTGCTCGTATGGCTGCATTATTTGCCACACTGGCGTGCGACGGACGATCAAGCTGCCAAGCTCGCGGTGTTCGCAACAGCTCCGGCCATCCGCAGCACAGGGGCCAATTTGTTGAGCGAAATAATAGCGACGTTTATTTTCGTGTTCAGCCTGCTTGCCATTGGCGGCAATACATTCGCAGACGGCTTACATCCGTTTATCGTCGGCTTCCTTATCGTCAGCATCGGACTGTCGCTTGGCGGAACTACGGGTTATGCGATTAACCCAGCCCGCGATCTCGGCCCCCGCATCGCGCACGCCGTTCTGCCCATCGCAGGCAAAGGATCCTCTGATTGGAGTTATGCATGGGTACCGATCATGGGTCCGGTCGTTGGAGGCGTTCTTGGAGCGCTTGCTTATTCGTTTATGTTCTAATATATTGGTCATGAATTTCATACCAAAGAGATTATTTTGTTTAATAGTTCATATTTCGCATTTTTCTGTAATGCGTTTTTACGATTCGACTCGATTCCTATATTTAGTGCATCGCCATAACCCATGAGGAGGATTTTATTATGGACAAAAAATTCATACTCGCTTTCGATCAAGGCACAACCAGCTCACGAGCCATTCTGTTCGATCATTCCGGCGATATTGTCAGCGTAGCGCAAAAGGAATTTACGCAACTCTATCCGCGACCCGGCTGGGTCGAGCACGATCCGATGGAAATATGGGGCACGCAGAGCGGCGTTGCGCGCGAGGTTCTGGAACGCACCGGCATTCGGCCGCAAGAAGTGACGGCCATCGGGATTACAAACCAGCGGGAAACGGTCATCGTCTGGGATAAACATACCGGCAAGCCGATTCACAATGCCATCGTATGGCAGGATCGGCGAACGTCCGGCATTTGCGACGACTTGGCTGCGCGCGGGCTTACCGATCCGATTCGCGAAAAAACGGGACTCGTATTGGACGCTTACTTCTCCGGCACGAAGGTGAAATGGATTCTCGACCACGTGGAAGGCGCACGCGAACGGGCCCAGAAGGGCGAGCTGCTGTTTGGCACAGTCGATACGTGGCTCATTTGGAATTTGACGCGCGGCACAACGTTCGCAACCGACTATTCGAACGCGTCCCGCACCATGCTGTACAACATCAACACGCTGGAATGGGACGCCGAATTGCTGGAATGGTTGGATATCCCGGCTGCGATGCTGCCGGAAGTGAAGCCTTCAAGCGGCATTTTCGGCTCTACTGATGAGCATACGTTCGGCGGTGCCGAGATTCCGATTGCCGGAGTAGCGGGCGATCAGCAGGCAGCACTGTTCGGGCAGGCTTGCTTCGAGCCGGGCGAAGCGAAAAACACGTATGGCACGGGCTGCTTCATGCTGATGAACACGGGCGAGCGCGCCGTCGCTTCGAAGAGCGGATTGTTGACGACGATTGCCTGGGGGATCGACGGCAAAGTGAACTATGCGCTTGAGGGCAGCATCTTTATTGCCGGAGCGGCGATACAGTGGCTGCGCGACGGGCTGAAAATGATCGATTCCGCCCCCGATTCGGAATATTATGCGGGCAAGGTGGACAGCTCGGACGGCGTATATGTCGTGCCCGCCTTCGTCGGGCTGGGCGCCCCTTACTGGGATATGTATGCGCGGGGAGCGATTTTCGGCTTGACGCGCGGCTCGAGCAAGGAGCATATCGTCCGGGCGACACTCGAATCGCTCTCCTATCAGACGAAGGATGTGCTGAGCGCGATGGAGGCCGACTCCGGCATTACGCTGCAGGCGCTGCGCGTAGACGGAGGCGCGGTCGCCAACAATCTGCTCATGCAATTCCAAGCCGACATGCTCGACGTCAACGTGGAGCGGCCGAAGGTGACGGAAACGACAGCGTTCGGCGCAGCCAGCCTCGCCGGATTGGCCGTCCAGTTCTGGAATATCGACGATTTGAAAAAGACTAAAAAACTGGACCGCACCTTCTCCCCGCAAATGGACGATGCCAAGCGGAACAAGCTCTACAAAGGCTGGAAAAAGGCCGTGGAACGCACGATGGCTTGGGAGCGTGAGGATGAGGAAGAGCAAGAGGAGGCTGACTCCTCCGGCAATAAAGAGGAGATTAAAGCTTGATTTTTCTCTTAAAAAAGATGGGGAGCGTAAAGAGGAAGGGCTGGCGGAAGCCGGCCCTTTTGTCATGGCCTAGAGCGCGACTCACTTAAGAGGGATACTCTTCGCCAGTAATGTCCTTGTATTGTTCAGGCGCGATTTTGCCGAATTCACAGAACTTGCCGACATACAGCGGATCTTTTGGATCCTTCTTGTAAATCCCCATGTCATAGTAGCGTTTGATCGTTACAAACCAATCCATGTTATATCACTCCTTTTTCGGCTAGTTGAAATAGTAATGTTGCATGGTCTTGCGAAAGCTGCTCGTTCTTGGTATCCAGTTCGGCATTCTGAGCATGCAGCGCAGTTGTTTGTTCAGAATGTTGCTCGCTCTTCGCTTCAAGCTCGGCCACATGAAGCAACAGCTTGGCATTTTCCACCCGAAGCAAGTCGAGCTCGGATGGCACTGGCTTAGGCTGTAAAGCTTTGATCTCTTCTTGCGTCAGACCATTGCGCCAAAAAGAGTGGCCATCTACTAGCAGTGGCGGCTGCGGTTGCGAGTCCTCTCCTTCCGGATCGTACACGGCCATGACCGCGAGATATTCGGCATATTCTTCCTCGTAGTCCGACATGGTTTGTCTATATCCTTGGACGTCGAATGTCGGTTCATAGAGACCGTCAGGTAGCGGAACTGCGACGGTGTACCCAACAAGGACTGATCTTGGTTCGTCCGGCTGCTGATCGCCGTCCTTTCGCGGCATTTCTCGTGGCTCTTTTCCTTCTGGTTGAATCGGCTCCCGCCTATCAAAAACGCCCGTCTCGGATTCCGCAACGAGTTTTTGTTCATAGATGTATTTCCCGTCTGTATCTACGATATAGGCCATTTTATACATTATTTATTCACCGTCCAATCCCCTTCTAGTTCTACGCCATCAAAGCCGATAAAATACTGCGCATCTTTGTTAACGATCTTCACGGCGCCTGTGTTGGAAATGTACATGATTTGGCTTACTGTAGTGCTACCCGACCATGTAGCTACAAGCGGACGGTACGCAGGGGACCCTGAAAGTGTAACAGGAATCTGAAAAACGATTGTTTCTTTTGTTGCGGTACCATCTTGCAATATCCCCTTGAATAAGAGCTTCTTCCCTTTAAGGCGGAAGTAGCAAGGCGTTGATGCATATTGCTTCCAGCCGTTGAGCGGTGTAACTAAAATCCACCCTGTGTCCTCAACCGCATTTGCCTTCTGATTCTCTACCACCGATAGCCGCCGTTCCATGTCCCCCGTATGCTGCACCAAGTCCGATACAGTGCCGCGTAGGTTGGTCGCTAAGGAACTGCTGATAGGAGCCGCAATCGTTGGGTCTAGCATCGTGTATGTGACGCGGTAGACTGCATCTATTAGCCCAGGAATAGGGTTCTCGGCGTACTGGTAATACTCACCATTCCAAATGTTATCCTTAAAAGTCCAACCAAAATCTCTAGCTTGGTTACGATAAACGTCAAGGAGTCTGGTTGTTTTATATTTCAACCTGCCCCCAGATGCATTTATCGCATTAATGTAGTTAGTAACAGGAGTTGTCTTCTCCCGCAGCACAATACCGCTTCCTACCTCGACCATGTTTGATCCTTTGCACAGTGTCGCGCCAGTTTCGTAGTTTTTCACGGGTTCGATTGTTGGCTTGGTCTTCAGGTATTGCAGACGGTATGGTTGCCAAGTCCGACTTTTACTGTAATACGTCGTATTAGCTGTGCTTGGGATTGTGTTCGGCGTACCAGAACCTTTATAACCGCCTTTATAAATGTTACCGTCGTAACTTTGCAAAGGTGTCCACCCTTTATGCAATCCGTCTGTGCGGTTATAAGTCCCTATAGCTGTAGGATCAGCGCCCGAAGTGTCGTACATTTTCCACCCCAAGAAATACGCCTTAATCTCGTCTGCATCCGGTGTATAGTCTGGCCCCCATCCGCTGTCTATGTTGGAGATTGATATATAAAAGTTTCCGTTTACAGATACTGCTTGTAAGTCTGGCGTATCCCCTGTCGTACCAGCAGGAATATATTTTCCATCGTATTTAGATACGTGTCCACTTGCCGGAACTGCCTCAATAACGAGCCCCGTTACCTTTACTTGTTTCCCTCCCTGCGGTGTTGCATCCCCGATAGACCAATTAAGAGCACCGTCCAACGTAACCTTTTTCCACTTCTCCAGCACATACGGCAGCCCATCGTCTCCCATAAATAGCGTATCGGGATTGCTACCATCTACCGGATTAGCGGCTAGGTTGCATTCTGCTGCCCATATGCTGCGTTGTTGTGGCACGAACGGCTTCGGTTCGGTGCCGATGGTGAGCATCGGGTTTCTAAAAATATAAGTCCCTGCTCTTTCAGGCACAGATGTCCATACCCTCGTTTTAACCGCTCCTGAAGGAGCTTTAGCTGTAATGATGCCAGCATTAACATAGTCACTTGATTGAATGACCTCGCCTGCTGCATTGAGAAAGTCTAGGCCTATATCACCGCCGCCCTCTCGTTTGATAGAATACGTATAGATAGCCCCTTGAATGGTAGGGATGCTAACGTTGCTGTTGAGTCTCTTACCGTCATGATTAGGCACCCTTTGAACGTATGGAGCTTCAATTTCACCAGCTCCCCCTCCTGATTTCCTCCAATCATAAAAAAGCGGGCAAAAATTCGCCCCTGTAACTATGGCATAGGGATTGCGAACGTTTGTCATAGCGTCTAAGTAGGGAAATTCTTTAGTCACATCTTCCGAACTCATAGAGTTGATTCGAGCCACTTCTGAAGTAGGAATCTCATATACCCTGATTGCGTCAAATAGACCATACGAGTTAGGCGATGTACTTGAAATTGCCAAATGTACCGCAAACCGAGTGGCAGTAGTTGACAGGGTAAAAGCAGTATGAACAGGTTTAAGTCGGTCACCATTCACAACATCTGGAGTCACATGGAATTGAATCGAATTTTCACCGTTATATTCAAGAGCCTCCAATCTAACTACGCCGTACGATGCTCCGTTTTTTACATACCCGATCAAGACATAAGACTTTCCAGATGTAGTGTTTTCCACAAATAGAAATGCATTTCCGGAATCAAAGTTACTATCAAGTGCCACCTTCAGGCAGCTATCTCCTTGGACCTTTTCTGCATCATACTTCTCAATGATTATAGAATTAGTCTTCCATAGATTCGCGTTTTCACATGCTCCCGCATAACCTAAGAGATTATTTAACGTTCGGCCCTTAACACTCCCAAAATTAAACGGCGTATCATTCTCCACCTCAACCAATTGCACGCCGGGGGATAGCGTTAATGCTTCGTGCTCCGCCACATGCGCATCCTTCAGCCCCTGCTCGATGCGGTTCAAATCCTTTTCCGTCACCGTATCGTCGTACTTCCAATCCGTCTTTGCCTCGTATGGCATTATGCCACCTCCTTCACTGTAATCGGCTGCTTGATGATGGTATCGGATGTGAGCGGGATGTAGACGGCGTTCGACGTCAGCACCGCGCCGTCGGCGGCCCGCAGCTCAATCAGCGACACGCTGTCAACCGAACCAATAGGTATCATGTATTCCAGGTTCACGATGCTCTTGGATACTTTTTTCACCGTAAACTCCGTAATTTCGTAGGTTTTATTGAGCACCACCTTGGTGATGCGTGTGTTCACATGGCTTGCCAGCTCATTCAAAAGCGACGGTTCAATCATTTCATCTGCACCTCCGGTCCGCGCTCGGCGAACGGCGATCGCCCCAGCTTCCACGTCGTTGAAAGCCGTGTCGTCCGTTTCAGGTCCGAGCGGAATATGTTCTCTTGCACACCGACACCCGATAGGAGCGCCGTCTCCTGCTGATAGACAAGGTTCGCCGGCTTTACCGTCCGCACGGTGTGTCCCACCTCTTTAAATACAGCGGCATCCGTAATGTTAGCGACAATCCGCAGCAGGAAGGCTTCTGTATCCACGACGGCCCGCGCCTTGTCTTTGCCCAGCAAAAAATCAAGCTTCTCCTGCAAGTACCGCACGGTAAAGGGGGGCTTGGTCGTATAGCGGTTAATGATGCGTCTGCGCCGGAACTCCAGCGTCTCCGCGTCGCGATCCGGCAGGATGCTCAGCATCCGTTCCCGCCGCGCTATCGCCTCCTCGCTCGCCGTCATGACGAACTGATCGTCGAACAGCCTCTGGATTGCAGCCAATAGCTCCTCTTTCTCTTCATCCTGCGCTTCCATCAACAGAATCATTTCTTTAATGTCATGGTAAAGGTCAGGCAGCAGTCCGATTAATTTATCAGCCATTCAAGGTCACCGTCCCCATCACCGGGATCTCCTCGGCATTCAACTCAACATTGGAAGCCGCACCATTCAGCTTGGTGTCGGCAATGTCCGCAATCCCTTTAATGGTCAAAATTCGCGCTTCCAGTTGGCTGATGCGTACGATTGTTCTCTCCTCCTCTTTCCATGCCGTCCGCAGCGTCAGCAAATAATCGGCAATGACCTTCTCCACGTCGGACTTCACTTGCGGAACGGCAACTCCGGCATCGAGCGTAAGCGTCGTCGACACATTGATGCCGACGGAGGCAGCGCTTTTAATCGTAACTGCGTGACCGATAGGGGCAAATCCCAGTCCTTTGCCTTGATTCACTTCCGGATCGATCAGAGTCTGAACCTCCTTCACCAACTCAGCGGACGGGGAGTCAAAGCTGCCCGAAATGATGGTGCACTTTACAGTGCCTCCGCCTTTCCATACCGGAAATATTTTCACGCCGCCGACGCCGGTAATGGAGGTTACCTTTTTCTTATAATCGGCCACATTCCCCCCAAATGGCTGCTCATTCACAGCCTCGAAGAAACGACGCCGGAGTGATTCATCCGATTCCTCGTCTTCTCCTGGTGCGATTACATCCGCAAGCTCGGCCCTTGCCAGCCCATCAACGTAATCCACCGGCATCAGTGATCCGTAATATTCGTTCCCTTTCGAGCCTTTCGCTTCACTTTCGAGGACGAACACCCCCGCCGTCAACCGCTCGATGACTACATAATTCAGGGCTGCCGTAGAAAAGCGAGAACGCAAAGGGACATCAAACGGTTCGCCCGCGGCATCATAAAACAGCCCTTTCCGCCGTGCCGCAGTCGCTTGCTTCCGTTTCACCCCGTATTCAGCCGTCCGCCGCTCCAAGTATACACCGCTCGACGTATCTGCATAAGAAAGCTCATTCTGCACATGCAGCTCCGTATAAGCCTGTGCAAGTTCAACGGCAATAGGAGCAAGCGCATCGTAAATAATGCTGCCTTCCCGCTTGTCTACATCGCCCGGAACGCGTTCCAGCATGCGCTCCATAATGTCCTCAAGACGGGGCACCGCCCATGCTCCTTGTTCCAAATCAGCCATTCATCTTCACCTCCTTCGACATTTGCAGCTTGCCTAAATTCGTCTCAACCGTAAACCGCACGTGCAGCGAATCCCCCTTTTGCTCAAAGGCGAACTCGTTCACCCGCAATACACGGTCATCCTGCATCAGCGCTTCGGTAATGGTGCGTTGCAATTCGGATTGCACGAAGCCAAGGCTGTACCCAATATGCGCCCGCAGTTCCGAACCATAATCAGGGCTGTAAATAAGATGCGCAAACCGCTCCGTCAGCAGTATCTTCAATACCGCCTGCCTCAACGCTTCCAATCCATCCGTCATGCCAGCAATACGCCCTGATTCCGTATCCAAACGATAGGTTCTGGTAGGCTGCTCCGCATAGTCCAGCACCATCGAAGCAGCCTCTGAGCCCGTACTGTATTTCGGAATCATGCTTTCACCACCCTATCGAGCGCGACATAGCTCTGTCCGCCCTGCATGCGTGCCAGCAGCAGACGGTCGCCGGCGCGCAGTCCTTGACGGACTGCAATCTCCTCCGTGCCAACGCGCACCTTATATTCCTGAAGCTGTTCCGTTATGACAAGGGCGGACGCAGGAACCGTAAATCGCTGATCAATCTGCACCTGCAGTGGCGATGCGCTCAGAACCTCGCCGTACAGAAGCGCGACCGGACTCGCAGCCTCCACGGCGCCCGCACCTGCTTTTTTAATAATGTCCAGCATCATTTTCATGTTCTATATCACCTTCAACGTTAATGACATCTTATGCCCTGACCCGCTCCATTCCTGAGAGCATTCGTCAACCAGCATGTACTGCTCCATGTCTTGTTCCGGCGCAAAAATAGGGATGTACATTCCAGCCCGAATGTGCACATCCCCTACAGCGTTTACTTTCATCGTTTTTTTCTCACGGTTGTACAGCTTCATCAACGCTTCCAAACGCTCCTGCATTTGAGCTTTGTTTAGATTTTCGTCGATTTTTTTATACAGCTGCAGTTGGCCCCATTTCGCGATATTTTTGCTGTCCTGCATAATATATACCTCGCGCTTGCCTGTAGCTTCGTTATCCCGGAACAGCTTTACGCGGTTATACGTTTCGTCATCGATGCTTGCCTTATAGGATATGCCTGTCATCTGGCTGCCCTCGCCCACGATGCGGTCCGTCGTCCAGCTTTTGGCGTCGCGCAGTGTCAGCTTCCCGAAATCGTCATACAGCACAAATATGTTCTTCGTCGCGATCAGCGTCATGTCAAGCGAGCGGAGAATGATATCCAGCAGCTTCTTATTGTCCTGAAGCAGGCTCGGGATTTTATGCTTCGTGTCGGCAAGTTCACCAACCTCGAGTTGACAAGCTTTGGCGATTCGCTGAATCACCTCCGTCGCGGTCACGTTCTCAAGCACGTACGTATCGTTCGTCAGCAAATAGCGGATTTGGTCAAATGCGGTCAGTTTTACTTTATCGCTCTCGTCCGTTTCCACGCTGAATACATACCCGTAAAAGATAGCCGCCCCATCCGCCCACACGCGCACGATGTCGCCATTGTTAATGGTAAATGAACTATCCTGAAACAGCGCTCCCTTGATATACGAAATCGACATGCTCGCCGGCTTGCCTGAGCGAGACGTCGACCACGACATATCGGTAATCAGCTGAGACATATCCCACAGGGTGCCGTTGCGGTTATCGATATGCACCTCCATCCTGTCCGTCACCTCCTAAAGTACCCGTAGATACCCTTCACTTTTTGGGAATGCGCAAAACGCGTCCCGGCTCCAGCTCGTTCATCATTTCATCGTTCCGTATCCCGTTCAGCCTTTGAATTTCAATAAGCTTGCTCTCATCGTTGCAGAGGCTTTTGGCTATGCTCCACAGCTTGTCTCCCGCCTGAACTGTGTATTCGGTAGGTCCTTGTCGTTCATCAGCGCGTGCTTGCGGCGCTTTTTGCACCTTGACTTCCGCTTTGCCATTACCTACAACCTTCACCTTCTGCGCAGAATAGAACTTGTATTGCTTCAGCGACAGATCATACTCAAGATCGCCTACACTGCCTGCTGCCTCTCGCCAGGTGAACTTCTCAATCGCCATCGCCAGATTCATCTGATAAGTCGGGGTCGTCAATACGAAGCGGATTGGCCGCTTGCTCTCCATCCAACTGCGGATCTGGATAACATAGTCGCTCGGAGGAAGCAGCTTGTCCGGCGGGACATGCACGTAAGGTGCGGGGCTTATAGGAAAAATACTGCTGAACTGAATCGCCGCCGGCTTCGGCGTCTCGATGGCATTCACTTCTCCGAGGCCAATGATATCGAACGACTGCAGATTCCCCGCTTCGCTGATATCAAGCTGCGCCGGGTTGACCGGCAATTCGATCACCTGCTCCTGATTGTTGAAGCTCAAGTACATATGGTAGCCGCTCATCCGTACACTCCTTCCGCCGTCATCACAAATTCTTCCTCCAGCTTCTGCTCGATGCGGTTAATGAGCGTATCCATATCGAAGCCTTGATGAATGTCGCCCGTGCTGACCTGCACCGTCGGCGTCAGCGTTACGAAATTCTGAATGCTGTCCATTTCCGCCAAGTCGCGCATCATCATCAGATTCTCAACCGAGATGTCTACCTCGCCGCCGATAGCCCCTACTTTTCCAACCTCGCCTACTTTCGGAATTTCCGCAGCTCCACCATTCCACGGGTCCACTTTACCTCCAGGCGCAAGCCCCGACGTGTCCGGAATCAATTTCTTAGTGAAGTCGAGATTGTCTTGAACAAGCTTTTGCCCGCTGAGGAAAGCATCCGTCAGATTTGTTTGATCCATACGGTACTTCGATAAATCCAATACATCTTTATCACTCTCAGGTTTCTCAAGCAAAATTTGATCGGAACTCCATTTACCAATCAATTCAAATTTAGAGCCTGTTAAATCATTGACCTTCTCAATAATCCAATTAAAGGCATCCGCGAACGAGTTAATTAGATTTCCTATATAATCGGATACCGTTTTAACTAGATCATAAATTAGTTTTTCGCATGCATAAGCTGGATCGATTAATAAATTACCAAAGAATTCAGCAAAGGAAATCAGCAAATTCCACGCATGGGCAACAGAATTGCTGATAAACGCAAAAAGTACAGCAAAGATTCCAACGACGGCGCCGACAACGGTTCCCGTTGATATTCCAAATTCATTCAGTACACTCATGATAAGGACGAGCGCGCCAATGATGGCAAATAACGGCCAAGCGGCTATCACCCATTGGACAAGCCACGCTACCGCCATTGCTGCAGCAATGGCGCCAAGGACAATCAGTGTGTTCTGAACAAGATTCCAATTCTCGACGAGAAAGTCCACAACGGTAGCCGTTGCACCCGCCAGCATGGTCAACCCCGCTTGTATGCCTGCAAAAAATGGGTCGAACTTTCCTTCTTGAAATGCCAGATTGATGATGTCCAGCACCGGAGCGAACACTTGTATCGCAGTCTCGCCGGCCGCCGCCAACAAGCCATTGAACCGGTTTACCGCCGCTTCCCATTTTTGAATCGGGCTGTCCATCAACAACTCCAGCGACGCTTTGCTCATGTTCGCCTTCGTCATTAACGCATCGAAAGTTTGCAGAAAGCCATTCAAATCGCCGCTTTTGGAGAATGACTCCAATTTTTTTTGTTCTGCGGCGCTTGCCGGCATTTGGAGCTTCTGCAGCAAGCCTTCGCTCTTACCGTAATAAGCATCCTTCATCAAGCCTGCTGTCGCTGTCGGGTCACCGCCTTGTGGTTGAAAGGCTGATAAACGCTGCACCATTTCATTCATGCGGAGCACATCACTCGTATTTTTCGATACCGAGGTTAATGCAAGACCAGATTGCAATGATTTCGCTACATCCTTGCCATTCATCAGGGCCTGTCCCCGCAGCGCTTCGAAGACTGGCGAGCCTTTCTGAGCAGTTCCATATCGGGCATTGAAGCGCGCTCGCATATCTTCTGATTCGGCGGCTCCCTTCACGGCATTGACACCTATCGTTTTCCATATGCCCAGCATTTTTGTGCCCAATTCGCTGTAACTTTTACTAATGCTCTCTCGGAGACCTTTAAATATTTCAGCAATGTTGTCCCGCATTTTTGCGTGAATTTTCCCACCATGCGAAATGCCCTTGCCATTGTCATTATCAGCAGGCGAAGGCTGGCGTAAAGGCGCTTCGGCTTTCAACGTTCGGAGGTATACAGAAACCGCCAATTGATTCATGGCATCAACCGTTTTTCGCCACGTGTTCTTTGCGAGCTCCATCGTTTGTTCCAGTTCTTTCTTTATTCTCGTATCTCCTCGGCCAAAAGCGGCCGTAAACGATTGCATAGACAGGACCGGAGCCGTAAACGCCAACGTTGCTTGTGCATTCATGTTCACTTCCCTCCTTCTGTCCGCAAAGATGAAGAGAGCGGTTCCCCATTTGCACCTAAAGCCTCATTCGATAGCTGGTACGCGCCAATTGTGGAACCGCCGCTCTGTCTCCTGCGGTTCGTCCATCGTGTTCTTACCGCTTCTTGCGCATGCTGCGCTGCGCCTTGCGCTCCTCTTCCACGCGGATGTCAATCATCGCGTAGACGGCGGCGCGTTCGCGCGCCGGGAGCGCCAGCAGCTCATGCGGCAAGATGCGAAGCTTATGGAGGGCGTAGTAGGCATAGTTCGCCTCGCCGTCGCCCTCCCGGATTAGTTTTTTACTTCATTGGCGAGGTCGTTCATGTCCTGGTTGAAGCCGTTCAGCGTCTGCACCTGCTGCAGCAGCGCCGTGTATTCTCCGGGCAGCAGCATTTTGCGCAAGAGCGCTTCCGCGCCCATAACGCCATACGACTGCTGCAGCTCCGAATTCTTCAAGTCAGGATAGACGACGCTCGCCACAATCAACTTCGCTGTATACTCGTTGAAGTCAATTTCTGGCGTAACCACACCGCCTTTGCCCTTGACCTGCTTCGTTGCGGCCTTGCGGCATTGCTCATTCTCCACTTCGCTCATGCTGCGCAGCGTCCAAGGAACCGGCTCTCCCTCTTCATTTTTGAACCGGCTCGATACGACAAACGGCATTTCCGTGTTCGCTTCGGCGTGTTGGGCAAAGAAATAGCTTAATGTGCTCATGTTTCGCTCTCCTCATCTTTTGTTATTTTTAATTACATGGAAGGATTAGAAAAGTTATTTAAAATGTCGACATCGTCAAATGTAAATTCCACTTCTTCCTCCAGCACGTCACTCTCCGTATCGAGCTTCGCCATGACGACGCTGTTCAGATTTACATTTTTCAACGTAACCGTCTGTGCTCCGATAGAAGAGGTTGGATCCTCATTCGTCACCTGAATCGTGAAGTTCGTGTCTTTGCCACTCTTAATATATTCCAGCATCATCTGGCGGAACAGCGGTGTCATATAATAGATGGTCATGCTGCCTGTTCCTGACCAGCCTGCTGTCTTGTGCTGCGTAGCACGGCTGCCCAGCGTCTTAATCTCCGCCTTCTGCTTCTCGATCTTTGCTTCCAGCGTCTTGATATAGAACATTTCTTCGTTCTTGCCGTTGATTTGCGCAAATGCGCTGCCCTCGCGACCGGAAATCGTATCTTTTGCTTGTAAGAAACCCATCTTACTTCACCTTCACTTTCATATAAATTTTCTCTACTGCGTCCACTGGCTGCACCGTCAATTGAATGGCGATGCTGTCCGAAGCTTCGCCTTGCACAACCAGCACGTCCGTCTGCGCGTCAAAAGGCTGAATGGCATTCAAACGCTGCAGTTGATCCAAATAAGCAATGCACTCCGCGCGGAACAATTGGCGTCCTTCTTCGTTGTTGTTCGTTTTTCCAACATATGTCGTTTCGAAAATACGCTTCAAATCGTTTGCAATGCCGTCCAAGACACGAATGACACGGTTTTTGGAGAACGGCTGCCCTTTATCCGGCGAATAAGAAGTCAAGCTGTTGATATCCTGTTCCACTACCGCGCGTCCGAGCTGATGAACAAACACGAACTCGCCCTTGCGCAGCGCATCTTCCACTTGGCTGTTCGTCATGCGGATATCGGCATCAACCGCATCCTCGTATGCGCTATACGTCAGCGACTCGTTCATTGCCGCCGCTGCCGTCGCCGCTGCGACCCATGCGGTTGCCTGCGCCGCGTTCAGGACGGTGCCGTCCGCGAGCTTGACTCCATTTTTGACGCTAATGACACCTTCGTTGTCTGCCGTCGGATACTGAGCCATAACCGCCTGCACCTTCTTGCCCTCGTCTTCGCGCATTCGCTTCACAAATGCCGCATATACGGAACATAACGCCGCGTCTGATGAAGTTAGCGCGACCGTATGGAAATCATGGACGGCAATCGCGTCGAGGAAGGACATATGCTCCGCATTCGTCACGCTGCCATCATCGCCTCCGGTGAGCGGAAGTCCCGCAATCGCCTCAATCGCTCCCGCGCCTTCGAATTCCACCCAAGCACTCGCCGTCAATTGTTCGGCTTGCGTGACAGTCTGGCTGTCCACCGTACGTCCGCCAACTTTCGTAATGACGTCCACCTTCGTATCGTCGTTCACGTTCGGCTGCACCACAAGCTGAATATCGTTGCCGCGCGCGCCGCCGTAACGAGCCTTCACCTTCAGCTCTTTATGAGCGGCTGCCGCCTTGGCCCCTTCATTCAAACGGTACAACAGCACCGTCTTCGCCCGCTTGAACGCTTCACGCACAAGCAGCGCCGGCTTGTCCGTTAGCTCGTAGCCGATCTGTTCGAATACCGGCTCCCCCGCATGCAATTCCAACACTTGCTTTGCCGGTCCCCAGCTCAGCTTCAACGGCAGCGCCACAACGCCCCGTTCTCCAATCGCTCCTGTAGGAGCGGCATCCGCTTGAAAGCGCACATATACGCCCGGTCTTACCTTGTTCTGAGTCATCCATGTTCCTCCAGCCATCACTTTACCTCCTGAATTAGAAAATGTTGTAGCAGCGCATACACTTGCGCCTTCGTGTACTGTTCGTTCTCTTGCAAGAGCGCGTGCAGCATGTCCCGTTCGCACGCGTTCCATTCCTTCGCTTCCAGCCACTGTCCCTTCGCATAAGCGATGTCCGGGGCAGCGGACTGCGTCTTACGATCATGCATCTCGCGGTTCTGCATTTCGAATGCGTCCCTCCTGCTTCATCGAATTCATCTTGCTCGCATCTTCCCGCGAGCGCGTCAGCCTGAGTTCATACTGAACCTGAAACCGCAACGTTCGCTCCACGATCTCATGCTTCCAGCTCGTTCCCCGGCATAAGCTCCCGTACACCTCAATAAGCTCCAGCACTTCGTACAGCGCATCAGCCGCATCATGGACGGAAGCATCCAGAACGGCGGGATAATAATGAACTTCGACCGCTGCCTGCGCCAAGTAACGGCGTTCACCGACACGTTCTCGTTCGCCCCGCACGAGCTTGACGACAAAGCACGGCGCTGCCTCATCCATCCGCTCCTCCGCCTCCAGCACAGGGATGTCCGGGAAGCGTTCCCGCACCCGTCTCATCACTCCTTGCCGAATATCGTAGCTCCGCAAGCCTTCACCTCCTGTTCGCATACGCAAAAAAACCGTCCAGCAGCTTAGCCGCTAACGGTCTTCTATTGCAAGGCTGCCCTGCCATATGCCCACAACCTCACACTATCATATTAGCACGGTGCCCCGTCCAACGGCGTGCCATCATCCGGCCATCAAAGGGACACGCATCGAACTGGCCCAACTGAAGTATGTATTCGGAAAGCCTGGTTCCACATTTCCGTCAATCCTCAAATACTTCAAGCCCAAGCATGAAGGCCAGCTCCATTACGGCCCGTGCTTTAATGCGGCGGAACGTGCGCTCGCTGACATTCAGCTCATGGCATAATAAGTAATCCGGCTTGTGCGCGTATGGATTCAGATAGCAGCATTCAATGACTTCTTTTTCCGCTTCACCAAGGTGCGCGACCGCCTTCATCACATTGTCATGCACCGACTTCATGTAAGCTTCCTTGTCCACATTATGTACAGCAACCGCCTCAACAGGCTTGCCCACCTGGTTCGTCGCTCCATGGAACTTCGGTTCATAAGCGGACGTCATTCTCATTTCCCGCCGCACGACTCCCGCGCGTTTGTACAAGCATGCCAAGGATAATTGTTGCTCCACCTGTTTTCGCGTCGCCGTCCGATTTACTGTTGCCAACATCGCCATCACTCCTTCATTATTTCGTTTATAATACCAACACAAAGCTAAAATTGTTACTTTAAACAACCATATAAGTGCTAGGAATGTTTCTCTTTTGCTCGGAAAAGCACTTGAGTTATTGTAAACAACTATATACAATAGACGTTGTTCATTATAAACAACTTGCGAATCATGTTGCGAACATTTGTTCCTATATGATATACTGCAAGCATACCATGCTCATAAAATGAACGTCAATCCTGAATTTATGAACATATGCGAAAAATAAGGGTGATAACGATGTCAGAGACGAACAAAGAACGTGTAGGTTCTCGCATTAAAGAAATGAGGCTCAAGCAAGGCTTATCTCAAGACGATGTTGCGCACGAGCTTGGCATGAAGCGGGCCAACGTAGCCAATTATGAGGCGGGGCGCACGACGCCACCAAGCGACATCATCGGGCGGATCGCCGATCTGCTGCACACGTCAAGCGACTATCTGCTCGGCCGCATCGATAATCCGATGCCTTTGACCGTCAGTCCGCATGAATCCATACCGGAGTGGGCCACGTGGAAGGATAAGCGCGATTTCCGGAAATTGCTTGAAGAAGATGCGGAGATTATGTTCGATGGCGTCCCGATCGAAGAGGACGACCGCGAGCGGGTCATTCAGGTGCTGGAGGCCCTGTTCTGGGATGCGAAAAAGAGAAATAAGCGCAAGCTGAATCGAACGCAACATACCGACTAACTTATCCGCGAGGTGCATCTCATGGATGTAGAGAAGATTGTACGATCGTTAATTCGAAAATATAAGACGAACTGCCCTTTTCAGCTTGCACAGCACGTTAACATTCAAGTTCAGCTGACGCAGCTTGGCAACTCGACGCGCGGCTTCTATTTCCGCAAGCTTCGCCGCCGCTATATTGTCATTAATTCAGATTTACCGTTTGAATGGCAGCGCTTTGTGTGCGCGCACGAGCTCGCTCATGACCGGCTCCATAAGGGAGTCGGCCACTTTTTTATCGAGCGGCATACCTTGTTTCAAGTTGGCAAATTCGAACGGCAGGCCAATCAATTTGCGCTGCAGCTTCTGCTAGCGGACCAAGAATGCATGGCTGGCGAGACGCGGGAAGTGTACTGCGCGCGCAATGGCATTCCGCCGGAAATGGCAAAGTTTCTTCCAATCGAATACGATCGAGAATAAGCGCGGGATGCGAAGGTATGGATCATACTTCGTATCCCGTTTTTTCCCCTTTAATGCAATGTGGATCTGCACAGATGCCGTCACCCTTTCCTGCCTACTCCACATAGTATAGGGTAAAGCCGAAGTATGGGTGTATGCTATCAATCAGAGAGGTGAGACCATTTACATGAAGGCGCTTGTCACCGGGATCTCCGGATTCGTCGGAAGTCATATGGCGGAATACTTGCTTGATAATAACGTGGAGGTCATCGGCACGATTCGCAATCGCAGCCGGATGGAGCATATTCTCCATATTCAAGATCAGGTTCACCTTGTGGAGTGCGAGCTGCGCGATCCTTTCTCCGTCGAATCGCTCTTGACGCAGGAGCGTCCCGATCTTATTTTTCATTTGGCCGCGCAAAGCTTCGTCCCTACGTCATGGAACTCTCCTGTCGACACCATCCACAACAATGTGGCCGGACAGTTAAATATTTTTGAAGCGGTGCGACGGCTGGATCTGGATTGCCGCATTCAAATCGCCTGTTCCAGTGAAGAATACGGCCATGTCGAGCCGGACGAAACGCCGATTCGGGAAGAAAATCCACTGCGCCCGTTAAGCCCCTACGCGGTGAGTAAAGCGGCACAGGACTACCTCGGTTACCAATATTTCAAAAGCTATGGCCTGCATGTCATCCGCACCCGGACCTTTAACCACACCGGGCCGCGCCGCGGGGAGCAATTCGTCACGTCCAACTTCGCCAAGCAGATTGCTGAAATCGAAAAAGGCATCCGCCCTTCGAAAGTATCGGTCGGCAACTTGAATGCGAAGCGCGACTTCACCGATGTGCGCGATGTCGTTCGGGCTTATTGGCTCGCTCTGGAGCATGGCGAAGCGGGAGACTGCTACAATATTGCATCGGGCTCCTGTGTCACAATCCGTGAAATGCTCGACATGCTGCTCTCCATGAGCACCGTCTCGATTGACATCGTACCAGACCCAAGCCGCATGCGTCCTTCGGATGTTGAAATATTGCTCGGCGACATGACCAAATTCTCGAATCAAACGGGCTGGAAGCCGGAGATTCCATTTGAGCAGACATTGCGAGATTTGCTGAACTACTGGCGCGAGCGTGTATAATCTTCTATCGCATGAGCGCATTCGTAAATAACGCGAAGAACCGCCTTCTAGTTACAGAAAGGCGGTTCTTTATTTATTGTTTTAGCTAGTCGCTTAAAATGTTAGGAGATACCTATCATTTCCGTGCCTCAAACGTAAACGTTTGCTTTTCGTGATCAGGCTCTGCACCGTACTGGTAATTTGCCGAGCAAACAATGTCCTTAAATCCGACGCTCTCCAGCAGCAGCCTGAACTCCTCGATACCATACCAACGAAGAGCAAACCGTTGCAGCTCCGTCTGAAGCAAGTTCCCTTTTCGCCATTTTTCATATTTCAAGTAAGATACCCAATGCTGATGGAGAAAATCAACCTCGACCACTTTTTGCTCCATCGTAATCACATCACCGGAAGGCAGTTCATGGGTTGTCGTATACACGTTGCCGCATGCAAAATCCGTACCGGTATAATCAGGCAGAAAAATATCGACAATAAAACGACCGCCTGGCACAAGATGTTCATACATGCATTTCATGGCGTTGATCGACTCTTCCCGCTTCTCGATGAGCAGAAAGCTGCCGGTAGGTATTACGATCGCTTCATACTTATGAGGCAGGGAAAAATGCTGTAAGTTCCCTTCATATAATTCGGCGTTCAAGCTGCGTTCCGCCATTCGTGTGCGGCACACCGCCAGCATCTCTGGAGAATAATCGATGCCGTCCACCGTCAGACCGGCTTCCAGCAACGGAATCAGCATGCGGCCGGTTCCAACCCCAGCCTCCAAAATGCGTCCACCGCAGGATTGCAACCGTTCGCGATAATATTCGATGTCCCCATTAATAGAATGTCCAACCGGCTTGGTGAACTCATACACTTCCGAATTAAGCGCTCCGTAATAGCTAAACATAATTTTTCCCTCCGTATTTGAGGAACGGAAGAAAGGTTATTTTAAGAACGTGGTCGTTCTCAACTCTTCCGCACCTTGAATAAAATATTCGCTTGCAAAGAGCTGACTGTCATCTGAATCACTCGCCTTCTATGGTAATATTTATAAGTATAATTGGTTGCGAGACAAATTACAATTGCGGTTACGTTTCTATTTCTTTAATGATGAGTCCAAAAGTCCTTGATAATACAACCGCTTGCTCAGGGGAAATGATGCAGCCCTGCAGATCTTCCAGCGTTGCGCCCAGTCCATCAAAGCGGCAGCTGCTTACATCAATTCCTGCCAATTTTGTGCCAGACATTTGAGCCTGATCCAAATTCGATTCACATAACTCCACTTTCGTTAATTCCGATCTGTAAAAATCGGCGTTACACAAAGACGTGTTTTCGAATTTCACCTGCTTGCAATTGGCAAAACGAAAAGTCGCAAAATCCGCGTAGCAGTTATGAAACAATACATTTCGCAAAGTCGATCCCAGCAAATTCAGCCCTAAAATTTTGCAGTCATTCATTTCCACTCTGTGCATGATTGCGTCACTTAAATCTATATTAGACAGATCACATTTTTCAAAAATAACGTCCGTTAGTTCAAGCTTATGAAAGGTGATTTGGTCAAACGTTACATTTTTAAAAATGATTTGATCAAAGCAGACTTTTTCAGCTGTTTGGTGTTCAATCACTTCATTTTCAATAACCCTCAACTGAAAAACATCTTCGGTATAAATGTTTCTATCCGTAAAGGTAAAAGACTCCATATACTTAGGTATATTAGGCCGCAGTACATTTTCGTTTTTCCGATTCTTCTTATCCATGCGTGAATCTCCTTGTTTCATCATATTAATCTATTATGTATTTCGATGTAATAACATTGAAAACCTATATTGTTCATTCTAATCCTAGCACAAAAGAAGACTACCGATTAGCAAACTGACTGGGATTCTCTTTATCCTCCCCTTTGTTCCATTCTCCCCTTCCATCAGAAGACGACTCGCCCAATAAACTCCCGTTCACTGACATCATGATCGCCTCGTTCCATGCTAAGGTACATGAATCATCATTCGTCTTTTCCTCAGCGTTATTTCTCCTGACTATATGGGAGATTGGACATAAGAGCCATACACAGAGGACCGTCAACATGTTCTCGTTTGAAAAAAGGAAAGAGAGGCTATATCACCCCTTTGTTCCATTCTCCCCTTCCATCAGAAGACGACTCGCCCAATGAACCTCCGTTCACTGCCATCATGATCGCCTCGCTCCATACTAAGGTACATGAATCATCATGCGCCTTTTCCTCAACGTTATTCTCCTGACTATATGGGAGATTGGACATAAGAGCCTATACACAGAGGACGGACAACATTTTCTCGTTTGAAAGGGAAGGGCAAAGTGATATCAAGGCAAAGCGTATGACATTTTCACCCTCAATTAATGAAAATCCTAATATATTAAAAAAAGCCTTGGAACACCAAGGCTTAAAAGGGTAAAGGTTATGAAGAAAAAATTGGTCCTAACAAAAGATGTTATTGGAGCGGGTGATGGGAATACTCAACATCTGATTCCAAATGAGCCTTCGGCTCAACTTAGAGGTAATGTTGACGCGCGTCCTACTTGGGATGATTCACCGAAGTATTCACGGACGGTACTCAACATCTGATTCTAACTGAGCCTTCGGCTCAATTTAGAGGTAATGTTGACGCGCGTCCTACTTGGGATGATTCACCGAAGTATTCACGGACGGTACTCAACATCTGATTCCAAATGAGCCTTCGGCTCAACTTAGAGGTAATGTTGACGCGCGTCCTACTTGGGATGATTCACCGAAGTATTCACGGACGGTACTCAACATCTGATTCTAACTGAGCCTTCGGCTCAATTTAGAGGTAATGTTGACGCGCGTCCTACTTGGGATGATTCACCGAAGTATTCACGGACGGTACTCAACATCTGATTCCAAGTGAGCCTTCGGCTCAGCTTAGTGGTGATGTTGACGCGCGTCCTACTCGGGATATTTCACCGAAGTATTAACGGACGGTACTCAACATCTGATTCCAAATGAGCCTTCGGCTCAATTTAGAGGTAATGTTGACGCGCGTCCTACTTAGGATGATTCACCGAAGTATTCACGGACGGTCGAACCCGTGGGTTCGCTTCCTGACACAAGATGTTATTGGAGCGGGTGATGGGAATCGAACCCACGCTGTTAGCTTGGGAAGCTAAAGTTCTACCATTGAACTACACCCGCAGAGTACAAAAACACACTCAAGCTAAGAACATCCCAGACTGGAGTGTGTGACAAGTTAGAAGTTGATGGTCGGGACGACACGATTTGAACATGCGACCCCTTGGTCCCAAACCAAGTGCTCTACCAAGCTGAGCTACGTCCCGACAGGCGTTAAGATGTCAACAACTAGTGACAACAATGAATATATCATATTTCACGCCGTTAAGCAAGCGATTTATTGCAATATTTATTGCAGCGCCCGATCGTCCCCGCTTAATTATCCACGAGTCCGTGCTCCAGCGCGTAACGCGTCAATTGGACTCGATTTTCGAGATGAAGCTTTTGCAATATGTTCTTCAAGTGATTTTTCACCGTATGCTCAGACAGTGAAAATTGCGCAGCAATCTCTTTGTTGGATTCGCCCTTGGCTACTCGCTCTAATATTTCACGCTCGCGCGATGTAAGCGGCGTCGCGGCCGGAGGCTTATTCGGCCCTTTGGACGAGAACTCCTGCAATATGCGGAAGGCAAGCTCCTTCGACATCGGTGCCTCATCTATCGCAATTGCGCGCAAATATTCGTGCCAAGCGGAAGGCTGCAAGTTTTTGAGCAGATATCCCTGCGCGCCTTTTTTCAACGCTTCGAATAAATGAGTGATATCGTCAGATACGGTCACCATCACGATTTTTACATACGGAAATCGCTCTTTAATGCGTTTAGTCGCTTCAAGTCCGCCCATCACCGGCATCGAGATGTCCATCAAAATCATATCAGGCATTACCGTTTCCGTCATAGCGAGCGCCTCTTCGCCATTTACCGCTTCTCCAACGATAACAAAGGAAGGATCGATGGACAGAATGTCCCGCATTCCTTCACGGGCGTGCGCATGATCGTCTGCAATGAGTACGCGAAATGCGTTCTCCGGTATCGAATTCATGGTTAAAACCTCCTTTTTATTCGTCATGATTCTAGTCGTTCTTCTTTGCATACGCGCAGCACCGTTTCCTGCGCCACATGCTCCACATGCAAGCTCCAGCCCATATTGCGGGCACGGTCTCGCAGCATTTTCAAGCCGAACTTACCCGACTCCGCGAACGGATCACTCTTGAAGCCCGCCCCGTCATCCCGGACTTCACAATAGAAACCGCCGGGTATCCGTTTCCCTATGACCTGTACCGTCTTCGCATCCGCGTGCTTGCGCACGTTCGTCAGCGCTTCCCGAACACAGGAGAACAGCGCGATCTTTTCCTTTATCGAGAGTGCTTCCTCCGGTAATTCCCATTGCACTTCGACCTGCCACTCCGTGTCCTTCTTGCTGTCTTCAATCATGTGCATCAATTGCAAAGACCATGAGAAATCCGCTTCTTTGGGTGCCGTTCTTAGGTTGGCAATCGCTTGACGAACATCGTCATAGACATGCCGCACCGTCTGGCGCAGCTTGTCCAGCTGCTCCTGCTTCTCTTCCGCAGACGCGGCCTCCAGCCGATCGATTTTGACAGATAACATGAACAACGATTGCGAGATTCCATCATGAAGCTCCTGTGCCAAGCGCTCCCGTTCTTCAAGCGCTGCCTTGGTCTGCTGCTCCCGGCGCAACGTCGCCTGCGTATCGTCCAGCAGCTTGAACAATCTGGTCAGCAGCGTGGCAGACACAATAAAGACGATGACGGGAGCGAGAATATTGCCCATATCCATCGACAAATAGGGCAACAAGAAAGAATGACGAACATACTCCCATAAGCCGATCGTAATCGTCGGTATCCATAAGATGAGGCGTTTAATCATTTTGTCGCTCACGGCGCTTCCCTCCTAGCCCAAACATAAAAAGCATGAGGCACATCCTAAGAAGGACCGTCATGCTTCAGTGAAGTTGCCGACATGATGCTATATCCGCATCCATAATGACTACTGCGGTGGGGCCGTGGACTCTCGCACTATAATTTCTGGATTAAGCTTCAACGTGGTGCTGCGTTTGTTCACGCCGTTAATTTGCTTCATCAGCACATCGACCGCCATTTTACCCATTTGAACAGCAGGCTGGCGAATGGTCGTCAATCTTGGCCTCAGCTCGGAAGCGAGTGACTGATCGTCATAGCCAATGACCGACACGTCATCCGGAATCCGACAACCCGCTTGCCGCAGCGCATTTATGGCGCCAATCGCGGTGAAATCATCGGCTGCGAACAGACCCGTCGGCATTTGCCCTTTCGCTAACCATTTCTGGACGATGTCGTACCCGGATTGAATGGTGAATTCCCCTGGCTCGATGGAGAACGGCTCCAGCCCCTCCTCTTTCACCGCCTGCATGAAACCCCTTTCACGTTCGATTGCACTCAGGAAATATTGCGGTCCTTGAATATGGGCAATCGAGCGGTGCCCCAGATCAATAAGATGCTTCGCCGCTTCATATCCGCCCTTGAAGTTGTCGACTGTCACACTGGACACCGCCGGATGATTCTTTTGGTTGTCGATGAGCACGAATGGAATTTTTCGTTTCTTCAATTCCATTACATAAGGCTCCTCATCAACGGCTGCTAATATGAGCAGGCCGTCTACGCGATCCTCTTGAATGAGATAACTCCCCGCCCCCTCTTCCAAGGGATGGTTCGCTACAGACAAGGCCAAATAGTATCCATGATCTCTTAAAAGAACCGACACTGTCTGCACGATATTGTCTAAATATGAATCCTGTAGCGTGGTTACAATCATGCCGATTACGCCCGTTTTTCCTTTCGCTAAGCTGCGTGCCGCCGCATTGGGATGATAGTCCAGTTCTTTCATCGCCTGCAATACCTTTTGACGATTTTTTTCTCGAACGGTACTGGCGTTGTTCAAGACACGGGATACCGTCACAACGGACAAGCCAGCTTTTTTGGCCACATCAAAAATACTGACTTTCATAGCCTTCTCTCCTCATAGCTTCATCGTATTGGACAGGCTTGCAACATCTAGTATAAATAATAACCAATTTAAAGCGTTATTCCAATAAAATATCCTCTTATTTTGAATATACTTTTTCTTTTCTGAATAAGTATGCTCAGACAATATAAGCTGTGCCGTTCTGCCAGCTGTCGAGAAATCCTGAAACGAAATGAAATAGCTTCCGTATGATTATAAAAACAGGACCCGCAGGACACCCTTAAATTGTGTGTTCTAAAAGGTAGCTGGGATATATCGTGATCAACAAGGGACTTTTTGAACGACCTCTTAAAAGGGAAAAGGAGATGATCGTTTCATGATCGTAGTAACAACAGAGCGAATTGCTAATTACGAAGTAACCGAAGTAATGGGCACCGCCTTTGGCGTAGTCGTGCGTGCTCGCGGAATCGGCGGAGATATTATGGCGTCATTAAAAGGCTTGGTCGGCGGCGAAGTAAAGCAATATACTCAAATGATTGAAGACGCTCGCCGTCAAGCAATGGATCGCATGATTGAGAACGCGCATGCAATGGGCGGAGATGCCATCACGATGATGCGCTTCGACAGTGGTGATGTCGGGCAGAACATGAGTGAAATTGTAGCCTATGGAACGGTTGTCAAGCTGAAGCCGGTGCATGCATGATGACTGCGCTTGGCGTTGTTGGAGTGGCCCTCGTCATATACGGGCTTCCTCTGATCGGTCTTATCATCCTTATTATTATCGGCAAGAAATATTTTGATAAGCGGTATAAGCAATACGATAATCCACTGGATGCGATCGGCGTGAACGGTGATTTCGTTCCGACAAAAGAAATATTCATCGATCCTCGCGACGGGTTCAAGTATCAAGTGTACTACAACCCCAAGTCGGGGGAGCGCAAATATGTGCGCATGACATAATGATATCTAATACGGAAGAGCGCCGCACCTATATCAATAGGAGCTGCGCTTTTCTCACATTCCACAGTCTTGATGGGATAACATCTATCGAAGCCTGTGGCAAGATGAGCGACTATCTTAGAGGCAGGTGTTAGTGTTAGCGTGATCAGATTGCTGGTTACTCGCTTACCTGCCCCTTTGCTTCATTCTCCCCATCCATCAGGAGACGGTACGCTCAAGCACGACGCAACTGCCATCACGATCGGCTGCTTCATGCCATAGTATACGACATGGCATATGCCTTCCCCATTGATGTTATCCTTCCTGAGCTTATGGGAGAATGGATATAAGGACCATTACACGAATACCCGACCATATACTCCCGTTTGAAAGGCAAGCAAGGGTCCATTCTGAATGAAGGGGAGAGTGGAGCAAAGGATAGAACCAGCACACCTCCTTCTTCCGGAAAGCTCACATTCAACAGCCTTAAATACAAAGCGACCGCCCTCTCTCCGGTACCGGAGCAGCAGGGCGGTCGCTTCATTAGGTTACGTTATCATTCCGGGCGTTTCTGGCTTTTCTGACTGAAATTCACTTCTGGCGTCGTCATCTGATCATAGAATTGCAAATATTTGTCCCGATCTTCCGAAGCAAGCAGGGCCATAGCCGAGCGCGGATGCTCGTCAAGCGTGCCCGTCACTAAGTAAGGGATAAGATAGCCCCACTCCCATTTCTCGCGTGTCTGCAGCATGAAGTTCTCAATGAAGCCCAACACCGGACGCAATTGATACTTGCTGTTCTTCAAGTGGGTCAACAGCAATTCTGTTGGACAGTTCCCCGCACCGCGGCCCATGCCGTACACCGATGCATCCAGCAGTTCGACACCGATTTCCGCCGCAACGAGCGTATTCGAGAAAGCAAGCTGCATATTATTATGCGTGTGCACGCCAAGCCGTTTGTTAGGCAAATGATCTTTAAATTTATTTACCAAGTAATGAATATCATTATGATCAAGGCTGCCGTAAGAATCGACGACATAGACCGCATCTACCGGACTTTCTTTAATCATGGCGAATGCTTCCACCAAATCGTTCTCCATCACATTGGACAACGCCATAATATTCAAAGTTGTCTCATAACCGCGCTCATGGAACACGCGAACCAAATCAATCGCCTTGTCGACATCCTTGATGTAGCAAGCGATACGAATCAAGTCGAGCAAGCTTTCACTGCGCGGCAAGATGTCGTTCTCATCCACGCGACCGATGTCAACCAGTGCTGAGAGCTTCGTTGTGCCTTTTTGCGGAATGACTTTTTTCAAGAAATTGTCGTCCAAAAATCGCCAAGGACCTGCTTCATCAGCGCCCTTTAACAGCTTCGGCGAATTTTTGTAGCCAATTTCCATATAATCGACGCCCGCTTCATTCAATGAGGCGTACAGGCTTTGCACAAATTCTACGCTGAAGTCCCAGTTGTTCACAAGTCCGCCATCGCGAATAGTGCAGTCGATAATTTTGCAGTGATTCGTTTTCATCCCGCTATCTCCTTTTCAAAAATAATTTTCTCTCCATTCTAATGGAAACTTACACATAAAGCAAAGCAAAATAACCTATCTTTTGCATCTATTTGACGTATATCGCTGAACATTCACGCAAAAAATGTATTTTCCATGACAAATGTTACATGTTTTTTATAAATCATATGGTAAGTTCAATTTATTCTCAATGATAAAGATTATCATTCCAAATTGCAAATTGCTTTAAGAGATTTGAAAAGCTGTAAACTGATAGAAAGAGGGAATTCCCGTGAGTACACAGCCATCGACTGCTGCTGAAATCAACACCACTCTATGTGAACTCAAGCCTGGACAACAAGCTTGCATCTGCGATTTGACCCGTGTCCATTCGACTATATTCCAACGTTTGCTCGATCTGGGAGTGGAAGAAGGATCTCATGTGCATATGAAGCGCACCAGCCTATTCGGCGGACCGCTTACGCTCGAAGCCAACGGACAATTGTTCGGCATCCGGCGGAGCGTTGCCCGGCTCATCGGGGTGAAGCACACATGACAACCTGGACGACGGCGCTTGTCGGCAATCCGAATACTGGCAAGACTTCCCTATTTAACGCGCTAACCCGTTCCTACGAATATGTCGGCAACTGGACTGGCGTCACCGTCGAGAAAAAAGTTGGACAGCTTCATCGTCAGTCTGGAGCGTTAATAGATTTACCTGGTATTTATTCACTGCACCCGATGTCCCGTGACGAGGGCGTAGCCGTTCAATATTTGCTGCATGAAACCCCGGATACTCTCTTAAATGTCGTAGACGCTTCCCAGCTTGAACGTAATTTATACCTGACCGTTCAACTATTGGAGTATGGCGTTCCAACCTATATCGCATTGAATATGAATGACGTCGCGGAAGGTCGCGGCATCCACATCGATCCGAAGAAGCTGTCTGCAGCGCTTCAAGTCAAAGTTATTCCGGTCAATGCCCGGCGCAAACATGGCATATCAGACATCATCGGGCAGCTCCAGTCTGCGAATTCCGAAGCCGCCTCCCCGAATGAACCATTATCGTTCCAGCTTCATTATGGAGATGAAGTGGAAGCGGCAATTACGCAAATGAGCGCCTTGCTTCCCGAAGCAAATGTGCCTCTTCGTTGGGTGGCTCTGCAATACTTAGAGCGCAATGAGACGGTTCAACATTGGGTGCACAACAGACTCGATTCTGCTCAACAGAGGAAGCTGGAGTTGATAGGGGAGGAGACCGAGAACCAATTGCGTGCGCATGGACAGGCATTGCACTTGGCGCAGCATCTGCGGGCGGTTCGCAACTCCTTCATCCGCGAAGTGCTGTCATCCTCAGTGAACATGAATGAGCGGAAGCCTCATACGTTAACCGAGCGAATTGATGCTATCGTCACCAACCGTTGGCTCGGCATTCCGATATTTATTGGTATCTTGTACTTGATGTTCAAAGCGACCTTTGAATGGATCGGCACACCGCTCTCAGATGCATTGGATGCCTTTTTCTCGGGACCGTTAACCGTTGGCGTCTCGTCCTTGTTAGATTCCATCGGCGCCTCGTCCTTTACCCATGCGCTCTTGGAAGAAGGCATTATTGCCGGTGTGGGCGGCGTGCTCGTCTTCGTACCGCAAATTTTCATTTTGTTCTTGTTCATCTCTTTTATCGAAGACTCGGGTTATATGGCACGCGTTACGATCGTCATGGACCGATTGATGGAAGCTGTCGGATTGAACGGCAAAGCGTTCATCCCCTTCGTCATCGGCTTCGGCTGCAACGTGCCCGGGATCATGGCCGCCCGCACGATCGAACAGCCGCGGGAACGGCTCGTCACGACGCTGCTCGTACCGCTTATGTCCTGCTCGGCACGTCTATCGGTCTATGCCCTATTTGCCGGCGTCTTTTTCGAAAGTCATCAGGCGCTTGTCGTCCTCTCGCTTTATTTGCTCGGCATCGTGCTGTCCTTGCTGCTGGCGAAGCTCTTCACGAAGCGGATGATGAAGGAAGAACAAAGCGTATTCGTCGTAGAGCTCCCGCCATACCGCATGCCTCAATGGCAGACCCTGTTCCGCAGCACATGGGAGAAAGGGAAAGGCTTCGTCCGCAAAGCCGGAACCTTCATTCTCGGGGGATCGGTGCTGATCTGGCTCCTTACGTATGCGGGACCGGGCGGGTTCGGCGTGGAGATGGACGACAGCTTCTTAGCCTACATCGGCGGCTTGCTCGCACCGCTGTTCATTCCGCTCGGATTCGGAACTTGGCAGGCTGGAGCAGCATTAATTACCGGTTTTTTGGCCAAAGAGATTGTCGTATCAACCATGAACATCATCTATCATGCACCTGATGCAGCGCTGCTGGAAGCGCAAATCGCCCAAGCGTTTACACCGCTATCTGCCTTTACGTTCTGTGCATTTATCCTGCTGTACGTCCCGTGTCTGGCAACAGTCGGAATATTGCGCAAAGAGACATCTTCATGGGGCTGGACAGCATTTGCTATCGGATATTCCTTTGTCATTGCTTACATCGTTGCGCTCCTCATTACCGGTGTCGGGCGATTGCTCGGCTATGCTTAAGAAGAAGGTGATATACAATGCCATGGATAGAAATCGGATTAGTTGCCGCTATCTTTGCCTATGCCATATGGATGGTTGTCCGTCACGTTCGAAAAAGCAAGCAAGGAGCATGCGCCTCCTGCGCGCTGAATCGCTCCTGCTCGTCGGCATGTTCCGCTGCCAAGCCACAGGCAGACCGGAGCAGCCTTGATCACGGCAACCTTCCACAATAATAATGCACAAGGGTGAACCATTCCTTCAGGAACGATTCACCCTTGTCTTATTCATGCGCTGCTATGTTATCCCTGTTATCTATAGTGTCGTCAGCGGGATATGGCCTCCCCGCCTTCTGCGAATCTCCTCGATCGTCTCCATGAAGCGCCGCTCCACTTCGCTCAGATATGCGTCTCCCTTGCGAATATATACGACCGACACCTTGTTGAACGGCTGAGGAATACGGAACACCCGCAGTGCGCCTTCCTCCTCTAATTTGCTGATTGCCGCCCGTGGTACGACCGTGATGCCGAGTCCAGCAACCACGGTGCCGATAATCGTCTCGAGCGTACCGAACTCCATGACTTTCGTGGGCGAAATCCCCTCTTGTTGCAGCCATTGCTCCAACTTGGCACGATAACCGCATCCCTTGCGGAATACAAGCAGCGGCCGATGCAGCAGATCGCGCACATAATAATCCCGAATCTGCCCCTCCATGACGCCGCGGCCGCAGACGAGCACCAGCTCCTCGTCGAATACGGGATGCTGCTCCACATTGGCTGCCGTCACCGGTCCAGAGACGAAGGCGCCGTCCAACTTATATTCAAGCACCTCTTCCGTCAACTTCTCTGTAACGCCAGTCATTAACGAAAGGTCTACCTTTGAGTATTTCTGATAGAATAGACTGAGGATATCCGGCAAGCCGACGACGGTCTCTACCGAGCCGATAAGCAAGGAGCCGGAAGGGTCATCCGTATCTTGGAACGCCTTCGTTATCTCGTTCATCAGCTGAGTCATGCGCTCCGCATAATATAGCAGCTTGCGCCCTTCCGCATTCAGCATCATGCCTCTGCGGTGACGATGGAACAGCGGGTGGCCGAGCTCTTGCTCCAGCAAGCGGATGCGGGCCGTTACATTGGATTGAACGTAACCCATTTCCTCGGCAGCACGGCTGACACTGCCATGTTCGACAACTGCCATAAAGATATGAATATCACTTACGTCCATGCTGATGACTCCTTCATGACTGATCCTTCACAGTAAGTGTGAGCTATTATTCTAAGTGATATCTTCTTAAATCACTTTCAATTGTTTTACAAGATACTAAAATAGTCATATGATGAATTTCGTTGAGTTGCAAACATCAGGACCGTACAGTAGGAGTGAACATTCATCATGAGTAAGAAACATTTCTGGCAAGGAGCGCTATTCTGCCTCTTCGCCGCTGTTGCGTGGGGCGCCATGTTCCCCATTGCTGAGAGCGCGCTGCATCATATTGATCCGTTCTGGTTCTCAGGAATTCGTTACCTTGTCGTTGGCTTGCTGTTGGCTGTTATTCTTGGTTTAAAAGAAGGAAAGCGGGCTTTCCGCACCGAAGGCCGCGGCTTGAAGCTGTGGGTGCTCGGTACACTCGCTTTTACCGTATATAACTTCGGTGTATTCTGGGGGCAGCAACAGCTTGGCAAGTCAGGAGTGCTGCTCGCTTCGATTATGGAGTCGTTCATGCCGATGCTTGCCGTATTATTCGTATGGATGGTCTCCCGCAAGCGTCCGAACAGTTGGACCTTAAGCTGTGTCATCGTTGCTTTCATAGGTGTGCTCTTCGTCGTCACGAAAGGGGATTTCGCAACACTTGCGAACGGCGGCTTGCAATTGCTGCCCCTGCTGTCGGTGTTCGCCGGTGTAACCGGCTGGGTAATCTTCACCGTGAGCAGCGATCAATTCTCGGGTTGGTCAGCGCTGCGATTCTCGGCACTAACCTCGCTATACGGCGGAGTCACTACGTTTGCCATCGTATTGATAATGACGGTACTTGGAATCGTCGATACGCCGGCTGTCAGCAGCATCGTTACTATTATGCCTGAGATGCTATTCATGATTGTCGTCGCCGGATTGCTGGCTCTATTAAGCTGGATTCAAGGCATTCAACGATTGCATGCCATCAACGGGATGCTGTTCATCAATTTTGTGCCCGCGACCACCTTTATTATTTCTGTCATTCAAGGCTACTCCATTTCTGGAGCGGAGATGTTCGGAACACTGCTTATCGTGTGCGCGCTCATCGTCAACAACGTGATTAGCCGCCGGTCGCCTGCAGAGCCAACTTCAAAAGTTGCAGCTACGCAGAAATCGGTTCACGGGCGCCTTCCGAAGAAGCGTACACACGCTCCGACAGGATAGCTATCGAACTACGATAACAAACTAGACTTCACATAACCCTACAAGGTGAGTGAACTATCTCTACAAGCAACAAGGGAGAGACCCAATGGTCTCTCCCTTGTTGTATATTCGAATCCATATATATTAGTAATGCGCGAAATGCACGTCTCTACTGCGCAAGCACCGTTTCCGTAATCGTGCGCACCATAACCCCGGTCGCTCCTTTTGGATCGACACCGCGTCCGCTGGCCAAGAAGGCCGTGCCTGCGATATCCAAGTGCACCCAAGGCAGATCATCGGCGAAGGTGCCCACGAACAGACCTGCCGTAATCGTGCCTGCGCCGCCTGGAATGGCATTGCGAACGTCAGCTACGTCGCTCTTCAGCATATCCCAATATTCTTGGTTGGAAGGAAGCTCCCATACCAGCTCATTCGTGCGCGCCGCAGCCGCTTTGAACTGGCCGAAGAACTCTTCGTTGTTCGTTACGACGCCAGTCGTAATGCTGCCAAGCGCCACACCGACAGCGCCCGTCAGCGTTGCGACGTCGATCAGCTTACTTGCGCCAAGCTCCTTCGCATACGTCATACCGTCTGCAAGGACAAGACGGCCTTCTGCATCCGTATTGAGCACTTCAATGGTGCGTCCGCTGTAGGAAGTCAGCACATCACCAGGCTTCAACGCATTGCCCGCAGGCATATTCTCTGCCGAAGCGACAACACACAGCACGTTCGCTTGCGGACGAATGCGACCGATCGCTGCCATCGCGCCCAATACCGCCGCTGCACCGCCCATATCGCAAATCATCTCGTCCATATTGCCCGCACGCTTCAAGGAAATACCGCCCGTATCGAACGTAATCCCCTTACCAACGAGACCACAGACGTCTGTCCATTCGTCCTTGCCTTGATATTTCAATACTATCATGCGTGGCGGATTCACACTGCCTTTGCCGACGCCGAGAAGACCGCCCATGCCTTTCTCCTCGATATGCGACTCATCGAGAACGTGTGCCTCGAAGCCGCTGTCCTTCGCAAGCTCAAGCGCCGCTTCTGCAAGCGTGCTTGGAACCAATACGTTCCCCGGCAGATTCGTCAAATCGCGGGCAAACGTCGTACCGTACGCATATGCGTTGCCGCGTTCTGCGCCCTCTGTCCAAGCCGCTTCGGCAAGACCTTCCGCGCACAGCGTGAACGATGCGAATGCATGCGCCGGCTTTGCATCTTTCTTATACGTGACGCGTTGATAAGCGCCTAACATAAAGCCTTCCACCATCGCGTGAGCCATCATCTTCGCATCTTCCGCCGAAGCTTGCACGAGCTCCTGCGGAATGATAACGGACACGCGGCCAAGACGAAGCTTCACTGCTTCTCGAGCCGCTTCCGCCAACATCAAACGCACTTGCTTGACCGTTAACGCTTCCTCTTTGCGGCCAACGGCGATAAGCACAGGCGCATGATCTTGTCCCGTTGGAACAACATACGTCTTGCAGCAGCCTGCTTCGAACAATCCGCGGCGCACCGCTTCCGCACATGCTTCTGCACCAGGGAAATCTGCCGCCTGCTCGAATTCCGCTTTGGTACCGATAACGACTACGGCGTCCGCGTCAACTTGATTTGATGCCGAGGCTTGTACTTGAACCTTAACATCTTTCAACCATGTCACATTTGCTAGTTTCATTTATGTACCATCCCTTTGTATAAAAATGATGATGCCAAATGCCCTCCATATTGTACCACAAGTTCAAATCGGGTACGAGACGGAGGGCCATTTGCCCATTCAAAATGACTTCAACCTCGGGATGATGTGTTATCCGACATTACGCCAACGGCAGTCGTATGATAAATTCCGTCCACACCTCTTCCTTGCTGTCAACCGTAATCGTCCCCCCGTGATTTTTAATAATCCGGTAGCTGACGGACAATCCGAGACCGGTGCCTTCTTCCTTCGTAGTGAAGAAGGGATCGAACAATCGATCTAACGTCTTATGATCCATGCCTTTGCCGTTGTCGTGAATCTTGATGGACACATACATTCCTTCTTGTTGAGTCGAGATGCGAATGAGTCCTTTTCGCTTGGTGTGAACGTGGTCAATCGCATCGATGGCATTGCGAATCATATTTAGAATGACTTGCTTAATTTGCTTGACGTCGATTGATACAAAAAGGGAGCCTGCCTCGGGATGATCCATCAATTCGATTTCGCAGCCTTTCATGAGCGCGTCGCTTTCGGTGAGGAGGACCACTTCTCGAAGGAGGGATGAGATAGGAACTTCTGAGGTCATCGGAGCTGAAGGTTTCGAAGAGTTCAGAAATTCGAAAATAATGTCGTTGGCCCGGTCAATTTCAGCTAAAATAATCCGAGCATACTCTTCTTTTCCCAGTTGCATCAAATGCGGACGCAGCAATTGAATAAAGCCGCGAATAGAGGTCAGTGGATTGCGGATTTCATGGGCGATGGCCGCTGCAATCTTGCCGAGTATGGCCAGTTTATCATTTTGATAAGCGGTTTGTTCGATTCGCTTGAAATCCGACACGTCTTTGATGCTGAACAGGTAGTCGCCATCCATCTGGTCTCCGTATGTTACAGTAACAAGATAATGTCTATCATTTCGGTCAGAGAATTCATGATAGCGCTTTCTTGTTAAAATGGTATCTTTGTACAGTCGCAAAATCATTTTACGCTTGTCCCTCTTTAAAAGCGGGTGGAAGAGCAATTCGCGCAAGGAACATCCGACCAGCGCTTTGCGGGGAATGTCGAGCAGCTTCGCCGTCTCTACATTGATAAAGGACAGTACCCCGCTGCTGTCAAACAGCACAATTCCGCTATCCATCTGTTGCAGCACATTCTCATACTTATTGCGTACGCTCTGGGTGGAGCACAACGCCTGTGCGGACTGAATCCAAGGCTCGCGAATCGGGTCTAATACCATTGCATTCCCCTCCTTGCTTCCCTGTTCTGTCTTAATAGCCGTAATCCATTCCATGAAATAAATGAACGAACGATTAAGCACCTTGATGCCTTCATCCATTTCGACATGGGATAGCACGGTGAACAACGCTTCCTCATGGATGCTTAATACATCCTGTGGGTTCAATTGATTCGTAGCGCAGGCCGAATCTCTCACTTGCTGCAAGTCTTGATCGCCGCCGTTCAGGATATAGTGCCGCAACCCATTGATGTACCGTTGTTTCCATTCCGATTGATTACGTTCTTCCTTCGCACTCAGCGCATTCAATTGTGACTCACCTCATTATACGGCAACCGTTTCCGTCCCATAGGTTCGTTCCAACAGTACCATCATAGTAAACTTTTGGCAAAAACGTCAACCAATTATTATGTCGAAAATAGACAAATAAACTCGCATCCTCTAAAGGTAATTTAAAGGCGCTGCGCGAGGGTATGCATGTGAAAGAAGGCGAGTTCGTCCGCCTTAGCCGAATCGGCCCAGCATTCGCCAATGCGCTTCAGGACTTATGACAACCATCGCCTTTTACCGTCTGGCATCCGCTGCGATACCAATCACCTTCAATTTCCTATTTCTGCTTCAATAACTGCGCCTTGCGGCGGCTCATCAGCGCCAGGCGGCGCTTCAACTGAGATTCCCACTGCGTATCGTTCCACTGCTTCGCCACAGCCAGCAGGTCCAGCGCATTGTCAATCTGGTTCTTCACCAGTTCGAGCGGATCATCATTCTCATGATTGATGCAGTTCTCGAACAGTCGACCGTCTTCCGAAGTGACGTAATCACGGAAATCGACCTCTTCCGCACCGTCACTTTGTGCATATTCCGCCAGTATTTCATACTCATTTTCCACTAAAAAATGCACTTCAATGCGATGACATACTGGGCAAAGCAACAGGGGAACATTATGAATCCGAGTCCGATAATGCTGCAGCGTACCATTGGTCCCAATCATGCTTGCTCCACAACAAAAGCTCATGTTCTCCCTCCTCGCATGGATCCATTGAAGACTAGATTGTTGTAGCTTATTCGCCGCTATCCCGCTCAATTCCTTTTTTTTACTACAACTTCCTTCTAATGACCTATTTCAAGTCCGTGTTCACGTATATCGTCAAGCTGTAACGCATATAGATGTGGAACAATCTCTGAAATGGGGGCTTGCGTATGAAACCGAATGTGCTGTTTGTGTCCTCTAAGCAAATTCACTATTTACGCTACGACGAAGTGAATCATGAATTGGTTGTACACTATGCTACCGGGGAAACGGCGGCCTATCCGTCGGTATCCGAAAGCTGGTATGAGCGATTGCTTCATTCGGAGAACCGGTATGACGAATTCATGCGTCTGACGGAAAGCGTAATGAAGAAACCTGCGGAGAAACATTGTTGATTAAGCCGCTGCAGTTGCTTTGACCCCAATGTTTTTGCGCTTGTTTTCATAGGTTCTCACAACGCTTTTCAAATATTCACAAAACGATCTGACATGAAACCGGACCGTACCGGATATATATGAACCCATGTTATCGAAAGGGGGAGAACTCTCATCCGCTCACCTATCAAGGACAAATGGTCTTCGCGCCAGCATCATTCAGTTATGCATCTTATGGTCAAAGATCCATGCACCTTATTTGCGTACTGGGACATATCCGAGCGTAAACGTGCAGCCACAGAACGACACTACCGCATGAGTTGGTATGAATTCACCAAGAGAATTCGAATATATGCCGTGACGGACCAACGAGAGCTGCTGTCCAGTTCGGTCCAATATTTCGATGTGAATCTAGATCATCTAGAACATGATGGGGATTCCATCTATATTCATTCCATCGAGCCGGGCCAATCTTATATAGCAGATTACGGTATTCTTAACTCATCATTGCAATTTATACCAATCGCACGCTCTGCAGCCGTTCGCACTCCCCATAATCTCTCGTCAGCATCCACCGATTCGGAACAGACGTCAACACGCATCGTTTCGTTATCATCTCAAGCTCCGTCGTCCGACTCATCCTCACCCTTTGAACAATTCTCAACCTACACGCTATATCCGAATCGAGAAGGAGTCCGTGAATGAAGGGAACTATACTGTATCCGTCAGATGCGCCAATGCAGAATCAGGGACAGATTGCCCTTATCCTGCATGCGCATTTGCCTTATGTGCGTCACCCGCATCGACCGAATTCGTTGGAAGAACGTTGGTTCTTCGAAGCAATGATGGAGACGTACCTGCCTCTTATTGACGTGTTCCGCCGACTTGAACAAGATAACGTTCCGTTCCGCATTACGATGACGCTATCGCCCACGCTCCTGTCGATGATGGAGGATAAGCTTATGCAGACCCGATTTGAAGAGCATCTGAAGACATCCATCCGGCTCGCGCGTTCGGAGACGAAGCGACTTCGCACGAACAACGAGCTGCAGAACGTCGCCGCCTTGTATCTTGAGCGTTGGCTCAAATGGTTGCATATGTATCGTCAATGTCGGGGCCGCGTCATCGAGTGGTTCCGTCATTTTATCCAGAAGGGATGGCTGGAATGCATCACCTGCGCCGCCACCCACGCCTTTCTTCCACTCATCAAGCATCCGGTGATGGCCCACGCTCAGATTGAGATCGGAGCACGTGAACACGAGCGGCTGTTGGGACATCGGCCAGAAGGCATATGGCTGCCGGAATGCGCCTATTCCCCCGAGCTGTCGCCGCTCCTACAAGCAAGTGGAATCCGGTATTTCATGGTCGATCATCATGGATTACTGACGGCACAGCCCCAGCCGCACCGACTTCAATATGCGCCTGCCATGACCGAAGACGGTGTGTTCGCCTTTGCCCGGGACCCGGAGTCGTCCCATCAAGTCTGGAGCAGCTATGAAGGCTACCCCGGAGATTGCGATTATCGGGAATATTACCGCGACATCGGCTTTGATTTGGGCTGGAATGACGAAGCGGAATGGAATTATATCCTCCCCTATATATTGGAGGATGGAGCAAGGCTTAACACGGGAATGAAATACTACCGCATAACAGGAGCGGGCTCAGACAAAACTCCCTACCGTTTGGATTGGGCTCTGCACAAGGTGCGGGAACACGCCAAGCATTTCTTGGACAGCCGCGAGCGTCAGCTGGTTCAAGCGCAGTCATGGATGGATCGGGCGCCTCTCGTCGTCTGCCCTTATGACGCAGAATTGTTCGGCCATTGGTGGTTTGAAGGGCCGCTGTGGGTGGAAGCCTTGTTCCGCGAGCAGCACGCCCGCGGGGAACAGCATGAGCAGCGGACGAAGTTCGTCGCGCCAAGCGACTATATTGCAGCCTACCCGGACAGCGAGCAGACGGATCTGACCTTCAGCAGCTGGGGGCGCGGCGGATACGCCGACGTATGGCTGCAAGAGCGCAACGACTGGATATATAAGCATCTTCATCATGCGGAAGATCGTCTGCTGCAGTATGCACAGCGGCTGCGGGACAGCTGGGGGTTCAGACCCGTGCAGGAACGCATCATGAATATGGCGTTGAAGGAGTGGATGCTGGCTGCCAGCAGTGACTGGGCTTTCATCCTGGATGCCGGCACGGTGACGGAATATGCCGCCGAACGGACCCGACAGCATCTTGGGCGCTGTCATTTGCTGTTGGATATGCTTGAACAAGGGGTGTATGACCTGATTCAGCTAGAGAAGATGGAGGCGGAATATCCATGCTTCAAGACAGCCGATTATCGCCTTCTGCTTCCGGATTCCAGCTCGCCGAGAAGGACAGATATGCCGTTCTACACCGTTCTCCAGCCGCTTCCTCCCCCCCCTTCCACAAGTCCCAAGGCGAAAGTCACCCTCATGCTGGCGTGGGAATTCCCGCCTCTCATCGTCGGTGGCTTATCCCGGGCTGTGTACGATCTGTCCCGCCATTTGGCGGAGAAGCAGTGCGAGGTGCATGTGATCACGCGTGAAGTCCCGGACGCTCCATCCTATGAGTTGATGAACGGCGTGCACGTGCATCGCGTTGCCCTTATACATTCAGTCACCCCTATAGACTTTATGGATTGGGTATTCCAAATGAACGCGGCCATGTCTGACGGAGTAGATGCGCTGGTGAGCAGGGGGTTAACCTTCGACTTCCTTCATGCCCACGATTGGCTCGTCTATCCTGCTGCCCAAGACATAAAGAGCACATTCGGCTGTCCGCTCATCGTGACCATTCACGCGACCGAGCACGGGCGCAACCACGGCCGAATTCAAGGTGAGCTGCCACAGCGCATTCATCAGATGGAATATCAGCTTACGGAAGAAGCAGAGCATGTCATCGTGTGCAGTCATTCTATGGTGCAGGAGGTCGAGCAGATCTTCTCTTTGCCGCGCCGCAAAATAACGATGATTCCGAATGGTGTCGAAATTGGAGCGGAGTCTGCTGCGATACAAAACTTATCCGGAGCAGCCGTTCCCGCATCCGGGCCCCCGCTTCTGTTCTATGTCGGACGGCTCGTATTTGAAAAAGGCATACATGTGCTCATTGAAGCAATGCCCCGCATTTTGCAGTCCGTACCGGATGCCAAGCTTATTATCGCAGGTACCGGTCCGATGAAGCAGGAGCTAGAAGGCCAAGTTCAAGCTATGAGCTTGGGGGAGCAGGTTCATTTTGCCGGATTCGTTCAAGACGACACGAGAGATGCGCTAATTCAATCCGCCCGCGTCTGCGTCTTTCCGAGTCTGTATGAACCGTTCGGCATCGTTGCGTTGGAAGCCATGCGCTTCGGCACGCCGGTTGTCGTATCCGACACAGGCGGATTGGCAGAAATCGTTGACCATGGCATTGATGGTTATAAAGCACTGCCAGGACATATTGAATCCCTCGCTTGGCATGTGACCGACATGCTCTTGCATCCAGAGCACGCGGCGGAGATGGCTGCCACAGCGCTATACAAGGTGCGCACGCAATACGATTGGAACACAATAGCCGTGTCTACGAGACAAGTATATGAAGGAGTGATCGCCCGATGAAAGCCGTCATCATGGCTGGTGGAAAAGGAACACGTCTGCGGCCGCTTACGCTAAAGACACCGAAACCTATGGTACCGTTATTGAATCGCCCTTGTATGGAATACATTATCGAGTTGTTGAAACGGTACGATATTCACCAGATCGCGGTCACGGTTCAATACTTGCCTGATGTCATTCGCAACTATTTCGGAGACGGGTCTGACTTCGGCGTGCAGCTTCAGTATTTTGAGGAGGGCACTCCGCTCGGGACAGCCGGAAGCATCAAGAACGCCTCCTCCTTCCTAGACGAGACCTTCATCGTAATTAGCGGCGACGCCTTGACTGATTTCAATCTGCGTCAAGCCATCCAATATCATAAGCAGAAGCATGCACTCGCCACGATGGTGCTGACGCAAGTCCATTCCCCGTTGGATTACGGCGTGGTCATGACAGATGAAGAGGGGAAAGTGACTCGTTTCCTGGAAAAGCCAAGCTGGAGCGAAGTATTCAGCGACACGGTAAATACCGGCATTTATGTACTGGAGCCTGAAATATTGTCGTGGATTCCGGAACGGGAAAGCTATGATTTCAGCCTGCAGCTCTTCCCTGCCCTGCTGCGGGAGGAGAAGCCGCTCTTCGGCTATGTAGCGAATGGATACTGGTCAGATGTCGGCAGCCTGCACCAATATCGCCAGACGCAGTTCGATATGCTTGACCGGAAAGTCGAGGTGCGCATTCCGGCTTCCGAACCGATGCCAGGCTTATTTGTGGAGCATGGGGTGCGCCTGCCTTCGCGGATACGTCTCAGCGGACCGTCCTATATCGGAGCAGGCTGCACGCTGCATCCTTCCTCCGCTGTTGGGCCTTATACGATCCTCGGTTCTGGGAATGTGATTCATCCGTACAGCTCGCTGGAACGAACCATCGTATGGGATGGCAGCCTTATAGGCAGCCACTGCGACATCCAAGATGCGATCGTGCTGCACCGCACGCTGATTGGCAATGATGTCCACATTCAAGAAGGAGCCGTCATCGGGCACGGCTGCGTGTTGGGAGATAAGTCTCATATTCGCTCTCAAGTAAAATTATGGCCGGACAAAAAGATCCAACCTCACAGCACGGTTCATACTTCGTTGATATGGAGTGAAGAGGTGCCTGCCTCCCTCTTCGGCGGCAAAGGGATTGTCGGCAGACCGAATGGAGACATTACCCCCGAATTTGTCGGGAAGCTTGCAGCCGCATATGGCTCCGTTCTCCCCTCCGACGCTGCTATTGTCCTCGGTTCAGGAATGCATTCCTTTGATACGCTATTAAAAAGCGTGTTCGCCGCCGGCCTCCGTTCGCTCGGCATCCATGTCATCGACATCGGCGTTGTCTCCATGGAGTGCACTCGCTTTGCTGTACAGACACTGAAGGCCGACGGTGCGGTTCACGTGCAGCTCTGCGTGGCTGGCAACGATGTGAAGAATGAACAAGTCTTTATACAATGGACGGATGCCCAAGGTATGCCGATGGCCAAGAGCCTGGAGCGCAAAGTTGAAAATGCTTATTTACAAGAGGATTTTGCAAGAGGCGCCACCAATCGGATTGGACGATGGAAAGGATATGATCATGCCATCCCGGATTATATCGAAGCGCTGCGCCGTGCGGTCGATTTCGAACTGATCCAGGATGCTTGTTTTTCCATCATCGTACAGTCCTCGCCGTCCGAAGCTTCCACAACGGAGCGCTTCGCTTCCATGCTGGGCGGAACGAGGGTACATACCCTATCGGCGCAGCCAAATCCAGCGGCCATCATCGAGCATGTCCGCAATGTTCAGGCTCAGATAGGCGTCATGTTGAATGAAGACGGCACCTTCCAGCTCGTTACGGACGAAGGAACGATCATTCATGAAGACACGCTGCTTCCCCTCATCGTGCTCGCCTTGGCGAAGTCAAGCATCAATGCGAGCATAGGCGTTCCTGTCAGCGCTCCGATTACACTAGAGCAAGTCGCCGTGAAGTGCGGAATCCGCATCATCCGGACGAAAGAGCCGCTGCGCGCCCGTATGGAAGCAACGAATGGGCTGCCCTTCTCCCCGTTCGCCCATCGTTTATATGCGGTGAGTCTCATTTTTCAGCTTATGGCAGCCGAACAGCGCTCCTTGCGCGAGCTTGTTGCAAGCATGCCGTCGATTCATGTGGCGAAGGAGCAAGTCCCTTGTGCCCTGCACGAGAAAGGCGGAATGATGCGGGAGCTGATGGAATGGGTCCGTCGGGAATCGGTTCAGGCAGAATTTCTGGATGGGGTTCGCATTCAATCGGAAGAAGGCTGGGTTCTCATTCAACCGGATCAGGATGAGCCGCTGTTTCATATTATCGCGCAGGCGGACAGCTCCATGAAGGCGCAAATTCTGGCTCATGAATTTGCGGGGAAATTAAAGTATACACAACCTTTGATAAGGAAGTGATGACGTGCCTAGACATCTCGTCGTAGGAAACGGAAAATTCCTAGTCAACTTGGATGAGCATACCTATATACGTGATGTCTACTTCCCTTATGTAGGCCAATTAAATCACGTAGGCGGTTACCGCTGCCGTGTCGGCGTGTGGGTCGACGGACAATTCAGTTGGTTGGATCACCCGGAATGGGACTTTCGCCTAGGTTACGTCGAAGAGTCCCTCGTTACGGACGTGACAGCCGAACATCCCCGATTAGGGCTGACGTTATATATGAATGATGCCGTCCATCAGCGGGACACCATTTTTCTCAGACGAATCCGCATCGTTAACCACCATCCCTTTGCGCGTAAAGTTCGCCTATTTTTCCATCAGGATCTAGTCATCAATGAAACAGAAGTGGGCGATACCGCGGTGTACTACCCAAATAACGGCACGCTCTTTCATTATAAGAAGGACCGCTACTTCATGTTCAACGGCATAAGCACGCGGCAGGATGGCACACTCGAAGGCATCTATGAATATTCGACAGGCATTAAACGGTTCCACCAAGCCGAGGGCACGTGGAAGGACGCCGAGGACGGACAATTGATGGGAAATGACATTGCTCAAGGCTCTGTAGACAGTACGTTCAGCTTGCGTACCGAAGTGCCGGCTTCTGGTGAGCGAACAGCCTACTATTGGTTCAGCGCCGGAACCAGTCTGGAAGAGGTCGTGCGGCTTAATGAATATGTACGCAGCAGTCACCCCGAACACCTTATCGAGAGGGTAAGCACGTATTGGAAACGCTGGGTGAACAAACAGAGTCGCTCCTTTGCGAATCTCGAACCCGAGCTGATCCGGCTTTATAAACAAAGTCTGCTTATCGTGCGCTCTCAAACGGACGTGAACGGTGCCATCATCGCGGCGAACGACACGGATATTATGCAATACAATCGCGATCATTACAGCTACATGTGGCCGCGTGACGGCGCGCTAGTCGCTCAGGCTATGTCTGCGGCCGGCTACCATGGCATGATTGCGCCTTTCTTCCGCTTCTGTGCCGAAGCGCTGACGTCCGACGGATATTTGCTTCATAAATATAACCCGGATGGGACAGTCGGTTCGAGCTGGCACCCTTATATTCATGATGGCAAGCAGCAGCTGCCGATTCAAGAGGATGAGACGGCACTCGTCCTGTACGCCCTGTGGCAGGATTACGAGCAGCACGGGGATATAGAAATGGCGCAATCGCTCTATCAGACGCTCATCCGACAGGCGGCGAAGTTCCTGCTTCATTACCGTGATGCGAATCTGGGACTGCCGCTGCCAAGCTATGATTTATGGGAGGAGCGGTACGGAATATTCACGTTTACCGCCTCCGCCGTGTACGGCGGCCTTACCGCTGCTTCGAAGTTCGCTGCCTTATTCGGAGATGACGAACGGGCGCAGCGGTACAGCCAAGCTGCGGAAGAGATTCGAGCAGGCATCGTGACCCACTTATGGAACGAGGAGGAACAGCGCTTTGCACGCGGCTTATACCGGCAAGACGGCCAGTGGGCACAGGACACGACACCGGAAAGCAGCATCTTCGGCATTTATGCCTTCGGTGTGCTGCCGGCGGACGACGTGCGTGTATTGTCCACGATGCGGTCATTAAAAGAGAAGCTCTCCATCCGAAGCAGCACGGGGGGCATCGCCCGCTACTATCGCGATTATTACTTTCAACGCTGCTCCGATATGGGCCTCGCTCCGGGCAATCCATGGATTATATGCACTTTATGGTTCGCGAGCTATGACATTGCGATGTCCTCAACGCTTGCCCAGCTGGAGCAAGCCCATGACACGCTGCGCTGGGTCGAAGCGCATAGTCTGTCGAGCGGTCTTCTGTCGGAGCAGCTTGATCCGTTTGACGGCAGTCCCGTCTCGGTCGCGCCGCTAACGTGGTCGCATGCTACTTATGTGGACACCGTGCTGAAGTACTTGGCCAAGTATGAACATTTAAGCAATGCCCTATAATTAGCGTTCAACTGATCTACAAAGCCCCGACGGATAATTCCGCCGGGGCTTTGCTATGTTCGTGCAGATGGATGCGGCAAGCGCAATGCTTACTTCGCTACCAAATGTTTGTCGCCTGGTTTCCAGTTAATTGGGCACAGACCGCCGGATTGCAATGCTTGCAATACGCGGAGTGTCTCTTCAACACTGCGGCCAACGTCGTTATGGTTAACGACTTGGTATTTCACTTCGCCTTCCGGATCGATGATGAACAGACCGCGAAGCGCTACGCCTTCCTCTTCAATCAGAACGCCATAATCACGTGCAACGTTCTTCGTAATGTCGGAAGCAAGCGGGAAGTTCAACTTGCCGAGGCCGTTGTCTTCTTTCGCTGTGTTGATCCAAGCGCGGTGGCTATGGATGGAGTCAACCGATACACCAACGATTTCAGTATCCAATTTCTTGAATTCGCCAGCCGCATCGCTCAACGCAGTAATTTCAGTCGGGCATACGAATGTGAAATCAAGCGGATAGAAGAACAGAATCAACCATTTGCCGCGATAATCGGACAAAGATGCTGCACCGAAGTTTTGTCCATCGCCATTTACTGTCTCCATGTTGAATTCTGGAGCGGGTCTGCCAACTAAACGTTCTGCCATGTTGAATTCCTCCTTGAACTATATCAATAATAATGATTCACACGGGTTAATAGGCTTGTTGCTGTAGAACAACTTCCATATTGAATGTTATCATTCGATAATAATGATGTCAAGATTATAATCATTATTTATTAATATTAATTATAAAATATGACTAAATTGCGAACCATTCTCAATAGAGTTTACAATGCATATGTATTATATCATTTCTACGCCCATGCATCCCGCTCCTGCCTGAACCGTTGTAATTTTTCGTGCGGAACGTTAATTTTTTGTGAATTCTTCAGATGCCGCCTACGTTAACACTCGACTCTCTTTCCTTTGCTCCATTCTCCCCTTCAATTCTCCCCTTCAATTAGAAGTTGCCTGCCTATCGCTTCTTAACCGCAAGAGAATCTTTGCTTGCTTATCGCTCCCTGAGCCGTAAGAATCAAATTTTGACATGCTCATCGCTTACTGAGTCGTAGGGAGATTGAACGAAAGGAGTCTATAAACGCAGTGTCTTTGCAAGGTAAATCAATCTGTTTATAAAAGCAAAGCATGTCCAGACACATTTATGCGCAAAAAAGCCACTGATTTCCTGATATCCGATCACTTTTTAAGGTCAGACTCATGGATAACAATGAGCGTATGTGTTCTTGGAGAATATCGCCCCCTCCACCCTGAATAGAGCAATACTGGTTTGATCAGCCACGTCTCCAATTTTATAACTTATGTCATTGAAATACTGATAATCAACACCTGTTTTCACTTTTACTACTTTTACTATGTATTTCTTTTCTTGTTTACGGCTTCATGATCGATTTGATCGCTCTGGCAAAATGTCGAGTATTTCATTGATGTTCAGCCTTTGATTACACTGTCAAGCACTGATCTAAATTAGAGCCATAACAAAAACTACATATACATTTGAATTTCCGTTTACATTCATTTAATAATCACATGACATTCCCCCTCTACAATAAAGGATGTAAATATATAACCAGTTGGAGGGGAAACTGTTGAACAAATATGTACGCAAATCGTTAGTAATTGGTCTGGCACTTCTCATGCTTCCACTTGGCGCGATGCAATCAGGAACGACGCTAGCGAAAGAAGCCGCAAAGCCTCAGCCTGTCTCAAAAAATCTCATCGTCCTGATTGGTGACGGCATGGGACCTGCACAAGTGTCGGCAGCTCGAATCTACTCCAAGAACAAGCTGAAACAACCTCACCTGAATCTGGACAGCATATATGTGGGTCAAGCCACCACCTTCGCTGATAAAGGCGAAGATGGCGATACCATTGTGTCCGGTGAAGTAACAGATTCTGCTTCGGCAGGTACTGCCTTTGCCACAGGGCACAAAACATACAATGCAGCAATTAGCGTTTCTAACGAGGATGTTTCCAGGCCGTTTGCCTCGGTCATCGAGGCTTCCAAGACAGTCGGCAAATCAACAGGGCTTGTCACAACGGCCCGTATCACGCATGCGACACCTGCCGTATACGCAGCACATGTCCGCAACCGTGATAATGAAAATGCGATTGCATCTCAATATTTGACATCCGATGTTGATGTTCTGCTTGGCGGCGGCAAACGCCACTTCGTGAGCAAGAAAGAAAAAGGCAAACGCGAAGACAAAACCATTATTCCAGACTTTGAGAAAAAAGGTTATAAAGTTGTATACGATAAAAAAGGCTTGAAATCATTAACGGCAAAGAACAAAAAAATTCTCGGCCTGTTCCATGATTCCCACGTAGACTACGTGCTTGATCGCAAAACAGAGACACCTAGCTTGGCTGACATGACCTCTAAAGCGATTGAATCGTTGGCTACTAATCCAAAAGGCTTTACGATGATGATCGAGGGCGGACGGATTGATCATGCCGGACATGCGAACGATTTAGGATCTATGATCCAAGAGACGTTGGACTTTGATGCAGCAGTCAAAGTAGCGCTGGACTTCGCGAAAAAAGACGGCAATACTTCTGTCGTAATAACAGCGGACCATGAAACAGGCGGATTCTCGCTCTCACGCGATAACATTTACGAGCTGAACGTGGATGCATGGGATAAACAAAAGATTTCATCCGAGCTCCTTGGGCCACAGCTTGCCAAAGCCGTCACAACAGATGAAGTAAAAGAACTCATCAAGAAATATACCGGCTTTACCGATGTGACAGAGGATGAAGCGCAATACATTATGGAGGGCGACGGATCCTCTTATAAGCAGGAAGGTGCATTTAACCAAGTGATGGCGAAGCGTTATTTGGTCGGATGGTCCGGACACGGACACTCTGCCGTTGACGTAGGCGTATGGGCCTATGGTCCGATTAGCCAGCTTGTCAAAGGGCAAGTCGACAATACCGATATCGCTAAAGACATTGCTCAAGTTGCAGGACTGGATCTGACGAAGGCTACAGCTGAACTGCGCAGCAAGCATTTGTACCCGAAATTTAAAGTAACCCGTGAAGGCAGCATCATGTACCCTGCAGTGGAATTAGCAAAAGCTCTGCAAATCAAGGTATCGAACAACAGCGCAGCAAAGGAAACAACATTCACAAAAGGAAAAGTAACCTTGAAAGTAAAAGACGGTAACACGGTAACAGTGAACGGCCAGGCCAGCACACTGCCGGCAGAATTAGACCGCAACGTGCTGTACTTAAACCTTGACGCATTCAGCAAATTAACTGGTCAGGCTCTGAAATGGGATTCCTTGTCTGAACGCATTGCACTGAAATAACCATATTGACTTTGAAAATCGGGTAGGATGGCACACGTCATCCTACCCGTTCCAGTGAGGTGACCTTATGATTCAGCTTCATCAGGTGCATAAGTCTTTCCGTAATCAGCAACAGTTGATCCCTATCCTTGACATTGAACATTGGCACGTATCAGAGGGCGACCAGATTGCCCTTCTAGGTCCAAGCGGCAGCGGCAAGAGCACACTGCTCTACGTGCTATGCGGGGTACTGCCTGTCGATGAAGGAGAATGTATCATCCTTAACGAGCCTCTGCATCGGATGTCGGAGCTGGAGCGCGATCGCTTCCGCTCCAAGCATGTTGGCATTATTTTTCAAGACTTCCATCTCATCTCCTCGCTTACAGCGAAACAGAACATTGAGCTTGTCTATGAAGGACCTTTGAATGGCCGGGAGCGATATCAGCACATTCAGCAGTGGTTCGAACGAGTCGGCTTGCAGGAGCGTATGAACCATTTGCCTAGCCAACTATCGCGAGGTCAACAGCAGCGAGTAGCTATGATACGCGCACTCATTAACCGTCCCGCACTCCTGCTTGCAGATGAGCCGACCGGCAGCTTGGATTATGAAACGGCACACCTTACAATGAATCTGCTGCTGACGCTATCGCAAGAAGAGGGTGCGACTTTAATTACAGTTACCCACGATCAGCATTTAGCCGTACACTATCCGAAGCAAGTATATATCGCAACGATAAATCAATATGCCATGATTCAAGGTCCGGTCAATTGGGGCTCATCAATTGCGACGGGAGCCAAGCAAGCATGAATATATTCCACTTCCTTTGGCGCAACGTCATGCATAGAAAGACACTTTCCATTCTCACGGCATTATCCATCACGCTCACGATTGCCCTTATCATCGTTCTTCTGCAGGCTAGTGAGGGTGTCGAGCAAAGCGCGCAGAAAGGCTATGGCCCATTCGAGCTGACACTCGGTTCGAAAGGAAGTCAGACGCAGCTCGTGCTAAATACGTATTACCACGTTGGTTCACCGGGTAGCAATATTCCGCTCCAAGTGCTGCATGATTTGAAGAATGAACAGGAAGTAGCGAAAGCTTTTGCGATGACAGCTGGAGATTCCTACAATGGGTATCCGATTGTCGGACTAGAACCCTCCTACTTTTTTACGCGCTATGGTGATCATTCGTTGATAGCTGGCGGTATGTACAACAAAACCGGTGAAGCAGTCGTAGGATCCCATGTTGCGAACATGCTTGGACTACACGTTGGTGACACCTTTCACGGGAGTCATGGTCTGGTGCATGGCAGCGTCGATTCGTTTGACACGACATCGGATAATCACGAAGAGCAACATGATGAACCCGATCACGAGCACTTTGAATATCAAATCGTCGGCATTCTCCCTCCGCTCGGCACAGCGGATGACAGGGCTGTATTTACAACCGTTGATTATGCTTGGCACGTCCACGGCATAACGCATGATGAGGACAAACAAATAACCGCCATTCTCGTTCAGCCCAAGTCGCTGCTCGGCGCCCAGATGATTAAAAATAAATATAACCAGCGTATTGATGTCCAAGCGGTCTATACCAGCAAGGCAGTAGCTGATGTCGTTAACGTGGTCGATCAAGGCACAGAGTTGGTTCAGTTCGTTTCCATCCTATGTGTAGTGCTTGCGGCTATTTCCCTGTTGCTGTCCCTGACCTCCGTTGTGACGGAACGAAACAAAGACGTCGGCCTCATGCGCTTAATCGGCAAATCACGTCAATACGTTATGGTCCGTCTTAATTGGCGAAGGCTTGTTCTTAACAGCAATCGGAGCGATAGCTGGCTTGCTGCTTGGACACCTCGTCACCTACTTCTTTGCAAGCTCCATATTGGAATGGAGCGGAGTGCATGTTGATGCGTTACGTTTCGTTCCGGGAGAAGGATGGCTTCTTCTTGGGGCACTGCTTGTAGGCTTTGTCGCTTCGATCGGACCGGCTTGGAAAGTGTATCGTGTCGATTCCCTTCAATTATTCCGCACTTAGCGGACAGGAGAAAGACGACCAACGAGGAAAAGAGGCGAAAAGGAAATGAAAATAACATTCAATAGTCTAGCTGCAGGTTCAGTAATAAGCTTAAGTCTGTTGTTATCCGCTTGCGGCCATTATCAACAGCAGTCTGATAGCGCCGCACCTCAATCTTTCGCTGCTGCAGCTGTGGATCAGCAGACATTAGAAGAAGCGACAGCAATAGCACACATAGCGGATACGGCAGCAGGCGGCAGTTCTGGCAGCAGCACCACGGGCGGCGACATCTCAACGAAGCCGCCGCAAGACAGCTTGAAGCCAAATAACCAAGCAGACAAAGCCAACAACAAGAAAAATTCCACAGCAAACTCCAAGCTCGGATCTAAATTAGAGGAGTCAGCTGCGGCAGTGAATAGCAGTACATTGGATAAAGTCAGTCCGGCGCATCATGCTAATCCTTCGCCTAATGCCAAGCAGCAGCCCCTTACGGGCACTAGTGTGAAGAGCAAGATCAAGCCTTCAACTGCAGGCAATCATAAATCAACTGCTAGTACCGCTCCAGATGCAGACAGCAAGAAAAAAAACGCCGCCGCACAGCAGAACAATGAGCCGAATACTAAGCCGGAGAAGTCCTATTCCAATACGTTGCTCTGGTCTGAATTTTTCGATAACGAGAAACAAGATACGCCTTCAGATAAATTTTGGGAGCTTTCCGGCAAGCAAGTCAAGATTAAAGGCTATATGGGCGAAGTGCTATCATTTGACAAGCATTGGTTCTTGCTCATTCCCGCTCCGGGCGCCGAATGCCCGTTCGACAACGGAGATGAAACCTATTGGAACAAGATTATGATGGTGTTCGTACCTTCCGATACGAAGCTGCGCTATACATCAGGAGCGTTGGAGCTGACCGGAACGTTGGATGCGGGCATTAAAATAGACGAATCCGGTTACAAAACAATGTTTAGGCTGTATGATGCAACGTTTGAAGAATTAAGCGAATAGTTCGAGTTGCTCCTAATTTCCCCCTCTGCCCTTGTTTTCCATTTAATTCTAAACATGGATTTAGGCACATTATAGTTCATGGATTCAAGTATATCTTCCAGATTTTTTTGCGGCAGGAATTCGAACTAGGATGGTTTCGATGGATAATAACGGGGCAGGCTTTACGGTGAAATACCGATTCAGGGTATTCGTGACATACGATTGGAAGGTCGGAAGCATAACGCTCCGACCTTTATCATCAAGCCTATTTCATCGCGGCTACGATTAAATCGCCCATTTGCGTCGTGCCGAGCGCCTTCGACTTGTCTGTTGCGATATCCCCTGTACGGTGTCCTGCGTCTAGCACTTCCTTCACAGCCGTCTCAATCGACTGCGCCGCTGCTTCGTATCCGAATGTCAGGCGGAACATGAGCGCCACGGACAGAATCGTCGCTATCGGATTCGCCACGCCTTGACCCGCGATATCCGGAGCGGAGCCGTGCACCGGCTCGTACAGCCCGAAGCTGCCTTCTCCTAGCGAAGCCGAGGACAGCATACCGATCGAGCCCGTCAGCATTGCCGCTTCGTCACTCAAAATATCCCCGAACATATTCTCCGTCACGATGACATCGAAGCTCGACGGACGGCGCAGAAGCTGCATCGCACAGTTGTCGACCAGCACGTGCTCCAGCTCCACATCTGGATATTCTGGAGCAATGCGGTTCACCGTCTCGCGCCAGAGGCGGGACGTCTCCAACACGTTCGCCTTGTCGACCGAGGCCAGCTTCTTGCGGCGCTTCTGAGCAATCTCGAACGCTTGACGCACGATGCGTTCCACTTCCTGCACGTTGTATACGCACGTGTCGACCGCTTCCTGACCGTGTTCCCCTTCGCGGCGGAACTTCTCGCCGAAGTAGATGCCGCCGGTCAGCTCACGCACGACGATAAGGTCCGTTCCCTCGAGCACCTCCGGCTTCAATGTAGACGCATCCTTTAAGCAGTCGAAGATGACTGCCGGGCGAATATTGGAGAATAACCCGAGCGCTTTGCGAATGCCAAGCAGCCCGGTCTCAGGCCGAAGCTCCTTCGGGTTGCTATCCCATTTCGGACCGCCTACCGCGCCCAACAGGACGGCATCCGCTTGCTTACACTTCTCAAGCGTCTCTTCCGGAAGCGGGGTTCCTTTCTCGTCGATTGCAATACCACCGAATAAGCTGTGGCTCGTTTCGAACGAATACCCGAACAACTCCTCCGTACGCTTTAATACTTTTTCCGCTTCTTTGACGACTTCCGGCCCGATGCCGTCGCCTGCGATAATGGCGATCTTCTTCACTTCTGCCATGTCTGTCACTCCTCGTTCATTGTCGTTACTTTCAGTTGTAACACAAATGAAAGAGGTTGGCTAAGATATAAAAGCTATCATTTTTATAGGAAAAAACTATGAGTAGTGTTTCATTCCATCGTCTTGCCCATTATTTTACTTTTAACAAATAACCATTCGGATTAAATGTAAGATGGAATTTATGTCTGCTTTCATCCACTATGAATTGGTCGTTCTCCGTCAAAAATTGTTGCACGGCTCCCATGGGTCCAGGGGCCAAGTGAGGAGCGATTGGGTTTCCCCCGATGATGGTGTCTTCTACAATCAGGTAACTTCCAACCGATACTAGCCCATAATACAGTCTCATCTCTTGAAGCACGTGCGGTTCTGTATGATCGGAATCGAGAATGACTAATACGACATCACTAGGTAATATTGATTCCTTTATTTTGTTAACAATCTCAGTAGAGGTCGTATCTCCTAATAGATAAGAAATTCTGCCATGCTCGGGTCTTTCCATTTCCTGTATATCTACCGTAATCACCTTGCCCTTGCCTAATAGATCGCACATATTTGCTAAAAACAAAGCACTTCCGCCCTGATTTGTTCCACATTCGACTATCACATCAGGTTTAACTTGGAACAGGATTTCTTGGTAGTTAAATAAGTCTAGCGGACATTTAAGTACGCGGTGCCCGAACCAATATGTGTCCAACCATACTTCACTATCAAAGTAATGATGATGGAAAGACTTTACGAAATCACCCACAATTTCTTCCCCTTTCTCGCCAATCACATTTTCATATCCGTTTCTAGACAGTGTATGAAAATTATAATGATTGCGTGAGTGAAATAGACTGCCATCGTGTGCTACCACCTAAGCCAAATCTATCTTCCAACCCAAATTAGAGCCAAGATCCATCCGAGAAATGTATGTCTCTGTATTCTATACGCCGTCCCCCCGTTCTCGGAACGGTCATAGAATATCTTAATTTCGTAAGCTTCATAGGGTTATTAGAAAGAATATCCTTATCGCAACTGCCAAGACGACTGTAGTCCCGATGATGCATGCCGGTCTGCCCTCCCAGCACAACAGAGGGAACAAAGCTCACCGCAAAGTAAGACAACGAGTCTATTAACGGAGGGAAGAGAAATGTACCCAATCCCCGACCAGTTCTACGCAAAAACGATCGACTGGGCTATAACTTATGCGTTAAGCAACAATTACCGCTTGGAGGACGTTTACAAGGTAATATACCCGAAAGAAATGCTTCAGCTTCAGGCCCCCAAAGGCTTGGACTCTACCCGTTGGCCTACGTTATGCAGCTTCGACGAAGCCTTCGTGGCCGTTATACCGAACGGACGCGTCGTTACGGGGAACTGTTATGTCGTCACACCTGACAATAAACGGCTGCTCGATGTAGAATACAACTACCCGTACGGTATTCAGGAATTGCCCTTCCCGGAATATCGGGCTGAGACCGTGGCTACCCTCATATGGGGTTGGAACATTCCCGAAGTCGGTTACACCCAAGCCGTATTCGGCCATTGGTTTTTTGATATTTTACCGCGCATTCATCTGGTGGAACAGAGCGGGATCGCAATCGATAAATACTTAATCGGCAAACTGACCCATCCTTTTCAATATGAGTCCTTGAATATGCTCGGTATTCCAATGGATAAATTGATACAAGTGGACAAGAATGACTTTCATCTTATGGCAGACAAGTTGGTCGTCCCCGCAGTGCCTTGGATATTGGGCAAGAGTCCTAGATGGGCCTATCAATTTATACGACATCGATTGAAGGATAACCATTCAGTTCAACCCGTGAACGGTTACGAGCGAATATATGTAACCCGGCAAGATGCGAATGCGCGCTTTGTCCTGAATGAAGACGAAGTCATGAATATGCTGCGCGCAAAAGGATTCACACGTATCGTGCTCACTCCGTTGACTACCCAAGACAAAGTAGCCATTTACTCGTCTGCACACGCGATTGTCGCTCCGTTCGGGAGCGGAAACATTAATTTCGCTTTTTGCAATCCCGGAACGAACATCGTGGAGCTCACGCCGCACACCGTGGCGGATGATTACTTCTGGAAGATAAGCAATCATGCGCAGCTAGACTACTACGAAATCGTATGCGATATCGGATATCCGCCCAGACATATAGGAGGATTGGACAATATGATCGTTGATATCAACAAGCTGCGGCAAGTGCTTGAACTGGCTGGGATATAAGTCGGATCAGCCCCCCTCATCAAAAAATTGAGCGTATGAGACGGGACGAATCGTTGGCAAGAAGACGAACACTATACGGCTGAAACTTTTCTTGCCTTTCTCCAGAAGATCCTCGCGGCTTATCCGACGGGGAAACTTGTTCTTGTGTTAGATAATGCCCGGATTCATCATGCAAAGCTGCTTCAGCCGTTTCTGAAAGAACAGAATAATCGGCTTAAGCTTGTATTTCTGCCACCATATAGCCCACAGTTAAACATCGTGGAAGGACTCTGGAAATGGCTCAAGTCCAGTGTGATCAACAATGTGTTCTATTCCACCGTTTCCGAAATCCGTCTGCGTGTCGGGCAGTTTATGGACGAAATCATGAAGTACCCTCATGCAATCGTTGACCGCCTATGCGTTCGACTTTGAATGCTATCTTCTTTCGTTCAACTTATATAGTTTGGTTAGTGTAAAGTTCGGCTAGTCCGGTTAATTCAGATGTTTCAGCTAGTCCGGTTGGTCCAGATAAGCGAAAATCCTGCATAGCTGCATCAATTTACGCCATATAAGCACATTTTCGATGGAATTCCTGCAAAATTACCACTAGCGTTGCATCAATCTTTTCACGAAAATTTCTATCCCATAAGTCTCTATATTTGTAACTTATTGAACAATATTTGTGGACAAAAATAAAGAAATCTCCTATTGTTGAGTTACCCTTAGCGTTATCCATAAAACGCCTCAACAAAGGAGATTTCTATTTGTAGAGGCACAGCTCCAGCAACGAGACTCATACAATACAAAGGTATGTCAGAGCATGTAGCGGCTAATCCTGAATTTCAAGACCTGCTTGGTCTCAAGAGCATAAGCGCTTCTCAACTATGGCGGAAGCTGAAACGGCTGCCTATATGTGCTCGGTGGCATCGCCATCCTCGGCGGCGGCATCGTCACGAACCTGCCAGCGGCCCGCAAGGCGAAGAAGCGTCCTTCCCGCTCGGCATCATGACCATTCGATGGCATTCCGTGGATCCAAAACAGCAGGCCTATGCATTTGCGCATAGGCCTGCCTTCACGATATCAACGATTCCTTCCTTGCCTTCTCCACCGCCTCATCACGGTTGCTTACATTCAGCTTCGCATAAATAGAAGGCATGTAATTCCGCACCGTGCGTTCCGACAGATGCAGCCGGGACGCAATGGCTTTATAACGAAGCCCTTGCATTAATCCCTTCATAATATCCATCTCCCGGCTTGTCAACGAGAACGGATTCTCGCCTGATACGCGAACGGATGGGGCGAGTGCGCCTCCGCTGTGCCGGCCTACCGGTTCATGCCCTCCTTCCGGGATCATCCTGCCGCCGCAATGCACGAATCGAATGGTAGCGGCGAGTTCCTTCGCGCCAGCCTCTTGCGATGCATATCCGTCAACCGCGCAGCGCAGCGCCTGAACCGCCTTTATACGTTCCTCCCCTTCGTTAACGATAACGATAACGCGGGTATCTGTTCCCTTCCCTTTTTCCCGGATGCGCCCTATCCAATCTCTCCTGTCTGTTCCATCCCAATGTACGGACAGCAGTATAATATCCGGTTGTGCATGCTTCACGACTTCTCCGGCCTGAGCCTCATGATCTGCCGCGATCGCCCGGAAATCCCGTTCTTCGTTCAAAAGGTTCACGACATGCTCGCGCCATGCAGGAGAATCTCCCATCACTACAATCTCAATCCGTTCGACGGGAGCTGCCGCTTCGCTCGGTACCGTTACGGTCATCATCGTTCCTCCGTCCACACCGGCATAAAGATGCATATCGCCTCCCAGCTTGTTCAGACGCTCTTTCACAGGAGACAGATCCGAGCCGAATGGCAGCCAATCGAGCCGCTTTCCATTATCCTCTATCTGCAGCGTGATGTGCGTTGGGGCATATTGCAGGGTCATGTGAATAGAACCAGCTCGGCCGTGCCAACAGGCATTGGCCAACGCCTCCCATGCACAGCGGTACAATAACTGCTGCGTGTCCTGATCGACCGGATATGCGCTGCCAAGCTTCCGGAAGGATACGGGAACGCCCTCTTGCCTGCTCCAATCGTCTGCGACCGCTTCAATAAAGTCCTCTAGCGGCAGGTCATATCCCGGCTGCTCCAGACTCCGCAACTGATCATGAAGCTGATCCCTCTCTGCCACGATGGATGCTCTCAGCGATTCTAAGCGCTTCATGCCGTCTACTGAAGTGACATGCTGGCGAAGCGCATCCAACTCAGACCCTGCTATCGTAAGAAGGTGACAGACCTTCTTCGTGGTCTCGCGTGCGGTCTGGCAGCGCTCCTCCAAGCGCAGCGTCCGTTCCGTCTGAAACGGGTGCTGTTCAATAATCTCGTAATGATCCCCAATGACGGTAAGTTTGCGCTTGGCCGTGCGTATAATATCTCCGAGCTTGCGCAAACCGAATCCAATGAAGTAGAAACATGCCGCTAAAAACAAAGTGCCAAACACAGATGCTCCCCAAGACGCATCCGGCGAGAAGCATGCTGCCACAGGAGGAGTCGCAATGGCAAGCATAGGCACAACCCAGTTCTTCGTATTTCTATGAAAATACCCCATCGTGAACGCTGCCGGAAAGAACATGAAGTAAAAACCGAGATCTATAGCGGTGTAGATGGAAAATCCGCCTGTAATCAATACATCGGCAATGATATACGCCTGATAACGAAATGCTAGCAAAATAATAGGAACTTGAAGATATAACACAATGAATAGGATGGCATCAATGGTAAGAAAAGATCCCAAATATTCATTTTTTAAAAGAAGAAGAGTCCACACAAAAAATAAGATGCGTACCAGGAGCACTAGCCCGTCCAGCTTAGAAACGCGTTTGTTATTCAAATTCATTAAAAACAACCCCAATAGAATAGATAGATTATTGTGTTGGAATAGATTTCTATTCATATGTACCATGAAAAGACGGAAAAAGAAAGCTCTGGGAGTCACGACCTTTTCCAACTTTCAACTTCAGGACATTTTGACCCTACCGGGCAGGACAATCCGTATGCTACCTTAACGTGGTCGTGCTTTTTTATACAAGAAGAAGGAGGAGTTGGAATTGAAAACAAGGCTTATGAAGAAGGAGGAGTTGGAATTGAAAACAAAGCTGATGGCATGGACGCTCATTTGCAGCTTTTTTTTGCTCATGCTCCCGGGTCAGGCGGATGCTTCCAGCGAGAAAGTGACCTTGAAGGTATTGGACTATTCCCAAGAATCTTTTAACAAGAGCTTCGGGGATGCATTTATGGCCAAATACCCGAATATTGAAATCAAGGTCATTCCGACACTGAACGAGAAAAAGACAGCGGTGCTTCGGGGTGATGAACTGCGTAAGCTGGAGGATAAGGAAAAGCCGGATCTGCTGCTGCCCGATCAGGATAGCTTGGAAAAATATGTGGCAGAAGGCCGACTCGTCGATTTAGGGCCCTATATTGCCCAATCCAAATCTATCAAGCTGGCCAATTTGAACCAAAATATTGTGAATTTCATGAAAGTAAAAGGCAAACTCTACACGCTCTCGCCGACATTTATGACCAAAGGTCTATTTTATAACAAAACCCTATTCGATAAATACAAAATCAAGTACCCGAAAAACAAAATGAGCTGGGCGGAAGTGATGGAGCTAGCCGCGGAATTCAAGAAGAAAGCGGGCTCGGATAAGGTTGAAGGGTTTGATTATGACCATCATTTATTCTCTTTGGCCGACACAATCTCACGCTCCTATAATCTGACATATCGAGATGTCAGCAAGGGCGGCAAGAACATAACGATCAACACCAAGGAATGGAAACCGATCTTCGATATGGTGCTCAAGGCTGCCAAAAAAAATGCAATTACGACGAATAAAGATGCCTTTCTCAAAGGCAACACGGCAATGACGGTATCTGATTCATACCTTCTTCACTCGCTTAAGCCGCAAAACATTAAGTTCGAGTGGGGAGTTGTATCCGAGCCGGTGAATCCTGCCCGTCCGATAAGTTCGGCATACGGAGCCAATCATATGTTCGGCATTAGCGCCGAGTCGAAACATGCGGATGCGGCTTGGAAATTTATTGAGTTCGTCAACAGTGACGATTTTGCCAAAGGGTACCTAAAGGATGGCGAATTTATGTCCGGAGTACCGACTAACGAATGCTGCAAGAAGTGGAACAATAAAGTCGACCTTAGCGGCCTCTACCAGTTGGCTCCGATCAAAAAGATGTATGATCCGAACCAAGCGGATATCTGGCAAGTTTATCTTAAAGAAGGGGATGCGGCATTCAAATCCGCCTTGAATGGCACACAGAGCCTTGATTCCATGTTAGCCGGACTTCACACGAAATTACAGTCTGAGCTAGATAAAGCATGGGCCAAGAAAGGAAAATAAGCCATGAAAGATCTGCTTCGCGGACCGAACATCGCATGGCTGCTCCTCGGCTTGATCCTGCTGCTGCAAGGCTGTGCCGACAAGCATACCGAGCCCTTCGACCCGAACAAGCCCGTTACCTTAAAAATCATGTACCCTTGGGAAGGGGAAGAGTTCTATAATCGGTTCGGTGAGCAGTTCCAACTGAAATATCCGAATGTCGATTTTCACATCATCAAGGAGCCGGAGTATAATCCCGAGTTAACGGCAAAAGAAAATGAACAGGCATTGCTTGCCTATATCGCGAAGGAACGGCCTGATGTTCTGAAACTTGGTCCCTTCAGATTCGAAACGGTAGCGGCTGCGGGTAAGCTCATTGATTTGGCGCCATGGATTCAACGGGACAAGTTTTCGCTGGACGGGATTTACCCCCCAGTTATTGACGCGATTAAAATGAAGGGCCGCGGAACGCTGTACGGACTGTCCCCAACATTTATGAGTTCTGCCCTATACTATAACAAGGACTTATTTGAGCGGTATGGGGTTACGCCGCCCCATGATAAGATGACCTGGGAACAAGTGCTTGATTTAGCTGCGCGCTTTCCGGTTGATGGTTCCCCTGAAGAACGGATATACGGGTTTACTCAGCCATTCTCTAGTGATAGTTCTATATTTGTGCTCATGGAGAGCATCGCCAAGACCGAGCAGATCGCATTGATCGATGCTTCGGGGACACGATTGCTGTTCGACTCGGACGGCTGGAAGCGGATAACGAAGCTGACTGTGCGGAGCATGAACTCCAATTCTGTCTATTTTCCAGTGACGGTTGATCTAAGCAGGATGCTGGTCGATGATCCGTTCCTAGCGGGCAGAGCCGCCATGGTCGTCATGGGCGATTCTATAGCGGCGGACTTGCAAGTTATAAACCAAATCAGGAAAAATTCCATTCCCCCGGAAGAGCCGCTGCGTTGGGGAGTTGTACCGGTTCCGATCGATCCCGTAAATCCGCAATCCGCGAACGAGATCACTGTGCTTGAAATGTACGGTATTGGGGCTGACTCTACCGCCAAGGCAGCAGCCTGGGAGCTTGTGAAGTTCATCAACGGCGATGAATGGGCAAAAGCTAAATCTCGTGCCAAAGACGGGGGTAATCTGCTGGCGCGTATCGCATACAATAAAGACCGCTACGACCATTTCGATCCTGAAGAGATTGAGGCATTCTATAAAATCAAACCGCAGAGCGGAGAAGAACAAAGGCAAATCCGCCAAGTCCCGCCTGAATTCCAGACATCGTTCGCAGAGATCGTAAGGGAAGAACTCGAAGCGATTATCGCGGACAAGCAAAGTGTTGATCAGGCCGTACAGAAGATTCAGACACGAGGCCAGGCGAAGCTTGATTCGTTCAATGCCCGGACGGAAGAGAATAACGGGGTTCATTAATCTCTATTGGAATAAGCCCGGTGCGGATTCGCATCGGGCTCGTTTCGCGTGCCCATCTCCTCTTTGCCTGACCTCCAACCTTCCACTTCAGGACATTTTGACCCTACCGGGCAGGACAATGTGTATGATACCTTAACGTGGTTGCTAGCTTTTATACAAGAAGAAGGAGGAGTTGGAATTGAAAAGAAAGCTGATGGCATGGACGCTAATTTGCAGCGTTCTTATGCTCATGCTCCCGGTTCATACGGAAGCGGCCAGCGAGAAAGTGACCTTGAAGGTGTTGGACTTATCTCAAGATTTTTTTGACAAGAGGTTTGGAAATGCGTTTACGGCCAAATACCCGAATATTCAAATTAAGGTCATCCCGATACAAAAGGGGAAATCACTGCTTGGGGGTGATGATCTACGTAAGCTGGAGGATAAGGAAAAGCCGGATCTGCTGGTGCCCGATCAGCTTAGCTTGGACGAATATGTGGCCGAAGGCAAGCTCGTCGATTTAGGGCCGTACATTGCCCAATCCAAATCCATCAAGCTGGCCAATTTGAATCAAAATATTGTGAATTCCATGAAAGTAAATGGAAAACTATACACGCTTTCGCCGACATTTATGGTGAATGGCCTATTTTATAACAAAACCCTATTCGATAAATACAAGATTAAGTACCCGAAAAACGAAATGAGTTGGGCGGAAGTGTTGAAGTTAGCCGCGGAATTCAAGGAGAAAGCCGGCTCTCCAGGATTTCAATATAACAATGACTTATTCTCTTTGGCAGCCTCTGATATCGCAGGCTCGTATAAGCTGACATTTCAGGATAAGAACAAGGGCGGCAAGAACATAACGATCAATACCAAGGAATGGAAATCAATATTCGACATGGTGGTCAAAGCTGCCAAGAAAGAGGCAATTACCACGAAAAATAAGGCTTTTCTAGCAGGCGACGCTGCCATGACGGTAGGGAACCCACTTTTTTTTATCGGGTTTAAGTTGGAAAACATCAAATTCGAATGGGGAGTTGTGTCGGAGCCGGTGAATTCCGCTCATCCGATAAGTTCGGCATACGGAGCAAATCATATGTTCGGCATTAGCACGGAGTCGAAACATGCGGATGCGGCTTGGAAGTTCATTGAGTTCGTCAACAGTGACGATTTTGCCAAAGGGTACATGAAGGATGGCGAATTGGGGAGTGGATTGCCGACCAACGAATGCTGCAAGAAGTGGGGCAATAAAGTCGATCTTAGCGGCCTCTACAAGTTGGCTCCGGTCAAAGAGAAGGATGATTCGAACATTCCCAATATTAGCGAATTTGTCTATAAAGAAGGAAGCGAAGCATTCAAATCCGTCTTGAAGGGCACACAGAGCCTTGATTCCATGTTAGCCAGTCTTCAAAAGAAAGCACAATCAGAACTAGATAAAGCATGGGCCAAGAAAGGAAAATAAGCCATGAAAGATCTGCTTCGCGGACCGAACATCGCATGGCTGCTCCTCGGCTTGATCCTGCTGCTGCAAGGCTGTGCCGACAAGGAAACCGAGCCCTTCGATCCGAACCAGCCGATTACCTTAAAACTTATGTACGCTTGGGGAGAGGAGGACTTCTATAATCGGTTCGGCAAGGAGTTTCAACTCAAATATCCAAATGTCGATTTTCACTTCGTCGAGAATCGGGAGTATAATCCCAATCTAACAGCAGAAGAGAATGAGCAGGCATTGCTTGCCCATATCGCGAAGGAACGGCCTGATGTTCTCAGAATTGGTGGCGGCAGCGAATTAGAAGCGGTGGCGGCTGCGGGTAAGCTCATTGATTTGGGACCATGGACGAAACGGGACAAGTTTTCGCTGGACGGGATTTACCCCCCAGTTCTCCATGCGATTCAAATGCAGGGCCGCGGAACGCTGTACGGACTGTCCCCCACATTCGTAAGCTCGGCCGTATACTACAACAAGGACTTATTTGAGCAGTACGGGGTTACGCCGCCCCAGGATAAGATGACCTGGGAACAATTGCTTGATTTAGCTGCACACTTCCCGGTTGGAGGTTCCCCGGAAGAACGCATATACGGGTTTGCTGAGGAATTCGCTGCCGAAGATTCTATATTTGGCCTCATGAATCGCATCGCCCAGACCGAGCAGATCGCATTAATTGATGCTTCAGGGACACGATTGCTGTTCGACTCGGACGGCTGGCGGCGGATAACGAAGCTAACGGTGCGGAGCATGACCTCCAATGCTGTCTATTTTCCTGAAAAGCTGACGATTGGTCAAAGCATCACGCCGGATAATGATCTGTTCGTATCGGGCAGGGCCGCCATGATCGTCTCGGGGGATTATAGAATGGGTTTGTTGGAAGACAAGAACCACACCATGCAAACTTCACCTTCCTCGCAGGAGCCACTGCGTTGGGGAATGGTGCCGGTTCCGATCGATCCCGTCAATCCGCAATCCGCGAACGAGATCACTGTGTATGAAACGTATGGCATCGGGGCCGACTCTACCGCCAAGGCAGCTGCCTGGGAGCTTGTGAAGTTCATCAACAACGACGAATGGGCAAAAGCTCAATCTCGTACCAAAGGCGGAGGGAATCTGCTGGCGCGTACCGCATATAATAAAGACCGCTTCAATCATGAAGATATTGAGGTATTCTATTCAGTCAAACCGCAGAGCGGAGAAGAACTGCGTCAAATCCGCCAAGTCCCGCCTGAATTCCAGACATCGTTCGCAGAGATCGTAAGGGAAGAACTCGAAGCGATTATCGCGGACAAGCAAAGTGTTGATCAGGCCGTACAGAAGATTCAGACACGAGGCCAGGTGGAGCTTGATTCGTTCAATGCCCGGACGGAAGAGAATAACGGGGTTCATTAATCTCTATTGGAATAAGCCCGGTGCGGATTCGCATCGGGCTCGTTTCGCGTGCCCATCTCCTCTTTGCCCTGACCTCCAACCTTCCAACTTCAGGACATTTTGACCCTACCGGGCAGGACAATGTGTATGATACCTTAACGTGGTTGCTTGCTTTTATATAATGAGAAGGAGGAGTTGGAATTGAAAAGAAAGCTGATGACATGGATGCTAATTTGCAGAAGTCCTTCTCCTGATGATCCCGGTTCATACGGAAGCGGCCAGCGAGAAAGTGACCTTGAAGGTGTTGGACTTATCTCAAGATTTTTTTGACAAGAGGTTTATTCCACCGTTTCCGAAATCCGTCTGCGTGTCGGGCAGTTTATGGATGAAATCATGAAGTCCCCTCATGCAATCATTGACCGCCTATGCGTTCGACTTTGAATGCTATCTTCTTTCGTTCAACTTATATAGACAGTGTTCCAACACTAGTTTGTAACGCTTATATTCAAATTTCATAGTATTTTCTAAAATAAAACCCCCCCGTAGTTCACCCCTGCATCAAGAGCGATCGTAGGTTGGAATTCCCTCTTCTCCATAAATCTCACATCCACTCTCTTTAATAGGAACTCTATATCATATAACTCGGAGATATTGTTCTGCCATTATCATTTACCTACTTCTTTGCTTTTGTATTGATGCCGCTAGACGCCATCTTTTTTATTTCCTTATCACCATCTATTTTCACCCATTTTATAATAACTATTTATTCTGCCTACATCGTCCCATCGCTTCAATCATAACTTACAATACGACATGCGATTGTCAGGAGGGAATGATTCGTGTCCAGCAGACAGAAGACGGTCATCATTGGCGCAGGCGGACATTCCAAAGTTATCATTGATATGCTAGGCTTCAATCCCATGATAGAGATGGTGGGATGTACGGCCGCCACGGGAATGGGCACAGCCTTGAACGTGCCTGTATTGGGCGATGATTCTATCTTGCCGCATCTATATGATCATGGCGTCCGCCACGCATTTGTGGCGATCGGCGACAACCGAATCCGGCACAAGGTGGCACGTCATGCAAAAGACATCGGATTCACATTGATTAATGCCATCAGTCCATTTGCGTATGTGTCCCCTTCGGCCCAGCTAGGCTCGGGTATTGCCGTCATGCCTCATGCCGTGTTGAATGCGGAAGCGCACATCCATGATAATGCCATTATCAACACGGGAGCAACGGTCGACCATGAATCCGTCATCGGAGAATCGTGCCATGTGGCGCCGGGAAGCAGTCTCTCCGGGAATGTGCACGTCAAAGATGGGGCCTTTTTAGGTACGGGAACGAAAGTCATCGATGGCATAACCATTGGCGCCTGGTCGGTACTCGGCGCAGGTTCAGTCGTCATCCGCAATATTCCGGATCGATGCCTCGCTGTCGGCGTGCCGGCCCGCGTCATTAACCAACGTCATGAACCGTACTAATGCGCAGACAGGAAAGTTGGAGGGAAAATCATGAACAAATATTATTCCATTGCGACTCCCATATTGAATGGGAACGAAAAGAAATATGTCATGGACTGTTTGAATTCGACATGGATCTCTTCCAACGGCCCGTATCTGGATCAATTCGAGCAGCAATTCGCTGCTTTCTGTCAGACGAAGCACGCGATCGCCTGCAGCAACGGCACGACTGCCCTGCACTTGGCGCTGATGGCTCACGGAGTCAGACCGGAAGATGAAGTAATCGTTCCGACACTTACCTTCGTGGCTTCGGCAAATGCCGTAACATACTGCGGAGCGGTACCTGTGTTCGTCGACGCGGAATCCGAGACATGGAATATAGACACCGACGCCATTGAAAGCAAGATTACGCCCCGCACGAAAGGAATCATTGCCGTTCATTTGTACGGACATCCCGCCAATATGGATCCCATCATGCATATCGCGCAAAAGCACGATTTGTTCGTCATCGAAGACGCTGCCGAGGCCATTGGCGCTCAATATAAAGGAAAAATGGCGGGGTCGCTGGGACACACCGCCACATTCAGTCTGTTCGGAAATAAAATCATTACGACCGGCGAAGGCGGCGTCGTAACGACCAATGATGACGATCTCGCCGAAAAGGTCAGGCTGCTGAAGGGGCAAGGCATCGACAAAAACAAAAAATATTGGCATCCCGTTATCGGATACAATTATCGGATGACTAACATTCAAGCGGCGATCGGATGCGCCCAGCTTGAAAATATCGATTGGCACATCCGGCAGCGCATCCGGGTCGCCATGCACTACTATGACTATCTCCAAGATGACGATAGACTGACCCTTCCGGTTCAGAAAATATGGTCCAAAAATGTATACTGGATGTTCAGCGTCGTGCTCAATCGCTATACGGAACTGCAGCGGGACTCGGTCATGAAATGCTTGAAAGACAATGGCATTGAGACGAGGCCGTTCTTCTATCCGATGCACATCCTTCCACCGTATAAACAAGGTCTGACATTTACTGATTTTCCAGTAGCCAACCGCATTGCGTCCCAAGGCATCAATCTTCCGAGTCACGGAGAACTGACCGAAGGCGATATCCGGTTCATTTGCCGGACGCTAAAAAATGTGTTGTAACCTACCGCTTGAGGAGGAAAAGTTATTGGCACAGCATTATCGGGTCATCCATTTCATACACGCCATGCTGAGGCTCGAAGGATTGGACTTCATCAGAGAGGTATACCGGCAGTTCCTCCACCGGGTGCCGAGTGAGGTGGAATATCAGCATTATATGAAACTGCTGGCTATGCGGCAGACCAAACAGACGCTGATGGTCCATGTGATGTGCAGCGAGGAGGCGGAACGATTATATCATCAACCGCCTGCCGGCTTCATTCATCTCCATGATGAGACAGCCGCAAGCATCTTACGTCGCTTTTATCCTTCTGAGCCGTTTTTTTTCGTTCATTCGCTGTACAATGAATTGTTATGCCGCAATCCAGATACGCAAGGAATGCAAGGCCACCTGCACAGTTTACTGGCGGGCATGCAGAAGAAAAATCTGCTTCACGGATTTTTTACGTCAGCGGAATGCCAGCAATTGCTGTCTTTGCCGCAAATTCCTGTACAAGACGACTGGCGGATGGTCGATACGGGGATTGCAGCTCTTCCATCGGGACATCGGATCGTCAATCATATCGGCATCTTTTTAGCTTATCCTCATCCCCTTGCCTTGGACGGTGAGGGAATCGGACGCTTTCTTTACCGGCTAATTGAGGGGTTTTTAATCAACAGACCAGATGTGCACATCCATATCGCCGCCACAGATTACAACTATATGGATGCTGAAAATACATTCGCTTTATTAAAGTCCCACTTCCCCGGACGGCTTCATATCACCAAATCAAACAATATCGAATCGTTCAATACCAGCGTTCCGGCGGAGGTCTGGATTGTGCCTATCGTTTCACTTGAACTGGCGATGTTTTTAAAGAAGCCTTATATCGTATGTTTGCATGATTTGGTTCATCATCAATTCAAAGACTTGTATTTTACAATATATCCTGAATTTTGCCATCGGGTTGACCGTAATGGCTATCACATATTGAAAAAAGCTGCCGCCATCGTATCCAATTCCAATTATGTCCGGACGCATCATGCCATCGGTGTCGCCGGAATGCCTGCCGAGAAGACACATGTTATCCGGTTGGCCCCGCCAAACAATGAGTACCAGACCTTCAGCTTCATCGACGAAGCCCAATTTAGAATGAAATACCAATTATATTTAGACTACCTTGTGTTTCCGACTGTTTTTCGCCTTCATAAAAACATCGAGCGGCTAATTGCCGCATTTATCAAATTCAGACAATCATTTGACGGTTATCATTCCCGATTGCGCCTCGTATTCACCGATCAGTTGACGAACACTCCGAAGCAGACGGAAGTCATGCAGATGTTACAGCATGTTGCAGATGAAGAAATTCGGAGCAGCATCATGTTTATAGGAAGAATTCCGAAATCCGATCTGCCCTCGCTTTACAAATACGCGCTGGGAACCATCGTCCCGACGCTGTTCGAAGGGAGCTGTCCGTTCCCCATTCTGGAATCATTGACGATGGGCACACCTGTCGCGGCAGCCAATCTTGAGGTTACGAACGAGATCATTACAGATATGAGCGCATTCCTGGCGTTCAACCCATACTCCATCGAAGAAATGGAAGCGGCCATTCGCGGCTTGTGGACGTACCGCCACAATCTGTTGGCCCGGCAACAGGCAGCGATTAGCGGAGCGATGCAGCGCAGCTGGACAGATGCCGCATATGAATATTACGCCTTAATACAGCACGTCGCCGGTACGAACTAATGGCCGCTTGAACGGCTCATACCATGCCATAATGCTTCATGTATGCCAGCCGGAATACATGAATATATTTTTTTGCCACATCATCCCATGATTCCGACGGATCGTTCATGCCTTCTACGGCAGAGGCCTTATAATGCGCGTAGTTGGCAAATAACCGACTTAGAGCCTGTGCAATCGAATCCGGCGATTCCGGGTCGAACCATACGATGTCGGCGCTGTGCCTTGCCAGATGCTCCCGCATGACGGGAATATCGGAACAGAGTACCGGGACTCCCAATCGCAACGCTTCTTCTACCGGATAGCTTCCGCCGCCTTCCGATAGGCTCGGCATAACTAGGGCTTGGGCATTCCTCACGAGCGGAATGACATCTGCGTCTGAAATGAATCCCATCGGATACACATCCTCGTCAAGACGCAGCCCGATCCGGTTCATTAATGATATGAGTGTGGGAATATATAAATGATCTGGCCAATGTGGGGGGACACTGTGCAGCAACTCCGTATTGTAGCCGAACAAGACAAGGGGAACTTTGCTGCTTTCGGTAAATCTGGAATAGGCCAGCAGCAGATTATAGTGATTTTTATGCGGTGACACATTGCTTGGGTAGACCACGTATTCCTGTGGAAGACGTAGTGCCAAATCTGCGCTTACCGCAGCACTCGTTAAGTTTGCGGACGGCAGAATGGCATGCTCGACAACATGTGCTTCATTGCATTGCGGCCCGAAATGCTCAATCAATCTTGATTTTACGTGATGAGATGAGACGACGACGGACGTCATGTTGTCTATCCAGACTTTGGATATACGCCAGCACTGTTGAACGACAGCACCCGTCAAATAATGAGGGACGAAATCCATCACCGTTGTATCGTGAAACGTGCATATCGCCGGAATGTGCACCTTGACATATTCAGGGCCATGCGGCCAGAAAAAGTATACAACATGACAATCTGCAAGCAGCGCACTTCCTTCAGGCGATTGAATGCTGCCGCCAAAATAAACGATATCGATATTCGGGCAGCCCGTAATATCGATTCTTTCTTTGAATCTCGTTTCAGAGGATATGACTAATCTCACCAGATCAATATCTTCCTGCCGTGCCATCGCAGGCAATAAATTGGACAATAATCTTGCCCCGCCGCCCGCGGAAATCAAATTGGCACACCAAATCATAATTCTCATTTTCAACTCTCCCTTGAAGCATTTACAAACGGCTGATTATGCGATCCCCTAATGATTATGCGGCGCGCGCACGGAAGATTCATTGCGATGTCCTGAGCGCAGAGATATTTCACGCCAAGAAGATGAATATAGATGAGATAAAAGGAGGGTATGAAGATGGTGCAAATCATATGGCATGGAAATGTATTTGACTCCACGGGGTATGCCAAAGCAGCAAGACAGTACGTGCTCGCCTTGCATGCGCGCGGGGCAGACGTCAAGCTAGAGACCTATCCCGGACTCCCCCATGTCGAGCTCCCCCCTGACCAAAGCACGGTGCTGGAACAATTGCGGGTCAAGCGGAAAAGAGCGGCGCAGCGGGTAAGCATCTTTCATTACATCCCCGACTTCTGGAGAAAGAAGCTGCGCCCGTCGTTCGGATTCACGTACTGGGAAACATCGAAAATACCGGACACCTGGGTCAGGCATGCGAACCAGATGAATGCCGTGTTGTTGCCTAGTCTTCACAATATCGATGTTTTTCACCGTTCCGGTGTCACCGTGCCGTTATTTTACGTCCGTCCCTGCCTGTCCGAACCGTATCATCCACCCTCTCTTGAATCTACGCCTTCCTATGTGCGCCAGTTGCCTCCGTTCCGATTCCTGTCGGTCTGTTCCTGGATTGATCGCAAAGGCATCGACCTGCTGTTGAAGGCGTTCTGGCACGAATTTACGGCTGCCGATCCGGTATGCCTGATTATTAAATCGGCGGGCTCCGCAGACATTTTTCATGAAGTGGAGAAGTTGAAGCAAGAACAAATGCTGGCGCATATTCCTGCTCCGGTGTACATTGATTTGGAACTGCGCAGCGAGATGGAGATGGATGCGCTGTATCGGAGCAGCCATGCTTTTGTACTGCCAAGCCGAGGGGAAGGCGTCGGTTATCCGGTGCTGGAAGCGGCCATGAGAGGAATTCCGGTCATTGTGACCGGATGGGGAGGCCATGCGGATTTTTTGAATGAGCATAACAGCTACTTGATTCCGTATCAGCTCGTCCCTGTGAAGCCGCAGCCTTATTATTACGGGTATCAAAGCGATCAGCTGTGGGCGGAAGCATCGATCGACTCGCTGCGAAGCAATATGCGGCACGTCATGACAAATTACGCAGAAGCAGCCGTGAAAGGGCAAATTGTCATGCAGCATACTCTGACGCACTTTTCGCCGGATAAGGCGGCGCAGGATCTTATCGACGCGCTTACAAGGATAACCGGCTTCTCCTTCACCTAATTCGAACAAAATTCCAGACCAAATAAAAAAGAGCTAAGGAGCCGCCCTTACCTCTTTCTTTCGTTACATATTTTTCATCATACTTCAGCACTTATTTAGAAAGCTGTTTCTTAATGATCTGCAGGGCTTCGCCGACGTTTGCCGCTTCAATGTTGTGGACCGATCCGTCATATAGCTCGGAAGCATGGTCGTAACGGGAATCATAGTAATGCTCGAGCATGAGCGCTGCCGCTTCCCCGTAATTCTCCAATCGCAGCGCGTCGGCAACGGCGCGCGCTCCAGGCGTATGCATCCGGCGCTGAATGCGCGCAAACGCTTCACGAATCGCTTCCGGGTGCTTGGACGGCTCATAGTCGGCCACAATATTGCTCACCCGCTCCGGCAGCGGCAAATGCACATCATACACGATTCCACGCTGCTTGGCACGCATAAGGAACTCCGGCAGCATGATTTTGCCGAGCCTGCGGCTTTCCGCCTCCAAGAGCACATAAGCGGCATTGTCCAACTCCAGCTGCATCAGTCTATCCAACAGCAGCGCGTCGAACATCTTCTGATTATTCGGCGCCTGTCCGATATGTCCGAACACCGAGCCTCGATGGCCAGCCAGCTCCTCCAAATCCAATACGGGATAACCTTCAGAATGCAAGCGCCGAAGCATATCCGTCTTTCCCGTCCCCGTATGGCCAGCCAGCACGACGCAGGGCACGTTCATTTCATACTGTTCCAACGAATCCTGCACCCAGCGCCGGTAAGAACGAATCCCCCCGGACAGACGATAGGGCTTCAAGCCCATCAGCGTCATGACGGTAGCCATCGTGCGGCTGCGCATGCCGCCGCGCCAGCAATAGATTACAATCGGACCATCCAATTGCCTAAACTGCTTATACAATGCAGGAAGCTTGGCCGATGCGATTTCCAACCCGCGTTCTTTCGCGGCCTCCACGCTAACCTGCTTATAGATGGTGCCAATTTCCGCCCGCTCCTCATCGGAGAACAGCGGAATGTTGATGCTCCCCGGAATTGTAAACTCCTTGAATTCCCCGGGCGAACGCACGTCGACCAGCGTCGCCTTATTATCACGCAATGACAAACATTGCTCCAATGCAATATCTTGCATGCCACTCACCTCTTGTTGTCTCTCTCGAAAATATCTCTATTTTTAAGACTATAGCATTGCCGCCCAGAAATCTACTCTACCTTTTATCATGGACAATTAACGAGCCTTCCAAACGAATAAATCACCGCCCTTAGCGCCCACACTCCGTCAAGCGCCGTGCCCTTTTTTCTCCGTTGTTCATATGTAGTAATAATTCTCTTCTGTCATCATTGTCTGTTTTTCAGGAGGTGTTTCTCATTACAACAGTCAAGGCTGTTATTTTGGCTGGGGGAAAAGGGACTCGGTTCTGGCCGTTTAGCCGCTCGCACTGCCCAAAGCAATTTTTGCCGATTCTTCACCACCAATCCATGATTGCCGACACCCTGCGGCGCATGCTGCGCTACTTACCGCTTGAACATATTTACATCGTATCCCTGGAAGAGTACGTTCCGCTAATCCGGGAACAGCTGCCCGGCTTCCCTCCACAAAACATTATCATTGAACCGATGGCCAGAGATACGGCCGCTTGCATCGGTTTATCCGCGCTGCACATGCTGATGGCCGATGAGGATCCGGTACTTATCACCTTGCCTTCCGATCATTATATATCGGATCCAGATGCGTTCCATGAGGCACTGCAGTCTGCTGTCCGGCGAGCGGAGCAGGAGCCGTGCGTCGTCACGCTGGGCGTTCGGCCGACCCGTCCGGAAACCGGTTATGGATATATCCGTATTCGTACCGATCACTCCGACTCAGCAGAGGAATGCGCCAGAGAACAAAGGGCGGAACAAATAACGGCCGTGGAAAAATTTATCGAGAAGCCTCATCTGTCCGTAGCGCAAAAAATATTTTCTGACGGATGCCACTATTGGAACACGGGCACTTTCATCTGGAAAGCGTCCACCATTATGCATTTACTGAAGCTTCATCTGCCCGATCTGCACGATATATTAATGGAAATGAAAGACTTCATGCGCAACCCGACTGACGGCTCAGAGACGCTTGCAATGCTGTACGGCAATCTCAACAAGCAATCCATCGATTACGGCGTCATCGAGAAATGTGAATCCATCTATATGATTCCCGTCCATTACGGCTGGGACGATCTGGGCAATTGGAACGCACTGGAACGGACGGAGCAGCCGGATGAGCAGCACAACGTCATACACGGGCTCTATCAAGGATTGGATACGAACCGCTGCATCATCTATGGAACTTCGAATCAAATGATTTCAACGGTAGGGGTCGAAGATATGGTCATCGTCGCAACCGATGACGTCCTGCTCGTCTGCCATAAAGAACGAACCCAAGATATTAAAAAAGTTGTAGAACAGCTGAATCAACAAGGTTACCGCATATTTTTATAGACTGTTGGCCGTCTTGAGGGGAGGAAGCACATGAACGGCGAGATGTATATCCGCAACATCGGGACCGTATTCGAACCGACAGGTTATGCGAAAGCAAACCGGCATATTTTATTGGAACTTATAAAAAGAGGTGTGCGTCCCCAATTCTCCCCCATTCATCCCGAAGTCGTCAAAGTGCCGCTATCCCCTTCCGTTGAGGCCGAATTGCACGCGCTCATGCACACTCCTCTGCCGCAGCATCATACGGTTATGGTCCACTACCCGGCCATCCATTTCGTCAATAATGCGCAGCAATTCACGATCGGCATGACGATGTTCGAATGCAACCGTCTCCCTTTCACTTGGGTGCGGCGATGCTGCAGCATGGATGAGATCTGGGTGCCGTCCACCTTCAACCGGGACACCTTCATCCAATCCGGCGTCCCGGCGCATAAAATCCGGGTCATGCCATACGGCATCGATCCGCTCATGTACTCCCCGGGCAAACCATCCCTTCCCGTTCCAGGCAGACGGGACTATGCCTTCTTGTCAGTCTGTTCGTTCGATAACCGCAAGGGAATCGATATTTTGCTGACATCCTTTTTTGAAGAGTTTTCCGAATCAGAGGATGTCTGCCTCATCATCAAAACGCGAGCCTCCTCCGAAGAGGAGATGGGAAGACAGCGGGCATATGTGGATTCCATCGCCTTCAAGACATCAGGGCGGGCAAGATCGTCCGTCATCCTGCTGTCAGCCATCCATAGCTGGACGGAAGAGGAGTTGGCCATGCTGTATAACAGTGCGGACAGCTATGTCCTCGCCACCCGCGGCGAGGGCTGGAGCATGACCGTCATGGAAGCGATGGCGTCGGGCTTGCCCGTCATTACGACCCGCTGGTCTGCCCATCTGGACTTCGTGAACGATATGAATGGCTATCTCATCGCCGTGCAAAGGTTCGTCCCCTCACATCAGACGAACTCAAGGCTGCTCTGGGCCGTTCCGGATAAACATCATTTGCGGCAATTGATGCGCCACGTCTACGTCCACCGGGAAGAAGCCGCGGCCAAAGCGGACCTTGGCCGGCAGACGGTAAGCGGGCAATTTGCGTGGGAAGCGAGCGCTGCCCGCATGCTGCAGCGCCTGCAGGAAATATCCGCCCGGTAAAAGGGGTTGTTCGAACACGCACTAAAAGGAGAGATTACAGCGCCATGATCAGCGTCATTGTTCCGACCATCCATCATACCGAACTGGTGAAACAATGCTTACACAGCTTCATCAACAGCGTCCATGATCTGCCGTATGAACTCATTGTAGTTGATGACGGGAGTCCACCCCATATTCAGCAGAATCTGGCGGATTGGGCGGCCCCCCTCAATGTGCATGTTATCGCCAAGCCAAGCAACGAAGGCTTCAGCCGTTCGGTCAACCTCGGTATTCAACACTCGCAGGGAGAATTCGTGCTGCTCGTCAACAACGATGTCGTCTTTCATGAACCAGGGTGGCTGCATCATATGCTGCTGACGATGCATAGCTCTGCAGACATCGGCATTGTCGGCGCCCGTCTCTTATACCCGAACCTGACGATTCAACATGGCGGTGTGGTCCCGACCCATAAAGGCCATTTCGATCACCGCTTTCGGGGGCAAGCGGCCGACTTCCCGCCCGCCTTGGCCGTCGAGGACCTGAATGCCGTCACCGGCGCGCTAATGCTCGTGCGCAGACAGATCTTTGCCCAAATCGGCTTGTTGTCGGAAGAATACTTCATTGCCTTCGAAGACGTCGATTTCTGTTATCGCGCCAAACAGCAAGGTATACGTGTCGTCTATTGCGGAACGGCTTGCGCCCTTCATCTTGAAGGCTATACGAGAGGCACAAATAAAAATAACAAGAATCGGTATTGGCGGCAAAAAGAGATGGAGGCAAGAAAAAAATTTTGGATGAAATGGGGAGGGAGCAACGTCCGATGACTGCACCGTTGGAAGTCGTGTACGTGCTTGAGCTGACCGGATTGTCCGGCGGCATCCGGAATGTGCTGGAACAGGTAAATCGCTTGCATGATCAGGGCGTAAAGGTTCATTTGTTCGCGCTTGACAAACAGCCTGCCTGGTTTCCGTTGAAGATTGCCGTGCAGCGGTTTCCTAGCTATCCGGCCATGCTGCGCACGTTAAGACGAATGAATTGCATCAAAATCGCCACCTGGTGGAAAACGTTGGCCGTCGTCTGGCACAGCTGCGACCGAAGACGCGGCGGCAGCGGTGTACCGTTGTACCTTGTTCAAGATATAGAGGAAAGCTACTACCCGAACTGGAATGACATGCAGGAGCGGGTGCGCAATACGTACCGGGTGCCGGTGAACATGATGACCATCGCCGACTGGACGACCGGACAACTGCTTGAACGGTTTCAGCGGCATGCCAGCAATATCTCCATAGCGGTGGACTTCGACTTGTATAAGCCGAACCGCACTCACGATTACGATCCGCTCCGTATTCTTGCCTGCAGCCGGCGAAGCCAGCATTTGAAAGGCTTCGACATCACGGTTCACGCGGTCAAGGACGTATGCGCCAAGCTGCCGCAAGCATCGCTGGTCACCTTCGGCGTAGAGCCCCCCTATATCGACGGTATCCCGCAAATCCATTTTTCCCATCCGGACGATCAGCATGTAGCATATCTGTACGCCAACTGCGGTGTATTCGTACAAACATCGTATCACGAAGGCTTCGGACTCCCGATTCTCGAAGCGATGGCGTGCGGGGCTCCGGTCGTGACGACCAAGGCGGAAGGCAATGAAGAATTTTGCCAAAATGGCTTGAATTGCATACTGACGGAAAAAGGGGATGCCGCCGGAGTCGCGCAAGGCATTCAGCGCATACTGACCGATCCGCAATTTGCCGCATTCATAGCAGCGAATGGAATGGCCACGGCACAGCAATACAATTGGCCGCGCGTCATGAACAGCTTGACGAACGTGTTTCATTCGTTGGTTCCGCAGCTGCAGCACTGAGAATGGAGACAACCGGCATGTCTGCTCCCGTTTTTTTCATACACCGAGGCAATGAGCCCTATTTATCAATCAGCTTGCAGCAAGCGAGAAGCAGCAATCCACATGCAGAGGTCATTCTTATCGGCAAGCCGGCGAACCGGGGTCATGGCGGTCCGCATATCCGCCATGCGTTCCTCGGCGATTATTTTGCCGGCGCCGCCCATTTTTCGAACGTATATAAACACGACAGTCCGAACACTCGCGAATATAATCTGTTTTGTTTCCAACGTTGGTTTGTGCTGCGGGATTATATGAGCCGGCACGGGATTACAGAAGGATATTATTTGGATTCGGATGTGATGCTGTATGCAGATATGCGGAACAGTCATCTTCGCCGTCATCCGTTCGAGCTGTGCTGGACGACCTACATTCATATTCACCCGCTGAGACAATTGTGCGATATGATGATGCGCGCGTTTGCCGATCCGGACAGCTTTGCTCATTTGCGCCATCATACAAAGCAGCTTGGCCACCCCGCCGTTTCCGACATGATCGTCTTCGATCTGTTTTACAACCATATGCTGGAGAACACAAGAACGTTCGGCTTCCATCAAGATGGTCTATACGACTACAATCTTCACCATTGCAGCGGATTTGAAATGCAAGGCGGCTTCAAAAAGATATATTGGTGCGGCGGCATCTTATACGGCAATCTTCTCGCGGAACATCGGTTTCTGCGCATAAACAGCTTGCATTTCCAAGGAGGCGCCAAAATCTATATGCCCCATTTCCACACGCCGCATCTGCCATCCGGGAGAAATGAAACGTTCTATTTCCACTATGGCGCACAGACTTGGGTAACTTCGGAGCATGCAAAAGCCACTATCGAGGCCTTTTGAAGATGAGCGACCGCGTGTTCCGTTCGTGCAGTGATGCGTTCAGAACTGAGGGGGTACGCTTCATTCATTCCTTTGCTTCATTCTCCCTCTCTTTCAGGAGGCGGCAAGCCATAGAATGACTATGGTTAACTTCCGCTACCAAATCAACCGCTTCATGGTACGGTATCTATATGAAAGGGCATGTGTTTTTGCTCCCCGCCGTTATCCTTTCTGACTAAATGGGAGAATGGAGCTAAGAGCCATGGTACGGAAGTCCGACAACCTGTTTTCATTTGAAAGATATTCCAAACTAGCCCCAGCCTGATATGGTCAGGCTGGGGCTTTCCTCATCAATGGCTATAAGCCGCTTCGTCAATCATCGCTTGAATTCCCTCCTGCAACCCGACTCTGCTCGACCATCCCAGAGCGGTGAGCGGTTCAATGTCCGCCTGCGAGTGCATCATTTCATGCTCCCGGTACGGAAGCGCCCCGAACTGGAGCAAGGTCTGCGATCGGGCCAAGCGATGGACATGCCGCACGAATTCCCGAACCTCGATCGCCCTTCCGGTGCCGAGGTCAAATTGCCGGAACGGCTCGGAATCATGTGCTGCGCTGCGCCTCAGCAATAGAGCATAAGCATCGGCCGCATCCGCCACATAGATAAAATCACGCGCTTGCAACCCCGGTGTCAGCTTCAATTCCGGTACGTTCGCGACGCAGCTCCGAACGACGTAGCTAGTAAATTTATCGTCATTATCAAGCGGTCCGTACACATGCTCCAGCTTGACGTTGATGAAGCGGACGGCGCCCTTAAGCGCCGCTTCTCTGCCCCATTCGGCAAAGTGCTTCTTGGATAACGTATAGCCAATTAAATATTTATAGTCCAACGGCTCGCGGTTGATGAACGTATCCGTGTTGAGAAACAGCTTGGCGCCATTACTTACGGCCGTCTCCAGCAACCGCAGCGGAAATGAGACATTCGCCTCCATTAATGAACTGAACGGCGCCTCATCGCGTCCGTACAGGGTTGCCGCATGAACGACGGCGTCAATCGGGGCATGCTGCGCAACAATCGTCTCCAGTTCCGCCCCATCCAAGTCCGCCGTTGCGATGTCAGGCAGCACCCCGCTGATGCGGCGGCAGTCAGAGAAGCTGCGTTTCAGCGTGATGACATGATGACCGTCGCGCAGCAGCGCCTTGACGATATAGCTGCCCAAGAACCCCGTCGCGCCCGTAACGAGCACTCGCAACGCAAGTTCAGCCTTGCTTTCCGGTTCTATTCGCTCCATGGCGCGTTCCCCGTATTCCACAACTGCTCGAGATGCTTCTTGTCACGCAATGTGTCCATCGGATGCCAGAAGCCGGTAAGCGGAAACGCCATCAGTTCGCCGCCATGAGCCAATCGCTCCAACGGTTCTTGCTCCAACACAGTCTCATCTCCGTGAATATATGAGAAGACTCCGGGATCCATAACGAAAAATCCGGCATTGATCCATCCTCCCTCTCCCTGCGGCTTCTCCTGAAATCCAGTCACCTGATTATCTTGTATATGCAATGCGCCAAAGCGCCCGCCAGGCAGAGTTGCGGTTACAGTCGCCATCTTCCCGTGAGAGCGGTGGAACTCGACAAGCTTAGCAATGTTGATATTCGCCAAGCCGTCTCCGTAGGTCAACATGAACGGTTCATCCCCAATGTACGGCTGGACGCGCTTCAGTCTTCCGCCCGTCATCGTATCCGGCCCGGTATCCACCAGTGTCACCCGCCAAGGCTCGGCACGGTGTTGATGAATAATCATCTGATTCTGATTGCTGAAATCAAAGGTCACATCCGAGCGATGCAAATAATAATTCGCAAAATACTCCTTAATCATATAGCCTTTGTACCCGAGGCAAAGAATGAAATCATGATACCCGTACCGCGAGTAGATGGACATAATATGGGTAAGGATGGGCCGATCGCCTATCTCAATCATCGGTTTCGGTCTGACATGGGACTCTTCGCTAATCCGTGTGCCGTAACCGCCAGCCAATATAACGACTTTCATTTCTTTACTTCCCCCTTTTCGTGAAGGGCGGGCCTCTACGCTATATGCCGCCGTATAAGGCAATCTGCCGTAGGCAGACCTGCTGTATGTCGCAGCCGGCTTCATAAGCGCGCACCCAGTCCGCAATATGCTGAATGGCTTGCTTTACAGTCCATTTCGGATGCCATCCGAGCTCCGCCTTCGCTTTGGAACAATCTAATTTCAACATGTTCGCTTCGTGAACATCGTCTTCGCCTTCGATTATAATCGGCGTATCGCTCCCCCATGCCGCGCACAGCGATTCGGTGATCGCCAGCACCGTCTCAGCGTCGCTGTCGTTAGGACCGAAGTTCCAGCCACCGGCATATGCCGCTCCATGCTCGTACAGTTTTTGCGCGAGCAGCAGATATCCGCCGAGCGGTTCCAATACATGCTGCCACGGGCGGACGGAATGCGGTCTGCGGAGCCGGATTGTCTCACGTCGCAACAGCGCGCGCACAATATCGGGCACGAGCCGATCCTCGGCGAAGTCTCCCCCGCCGATGACGTTGCCCGCCCGGGCCGACGCCACGGCAACGCCGTGCGAGCCATATCGATCCGGATGAAAGAAAGAATTGCGATATGCTGCGGTCACGAGCTCGCTGCACGCCTTGCTGTTCGAATATGGGTCGTATCCTCCCAATCGGTCTTGCTCGCGGTAGCCCCAGATCCATTCGCGGTTATCGTAGCACTTGTCGGATGTGACATTGATGCACGCTCTTACCGGTATTCCTTGATGAACGGCTGCGCGCACTGCTTCCAGCACATTGACCGTCCCCAGAACATTGACTTCATACGTTTCTGCCGGATGAGCATAGGAGGCACGGACCAGCGGCTGGGCCGCCATATGAATGACAATGTCCGGCTGGGCCTCCGCAAGAGCTTGGGTCAATGACTCCCGCGCCCGCACGTCTCCGATTACAGAGTGGACAAGAGATCCGATGCCGCAGCAAGCAAATAAACTGGGATCCGTTGGCGGCTGAAGCGCATACCCGGTAACACGTGCGCCGAGACTGTGCAGCCACAGGCACAGCCACGAGCCTTTAAATCCCGTATGACCGGTCACGAATACGTTTTTGCCTTTCCAGAAGGACTGATCACTCACCATTTCCCCTCCCCTCTTTCCAATCCAATCTCGCATATAAATTCACTAAGCGCGTGTTCAAAAAGGTCGGTTTTCAGCACCGAGAAGGTGCAAGAACTCGAAGCGTCTGCTTACGAAGCGGGCTTTGATCCGCAAAACTTTTTGAACAACCTCTTTAACTGAGTTTCCCTTTGAATCTTTGTTCCCGATACCACTCAATCGTACGCTCCAAGCCGCTCGCCAAGTCGGTTGCCGCTTCAAATCCGAAGGCTTGCTTCGCCCGCCCGACATCGAGCAGCCTCCGCGGCTGTCCGTCTGGCTTATCTGCATCCCAGACGATCGTTCCGGTATAACCGGTCAAGGATTGAATGAGCGCGGCGAGCCCGCTAATCGTAATTTCCCGGCCGGTACCGATATTTACCGGGTCCGGACCGCTATATAACGCCGTTGCCTTCACAATCGCTTCCGCGGCATCCTCGACGTAAATGAACTCGCGTGTCACTGTGCCTGTTCCCCAGAGCGTGATACTCTCTTGTCCTCGCTCCATTGCATCCACGCATTTGCGGATAATGGCCGGAATGACGTGGGATGTTTCCAAATCGAAATGATCTCCCGGTCCATACAGGTTGACGGGAAGCAAATAAATGGAATTAAAACCGTATTGTTCGCGGTAGGCATGCGACTGCACCAGCATCATCTTCTTGGCCAACCCGTAAGGGGCATTCGTTTCTTCCGGATACCCGTTCCACAGTTCGCTTTCCTGGAACGGAGCGGGCGTATGCTTCGGATAGGAGCAAATCGTCCCGATCGCGACAAACTTCTCTACCTGGAACAGACGCGATTGCTCGATAAGTTGCGTTCCCATAATAAGGTTGTCGTAAAAAAACTTGCCGGGATTTTTCTGATTAGCGCCAATCCCCCCAACAACGGCAGCCAAATGAATGATGATATCAGGCGCACAATCGTTCAACATTTGAACAATATCCTGCCCCTTCCGCAAATCGTAGCAGGCGCTGCGCGGAACAAAGACGGATCTGCATCCGTACTCCTCTAGTTTGCGGACGACATGTTTGCCCAGGAATCCTGATCCGCCAGTCACCGCTATCCTCTTTTGCGCAAGATTCATCTGACATTCACATCCTTTTACCGGGTATGCATGAACATCCTCTTATAGCATTGGAACGGGACGCCGATTCGCCTGGACCCATCTATTCGCTACATCCGCTCCCTTTTTCAAATGATGGATAAATTCATATTCCTGCTGCGACAGCGGAGCAATGAGATTAACTCTAAAGCTCAACTGGCGTAAATCATCACTTCCGCCTCGAGCAGCAGGCACGAAGTGCTGGTCGGCGCTAATGTCTATTACCGTTCTCGTGCTAACCGCATCAATCCGCAAATCGATATAGAAGCTTCCGTCCACGACAGTCACCCGCTTCACCGGGATGCCGTTCACATGGACCGTAAGATGCAAATCCCCGTTTATACGTTGATACGTTCCATGGCAGATCAGCCGTTTGCACGGTTGATCCGGTGTCGTTTCTATAGTTGCGCGGTAGTGGGGGGGAGCCCATCCATCCTTATATCCGTTGGTGTCGGCAATGCGTGGATAATGCCCGAAGAGCGGATATTTTTTGACGAGTTCAGCCCACCACAGCAGACCGTTCTTGAAAAAATGAATAATAAGCTGGCTCAAATAATTGTTCGATACGGTGCCGTAATTTTTCACGCTTGCCGCCAATATTTCCGGCAAACCGATCTCCGTGTAGCCGACGACCGTCTTGCACGAGGAATGCATGCGCGAATTCGCCAGCAGCTCTTCTATATATCCGATTGGATGATGCTTGGAAATACGCATCCACAAGTCATAATCCATGCAGAACTGCAACTGTTCGTCAATGCCTCCTAGGCTGTCATACACGTCTTTGCGCACAAACGATGCCGGTTGGCATACGATACAGCATTCGAATAAGCGCAGCGATTGATAGGGCTCCACGTGATAGGGCTTCAAGAAACGATTGGATTCGTCGGTATAGTTTCCTCTGCCGTATACCATCCCCCAATGGGGATGGGCCTGCAGAGCATGCACCGCCTTATCAACCGCTCCCGGCAAATACGTATCGTCTGAATTCAGCCATCCGATAATTTGGCCTTGCGCCAGCCGCAGTCCTTTGTTAATCGCATGGGATTGCCCTCTGTCCGGTTCCGACACATAGCGGAAGCGGTGTCCGCAGCGCTGGCTGTACTCTTGCAATATAGCAACGGTTACGTCGCTTGAGCCGCCGTCGATCACGATATGCTCGATATTCGGATACGATTGTGACAATACGCTTTCTATTGTCTCGCGGATAAAGGCCGCTTGGTTAAAGGAAGGCGTAACAATGCTTACCATGGGCAGAAGCGGATTGAGCACCGGTCATAACCTCCAAACCATCAATATCGTTGTGTCGTTTCTTCCTGAGTTGTTGAAACGTTATATATATATGAAATCTGGATGATTCTGCCACGGCAAGCATATACAGGCTCATTGAAAGTTTGTAATTTTTGGAGGGGAATGCGTTGTCTATTCCATAGGTTGCGTCATGCAATCCGAATCATATGTACCCATGCTGCATGAATGTGGCGCCGACGCCATACTTGAGACGGCGCCATTCCGTGACCCCTCACCACGTATTCACCGTGGAAGGCCAGATCGCCATGCAGCATGGAATAGGCATTACTCGCTGGGAAGACTGACCGGGAATGGAAGTCCGCAGCACGGTAGCGCAGTCTTCAATCGGCCTGATATTCGATTCCCGCAAACACTGTGTTCCATAATTCATCGCTCTGAGCATCCCATTCGGCGGGAATTTCCAAGGCGCAGGTATGCGCTAACGGCCACCCGCTTTCCACAATCTGATAGGCGGATCCGGGATTAACGACCAAGAGGGTAAACTGATGCCTGACGATGGAAGCCAGAGCAGCCTCCAATTCGATCGTTTCTTCATAGGAAGCATTCAGCCGGAAGAAAAAAATCCACTCGCACCGCTCCACTTTGTCGAGAAAGCGGGTTATGCGGCGCTGCAGCGTTGCTTGAAAATCCGGATATTTCACAGGAATCCCCTCTACTCCGTCTGAACACAAGAAATCATGCACCGACTGCATGCCGTAAATGCAATCGCGAACCGAGAAGTTATGTCCGTTGAATTCCGTCCCCTCCACCACAATATTGGCGGGATGCATAAAATGAGCGAACCGATTGCGCAGCAGCGTGCACAAACCCGGAACAGAGTTGGAGTACATCCAATCAATAACACCACTATAGGGCCGCAGCCCATATCGCTCCATGCGCTGGGATGGATAACAATTCGAGCCGAGGCTGTAAACGGCGTTATAAGTCCGTTTGATGTCAGACAAGCGCATAAAATCCCCCCTTCCCTAAGGCATATTGAACGGCGTCATATATGTTTCCTGCGCCATCTTGCCGCCCCACTTCAGCTCGTAATACCGTTCATAGAGCGGCCACGTCGTATCGACGATAAAGTTGAAGCGCGAATCCGACTTTCTGGTGGAGCTTCCGTGATGCTCTACCGGCAGTCCTGTAAACACTTCGTCGTAGCCCGCCAGTCTTAGTCTGCGGTGATAATCGATATCCGCGAAATAACTGCTGAATATCGTATCCCAAGGTCCCGCGGCCCGCACGGCCTCCATGTTGTAAGCAGCCAGCGCGTCGAAATTCGTCAAGGCAAGCCCCCACTTGCGTCCGCTGCTCTGCAGCTCCTCCAGCACTCTAAGAAACGCCTCCGGCGTGCCCGGATGCGCTTCAGCGTCGGTATGCATGTAAAATACCGCATCGGCTTCGCGTTCGGCAGCCATCCGTTGGAACCAGTTCATGGATTGGGTAAATGTGAGCGGGACGGGAGGTTCGTATACGGTCACGCTCCGTGACAGGCCGATATCGTGCCTCAGCTCGCGCTCCGCCGAATTATCGAGCACGAATATATGCCCCCAATACGGACGGATACTATCAATGGCTCGATATAACAAATCCCGGCGGTTGACGTACGGAATTCCCACGATGTAACGCATTTCCTGACCACTCCTTTTTAGAGGTAGTTCATATATGCCGTAAACGATCCGCAATTCGCCTGGCGGCATTCGTCCATGTCCATTGCGACAGCACCTGCTGTGCGATGACCTGACTGCGCTCATTGACCGCCTCCCGGTTGTCATATACATAGCGCATGAGATGTGCCAAATGATCATAGTCAGGCTCCGCCCATTGGAAGTTGGTGTAATATGGGCATTTGGCTACTGCCGGCACCAACCGTTTTACACGGACGGGGAATCCAGTCTGCTCGTTCAAGAAGTCCCGCTGTGCGCTCCAATCGGTCGCGATCACCGGGATCCCGCACGCCATCGCCTCCAACAGCGGCATTCCCCAGCCTTCTCCTCTGGTCGGCAATACGAAACAATCAGCGGAACGGTACAGGCTGCCGAGTAAATAAGCAGGAATCGTCTGGTTATAGACAATCAATATTTTGGATTCCACATGTTTTAAATTTAATTTTCGAATTTCCGCACGCACATCGATGTCTGGATCTTTATTCGTTATTTTGCAGACAAGCAGCACATCGTCATGAGCGAATTCATTGGCAAACGTGCGCAGCATTTCCGCCGGCGCTTTTCGTTCCCCCCATTCAAACACGCTCAAAAACGTATATTTCTTCGAAAAGCGAAACGCTTGTATCCCTGGATTGAAATAATTCGGATCGATGCCTAACGGCACGATATGGATCGGCACGCGGACGCCGCTATTGCGGAACGTCTCGACGTTAAAGGCGGACGGAACCCACACTTCATCCATTCTATTGCACTGCCGCACCCATTCCTCCGGCAATCCGTCGACCTCCAGCATCGTATAGCCGACTTTGTATTTGCCTTCATTTTTAAAGAAGACGTCTCCTTGACCATAGACGACTTCTGGAGCGGACATATCTCTTTTGCGCATGCTGAACACATTGATGCGGTAATCGTCGCTCATCTGCGGCTCCACCGTCTGGAACGGCGTTCCCGGACCATAGACGTACCGGTAATGCATTTTTACGCGAAGCTCGTCGAGTGCTGTCATCATATTTCTTGAGGAATTGGCATAGCCGCTTGATAAATTCGCAATGGAATGCCAGTTCAGCTTATGAGTGTACTGCTCCTCCAAATAGTTGGCCCATTTATCACGGAATATGCTCTGCGACTGCATGAACAATTGATTGAAATCGACGTTGTTCACTTTGGTCGTCGTATTCTGCGAATGAATGAGCGTTACCCGTCCGTCATATACGACCCGGTAGCCGTCTGCAATTGCTCTAAGGCAAAAATCAGTATCCTCAAAATAAGCAAAATAATCGAGATCCAATGTTCCAATCGCATGGAGCAGTTCCCGCTTCAAATAGGCGCACGCAAATACAACTCCTTGCACATCCCGTACGCCTTCATACTGATTGATGTCCGTTTCCAGTCCGCCAAGCTGCTGGCCCCAGCATGTTTCCGCGAAGATATACGTTCCTGCGTGCTGCAGCTTAGCATCGTCACCCCGCAATCTGCAGCCGACAATCCCAATGTCCGGCGCTGAATAAGCCGTCTCCTGCAGCCTCTCGATCCAATCAGCCTGCTCTACCACAATATCGTTGTTCAGCAGCACAATGTCACTGTCCGGATCGCATTGCGCAATCGCTAAATTATTTCCGGCCGTAAATCCGCTGTTCCGTCCATGTTCAATCAGCTTCACCCACTGAATTTCCCGCAAATAGGGCACAGTCTCATCTGTGCTGCCGTTATCGAGGACAACGACATCGACCCAATCGTTATCCACCAGCCGGGCAAGTGATGCAATGCATTGCTTCGTATGCTCCAGACCGTTCCATGTCAAGATGACGACAGAGACTTTGCGGCGCAGTGGAAACGCAGCGGGATAACGGCTTCCAGCCTTCTTCGGCGTATCCTCATCGATTTCGAACTCGCCGAATTCGAGCGGTCCGTTCAATCTAGGCATTTGCGGTGAAGACAGCAGCAGTTGGCACTCCGGCGACACAAGCACACCCAAAATTATCGAAAGACGTGACCTGCCGTTGCGCAGTAAGCTTGCATAATGTTGCAACGCCTCATGCTCCACTTCCCGGCACAGCAGCTCCGCGTACAGTTCTGGAATGAAGGAAGTGGAATCGATGGTAAGCAAGGAATAGATGCGGTGATAAATGCGGGGAGTGACACCCTGCAGGCCGCCTGCGCCTTCCTTGGCGTATATTTGCTTTAATTCCCTGCTGCGCAAGAAGCTGACCGCAATCGATAATTTCGTATGCCCGGAATGAAGCAGCCCTGTAAAGTGGCTCACGCCGATAATCTCCGGCTCTTTATTCAACAGTTGTCTGTACAATTCCGTAACATATGCTTCCTCTTCCAATTCGAAGATCTGGTGTAACTTTTGGATGATGTTCAATATCGATCCCTCCAACACACTGCGGATGATACGGTCATTTGGATCCAGTGTATTAGCACAGCCCCTGCTTTGCCTGTGCATTTACCCGTGGCGGGCGCTTTATCACTGAACTAAATGCAAGGATAGCCGCAATCCATCCTATTCTGTTCACACGCTGAATAAAATGATATCAAGGGATGACCTGCAGGCAGGAGGCGGTTGAAAATGGAACGGCGATATTTGGTGGCGAACGACTATCATATGCTTATCGTTAAGCCTGCGGACCGCGGGCTCGTCATAGAGACGTTGGATCATGTATGGAAAGAGTACCGAGAGCAATTTGTGCTTGAATATGCAGACCGTCTTTATGACATCTGTCAGGACGATAAGCAGTATGTTCATATCGTGTACGCAGATTGCTTTCAACAGCTCGTTCATGCCCGGATTGCGCCTCACGACAGCACAGTGATCAAATGCAAACTGGACGGCGATTTCACAGCTCTGGCCGATCTGAAGATCACATGCTGCGCCAACCAGCTGCATCTCGCGCTTCGATTCCCCGACCGCATCGATCATTCCGTGCTGTCCGGCGTCCATTGGTCGAAGCCCGAACCCATCGTTACAGAGCTGCCTGTCCGCTCGATTCAGCTGGTAACGGACGGGGACTCGATATGGCTGGCTGGCGGCGTGGTGCAGCATGAACGGAAGCAGCAAGTCGGTATTTGGCGCTTCCATCAGGCTGCGGGAACGTGGAGCTTGCTTGACGGCATGTTCACATTGCCGTATACGGATGCGCATGGGCCTGTCTTCATTCAGGTCTCACCTGATTGGAACGACAGTCTGCATGTGCTTCTTATTCATTTTCCGCATGGAAAGCTCTCCTTTCATTTCTACTCGGCTGCTGAAGGATCGGAATCGGCCAAGGTGGCAGAAGGCAGCATCGCCATAACTCCTTCTCGCGTGGAATGCGCGGTCTGCGCCGTGGACCGTGAACGCCTCCGCTTTTTCTGGATCGCAGAGGGGAGCATTACTCACATTGACTACAATATCGCACATGGTGTGTGGGGAGGTATTGATACAGTTCACGCAGCCCATCCCGTTGCATGGCGCATCATATCCGCTCTGGAGACCCGTAACGGTTCGGCACCGTATTGGCTGTCTGACGGCAATCATGTCGGGAGCCTGTTTCAGTTGAGCGGTTGGGGCGTTGAATCATACCGCGCTGCCAGAAATTTCGGGCACAGCATGCGCTTTGCCCGCCACGCGCTCTCCACCGCCGATTCGTTGATGAAGCGCCGCGATCAGTTACATGGAGAATGGGAACGGCTGAACCAAACACTACAGTACTGGCAGCAGAGAAAATCAGGTCTGGAGCAGCGGCTATCCGTGCTTGAAGAGGAAAAGAACATCCGCCGCGCGCTGCAAGTTACTACATTGGCCGATAAGCTGCTTGCACAGGTGGTGCAATCTCCCATTCTCCAGCCTGAAGTTGTGCCTATGAAGGAAACAAACAAAGAGCAGGAATTGGAGCAAACCCATAATCATGCTGCGGAATCCATCCATCAATCCACTCCTGATCCCGTACAGTTCAATGTTTACTATCCTTCACGATATGAAGATGCAACCCGGGCATCCAGCTTCAAGAGCAAAGTGATCGATCTCCTGTCCAAAATGACAAAAATCCGGTAACAGCGAGGTGATGACAATGAATCACTCCCCTTCTTCCGTGTCGGTCGAATGTGTGCTCCAATCTGCCGCCGACATCGATGTAACCATGCGGCACGTGACCTTGTTCGTAAACGTGCTGTTCCGCAATACAGGACATCAGGCAATTGAACATCCTCGCATCGTGATAGCCGTTTCTCCAGAGCGCGCATGTGAGATAAGCGGAAAGATCCTGTCACCCCAATTGATTCACACGCTTGCCGTCTATGTAAAGGGCGGCAGGCAATCCGGATGGAAGTTCACCGATGACAATTGGTTTCGGTCCGGCAAAGCGAGCGGAGAGTATAACATCGAATCGATTGAACCTCTAACGCTGTCTCCGGGCGGCGGATGGACAGAAATGAAAGATTTGCAAATCGTATGCGATATGGACAAACTGACGAAGCCCTTGACGGTGAACGCTTTTATTTTGGCGCAAGAAATTAGCTTTACCGCCCTCAATTCCATCTGTATCAGCATGAGCATATAAATTGTGCGAACGACTATACAACTTCCTTTCTTTTGATGAATACAGTAATAACGGAATACAGGCAATACACCATATGTGGGCTAGTTACGGCATAATGCAATAAGGAGTGAAGAAATGAGAAATATCATTAAAAATTTTGCTGCCATTTGCGCAGCAGTTCTTCCTTACGAGGAGCCTGTATACGAGTTCGGCGCTTATCAGGTCGCGGGTCAGGAAGGCTTTGCCGATCTGCGGCCTTATTTCCCAGGCAAAACGTATGTCGGATGTGACATGCGTCCAGGTGTAGGTGTTGATCTCGTTCTGGATCTCCATCACATTGATCTGCCGGACCAGACGGCAGGACTTGTGATTTCACTGGATACGCTGGAACATGTGGAGGATCCGCGGCTCGCGTTGTCCGAAATCCACCGCATATTGAAGCCAAACGGGATTGCCATCATCAGTTCGGTGATGAATTTCCCGATTCATGACTATCCGGCTGATTATTGGCGCTTTACGCCGCAAGCATTTGCCAGCATATTGAAGCCGTTCGATACCGTCATTACAGATTACGCAGGAGAGGAAATATTCCCGCATACCGTAGTCGGCATTGGCATCAAAGGAAATGCAGTTCCTCCAGAGAATATTCAACTGTTGCAGCATCATTTGAATCAGTGGAGACAAAATAGCTATCATCAGCATTAAGTGTGATGGCAAGCGGTGAACCAGCATGTATGTACCTGGTGGCCATGGGGGGTAAGGATATTGATTTATTTCTGGAATCAAATCATACATCCGATCTTGCAGTTGACGAAGCCGAACGACATTGTCGAAATCGGCTGCGCGCAAGGGTTAAACACTACGAACCTGTTAAGCTACGTCAATGGAGCGGACAGCGGACGTCTCGTCGCCATCGATCCTTCTCCTCAGTTCGATGTGGGGCGATTGAAGCAACAGTTCGGGGATAAGTTCGAAATGCTGCGGGGATTCAGTCTGGAACTCCTCCCTCATATCCACCGGTGCGACGCCGTGTTTGTGGATGGGGATCACAATTGGTTCACGGTGTATCATGAACTAAAGCATTTAGAACGAATGGAGCGGTTTCCGATCGTATTTTTGCACGATTTGGAGTGGCCATACGGGAGAAGAGACATGTACTATTTCCCGGAATCCATTCCCGCCGAATTCCGGAAGCCCAGTGCGCAAAAAGGCATCCTGCCTGGTGTCAATGAGCTGGTGGAAGACGGTCATAACTCGTCTGTTCATAACGCCGAGTATGAAAATGGGGAGAGAAACGGTGTACTGACCGCGGTAGAGGACTTCATGGCGGAATCGAAGCTGCCTTTGCAATTACACAGAGTACACAGCCAATTCGGCCTTGGTGTCATAATGCCTGACGACTCAGACATCTACCGCCATTATAATGAAGTGACCAGACACATTATCGCGCAATCTGGTCTATAAGCGGTCAACATCGAAGCCGCAGATGTCCTTCGACGTCTGCGGCTATTGCTTGCTCTATTATTGCTGTATGAACATCTGTACGTACATCGTGCCGTACGGTCCACCCGGAACAATTCCGATGCCCACTTGATTGAACTCCTTCGTCATGATGTTGGCGCGATGCCCTTCCGAATTCATGAGCGCAAGATGAGCCGCCGCAACCGAGCGATTGCCGGCAATATTCTCAGCAGCTTTCTTGTATGCGACTCCCCCGGACTGCATCATCTTGAACGGAGAACCGTAAGTCGGCGAATTATGGGAGAAGTAATGGTTATCGACCATATCCTTCGCCTTCAGGCGGGCCAGCTCCATCAGCTTGGCATTCGGCTTCACCGACTGCAAGCCTGACTTGGCTCGCTCTTGATTCATCAGTTCAATCATTTGCTGCTCTTCGGCAGACAATGTGATACCTGTATTTCCTGGCGTAACCGGAGCAGGGTTAACGACTGGCGGCTGAACGACAGGAGGCCGGACGACCGGAGGCTTAACTACCGGCGGTTGGACGACAACCGGCTTCTCCGGTGCAGGCTTGGAAGGCTGCGGAGTTGGCACAGGCTTGCCGATGGCACTATCATAAGCCGCCCCCTCCTGCTTCAGACGGTTCATCGTGGCATTGTCGATGACACCGGTCACGCGGATACCATGCTTTTGCTGAAATTTCTTCACAGCCCGCACAGTGTAGCGATCATACTTCGTGTCCACTTCCACATACCATCCCAGCTTGTGAAGCAGCTGCTCTGCTTCCAATACTTGCGGGCCCTGATCCCCTTGCTTGAGCTTCAAGCCGTCTGCATACCCGATCGATGTCAGAGAGGCAGACAGAAGCGCAACTACAGAGAGCGTCGTGAACAGCTTGCTTTTCCTCATTTTTCTTACCATGTTAAGGAACTCCTTTCTATTATCTTCTATTTCAGACTAATAGAAAGGAATTAACCTAACAACGATCATTATTTGGAAATTCATTCTTCTTTATTTAATAAGCGCTTTACTATACAAAACTAAGTAATGGCAATATTTACTATATTTTCATTGCGATAGACCCATTTGCATCATAATAATTAAATTGCGAATCGACGCTAAGTGCCTGTTTATGCCCCCACTTCTGATGAAATATGATTTGGTTTTGACCATACAATGACATCTCAGTCAGTCCGAACTGTTCGAGCCATGTCGAATAATCTGATTGTGACGAAGTTTGTGAACCGACATGGTGAACGTAAACACCGATCGTGAGCACTTTATATCCCCGATATATGGATTCAAGGCAAATATCCATATCATAATAGTGGTGAATCGGATACTGATTCGCGATACCGCCGATTTCAAGAATGAGCTCTTTTCTTATGATTAAGCACATCCCATCCAGCACAACGGAAGGGACGTAATCCTGCAGCATGCGTGTTCCGTGAACTTCGGCATTGATCATGTTGCTTGTAAATGATGTGCGTAATCCTCTGCAATCCATTGAATGCCCTCCGCCGAAGCCGGCAGCTCCGACAAAAGAAACCTGTTCCAGCACCCGGTTGATCTTCACATCAAAATGCGGCTCTAAAATAAGGAGATCATTATGGAGATACATAATATAAGTTGTGTCCAACACCTGCCAAGCTTGATTCATGGCAGGGATGACCCCGATGTTCACTTCATTGCGGATGTAGTAATCTCCGAGAGCCTGAAGTTCTGTCTGGTATTCCAAGCTAGAGCCATTATCAATAATCAAGAGCGGTATATGTTGGCTGGAATAGGCTCGTATATAATGGATGCACTGCCTTGTCATATCCAATTGATTCAATACTAGTATAGCAATGCCGAATAATGATGAAGACATCTTTCTCCCTCCTTCAAGATGTATTTATTGTTCTTATAATCCTGATAATGAGAGAATCGCTTGAATTTGCATATCAACAGCATCATGTTTCGGAACGATAATGCCGAGCCCGCTATTGGAATAGGCTTGATGAAAGCTTAGATTCAACGGCGTTTGCTTTAAAAAGTCCTCGATCGCCGTGAGCACGCCGTTGCGTTCCCCATTTTCATAGAGCGCATTATAGAGTATGCTGTTCGCCCCTCCAACTTCCAGCAATTCCGATCGGCCGTATTCCATTCCCTTTTGGGCATGCGGATGAAGATATGCAGGCGGTATCGACTCAGGGAAGTAATACATATCCCTTCTGCCATATGGCCATTGTGTGTCGTGCAGCAGCACGACAGGGAATTTCCCGTCCTGCGAGGCCATTGCCTCAATCAACTTCAATTCATGATATACGGTATACCAATTATGGTCCCCGTCGATAAGAATGGAATCGTACTGTCGCAAATGAGGGAGAATTTCTAAGCTGTAATCCATCATCATATGAAATTCCTTGTGAAAGAGTCTCTTATATTCCTGAACGTCAAACCTAGGGGATGGATCAATAACGAACAATTCACCGTTTACGGCACGGCAATACTGCAAAAGATGACTTGTATTCCAACCATTCTCCGCTCCGATTTCCACAATCTTCTTCACACCGTACATTTGCAAGAGAGGCAATATTATTTTTTCCCAAAATGCAAGCATTTCTCGCTCACCTCCGTAAATCATTGTATTCTATTACTTCATATTGGTATAAACATTCATACCACTTTTAAAAAAACGGCATTTATTTGTCCTATTGAAACAGAAAAGAGCCCACTGCCACACATGGGCAGCGGGCTCTTTTACTATTCCATCCCTAACGTTCTGATTTCATTCCGCGTTTATGCTGATACTCAGCATTCCTCTTCCTCATGGATGGTGCATTCATGAGGGTGCTTCCGGCAATCATCTTCGTCGATAACGACAGGCCCGCAACCATTGTCAGGATCAATCGTTAATACGTCGCCTTGGCAGAAAGAGCTGTCAAAGGTCAACGTAAGCCAGAGCAAATTGTCCGATTCACTCGGTGGAATGCATTTGCCCCACCCGAAGATTTCTTCAAAGTCGAGATGAAGGCAGCATGTCGGACAATCTAACACAATCGTTTTTGCGCAAAATGTGGTCTGTACTTTTACTTTGACGATACAAGGAACTTTACATTTATGTCGATTGTTATGATGTCCGTGATGTCCGTGATGTCCGTGATGCCCGTGATTACAGCACTTGCACTTATCACAGCAATCGCAATGGTGCTTGTGTTTGCATTTATCGTGACAGTCGCAGTGATGCTTGTGCTTGCTTTTATCGTGACAGTCGCAGTGATGTTTATGCTTGCTTTTATCGTGACAGTCGCAGTGATGCTTGTGCTTGCATTTATCGTGACAGTCGCAGTGGTGCTTGTGTTTGCATTTATCGTGACAGTCGCACTCATTATGGCGGTCATTATGTTGATGGATTTTACATTTTCCCTTCAAATTATCATTGGTCACGGTAATATCAAGATCACACAAGGGTTGTTGCGTCTCATTTCGCAATATGAACTTAATGACGTTCTCGCAGTCAGCGGACACATGCAGCGTCCGAAACACAAGCTTTCGTTTTAATGGAATCGTCAATTCCTACCTCCTCCAATCCGACTTTCTAATCTATAAGTATGCCGATCCAACGATACAAGTTTGTGCGAATGAATCTATTAATTCATCCATACGATTCATTCTGGCTACTCATACATTAGTAATGTGAAAGGACAACACCACACCAAGTCCTTTAACAAGCCTAAAGGAGGTTTTTTTATATGCCAATTATCCCCATTCAACGGCTTACCAGCAGCACAGCCAATGTAGTCAGTGCAGCTGACAAAGCAACAGCAGCCGCTTTGGCACTGGCAGGTGCGGCTCCTAACGTAGTGAATGTAGGCAACGCGCCATTGATATGGCCTGAAATTCGGAAATTCGACAACGACAATACCGTATTTGCCGCTGCTCCGGACCCACAGGCCGTATGGACGCAGCCGACATTCATCCCTGGAGAAACGCACGGCTTTGCGGCAGTGTCTATTACGGTTCCTTTGACGATCGGTATCATCAATGATTTTCTGATCGCATTGACCGTATTTGCCGACAACGCCGTGACCGCACGGATTCAAGCCGTGAGCACGCTAGGAGTTAGCTTGTTCCCGGTTCCTGGACTCGACGTCGACTTGAACGCCGGCTCGTTGAACCCAGTCACGGGTATTACTACTGATGTCGCCAACCCTTATAACTGGCAAAAAGTCCGCTTCTACTCGATCCCAGCTTCCCTCGGATTAATTAGTATCGCGGTTGGCGTACGATTCGTCTTCTCCTTCCAAGTGACGAACTATCTCACCAACGGCGCCATCAACACGGCTGGCTTGGCCTTCTCAGCCGATATTTATCAAGCGACTCCTATCTAATCTATGGCAACTGATTCAGCATCTGAAAGATAGCAACAGCCATACCCGCTCTTCATGCGGGTATGGTACTCTCATGTTTTGATATCTTCATTGGATAGGAGGTTGCAAACCGTGCCATTGCTACCGATTCAGAGACTAGTAAGCCATACCGCGACCGTAATCGGCGCATCCGACAGAGAGACAGCTTTTAGCCAACTGTTGTCCGGAACGGTTCCAAATGTCGTCAAGCTGGGCAAGCTGTATGACGAGAACAACGCCATCGCCAGGCTATTTAACGAAGGCCCCACTTTTCTTCCAGGTCCCGATCCGCATATTGTGAAATATGCTGCTGCGAATCAAGATAACTGCCGTCAAGGCTATGCAGCGCAATCCCATCCGATTAACCTAGACCTGTCGAACAATTTTCTTATTGTGCTCATAGTGTACAGCGCAGCTGAATTGCATAGCCGTGTTGATATTGCAGATTTAGATTCCCTAAACCTACTGCATTCTTCTCCTCAGCCGATGAACCGGAAAAGAAAATCCATACCCATTTTCTCCTCCCTGAATGCAGACAACCACAGCCGCTCACAATGCTTGCGAAGCTATACGGTGCCGGTTGTGTTCGATGAGGCGTGGGCGGGTCTGGATGTTAAATTCGTCTTTTCTTTTGAACTTGCAGATGAACGCGCTGTTCTCCCGGAAGGGTTCGCTTTTATTGCGGAAATCTATCAATCGATCCCCTTGTAGCCTATGTACAACAAAAAAACGGTCCCTTATCTTGTTGTAAAGATAAGAAAACCGTTAGGAAGGCACAAGCCAGATCGGCTCATGTTGCACGTCTCCCCCCGTAATACGGTAGCTGCGGACGCGCGGTCGCAACCGATTCAACGACACGATGAGATAGGAGCACGGATACGCAACATGTTCGATATCGAATGTAGACGGATAAGGGTAACTATTCGGATGGGAATGATATATTCCCAACAACTGTTCATTATGCTGTTTCATTTGCTGTAAAGCTGTCACCACTTGTTCCATATCCATAGCGAACGATACAGGGCTTTGATTGACGTTCCGTATGTTCCAGCAGTGTCCGACTGTCCCCTCACTTCCGGACAGCAGGCCGCAAGCTTCAAGCGGTTTCTCTTCCATGCAGTGAAGGACCATCTCACGATAGGCTCCTGCTGCAATTCGAATGTAGCCCATATTACGATTTCTGAGCCCTTTCTCTCTCTAACGTCATCATATCGAACGGTTTTGGCGCCTGCTTTTTCTCTTGCTTTTGAGACATCTGATTCATGTAACTGAAAAAAGACGTGTTGCGGCGCTTTTCCTCGTCCGATGGCCCCCGCTCCTTCCTTACCGTCTGCGCTTGCAGCCATATAAAAGTCGAATACGTCGGCGCCTGCTTAGAGCGCGTATCCTGCCCCTCTTCTGCAATAGGTTCCGACCCGCTCTCGGCTTGTCGTTCCGAATCGCTGCGCTCCTCTGGTTCTATGTCGACGGTGACAATGTGAACAGCCTCGGCTTCATTCTCCTCACTTGCTTCCAGCACGGTTTCCGGCAGTAATTCTGAATCCGAAGCGGCGACAGTATGTGTCTCATCGTTTTCATAGGTTTCATTTTCTTCATTTAGCTCAATGCCTTCAATTCCTTCAATTAGCTCAATTCCTTCAATAACTTCATTCACTTCTTTTTCTTTATTAACCTCAATTGCCTCATACACTTCTTTTTCTTCATCTGTTTCATCCGCCTCGTTCATGTGCCCATCCATATCGGCCACATCCGGAATGTCAGCCGCCTCAGTTGGTTGGCCTGCATCATCTGCGGCTGCACCTGCTGGGCCTGATTCCACTGTTTCCATAACGCTGTGCTGTTCCGCAACCACAGAATCAGCCGTCTCTTGTTGAGCGGCAAGGCCAGCGTGCTCCATCCATTGCAGCGTTCGAATCAGGTCAAGAACCGGCTGCTTCGCAAAAAATGAGGTGGCCGTGCAAACAATGCTTCGTGACAGCTGCTCCAACTCCAGCGGAGACAACGCGGAGAGCCTTCCGTACGTTAAAGCAGCCATCGGCATGTTGTGACCGGATAATGGAGATATATAGTTCGTTACCTTCTTCCAATTCAACGACACTCCGCCGACAGGCAAATCAGATAGCTTCACAATGTTTTGGATAAGTAAGTGTGCCAGCTGTTTGCTTGATTTCATCTGCTGCACAAAAAAATGGGCTGTCACCTTATTCTCATCCGGCTCAGGCTCCAATACCGAAAGCCAGATACTCGGCTTTGCTCCGTTCAACTCAGATAAGCATGCCTTTCGTTCTTCTTCCGTGTCAACAATCCATACTTGCAGCCCCGCTGCTCTAAGCGCTTCACTCGTGAGCATGAGCAGTCTGTCCTTCACCCGCTTACATTTGCTTTCCAACACGACCTGATGCCCTGATAGCGGATTGACAATATTGAGCGTACCGTTTTCTTTGTCCAAATGAAAAGTAAACGAATGCATGCCAAGCAGCTGATACACATCGGGAAGCATCGTGACGGATATTGTGCAGAGCGGTTTGGAGCTAATTTGGATTTTCATCTGTTCACCCTCCGATCTGTTCTGGTGTATAGCCATAAACATACACTTGCTGAGGATGTTCAAAAAAAGGCCCATTTTTCTAACTACACTTATAATATGAAGCGCAGAGAGAATGGTTCCGTATCGGACGTATCCTGCAGTTTCTTTATTTCCGCCAGCACTTCGCATTCCGTTTGTTCCAGCACCCGGCACTGCTCTATGAGCTGCTGCAGCGACATTTCTTTTACCTCATTGCCGCTGTCCAACTCGTTAACGGCTGACTGCAGCCCCTCCACCTGGCTCTCGAAATGCCTGAATAACTGTTCCATCTGCAGGCCGTAGAAAGCAAACCCGGTGTCAACGGGCAGCAAGGCCTTCATCGCAGAGAACGAGTTCAGCAAATCAATCTCTTCTATCGGCCGGAAGTAAGGGGCCCCAAGTCCGAGCAGGAGCACCGGAACGATCCGGTCTGGCTCACTTATGACACTCTGGACGATCGAAAGCTGTGCCTGCGGCGAAAAATGAATATCGCTAAAGGGCGACCAGCACTCCCCATAATCCGTCGAGTACGCAGCCGCGATACGCCCGCTCTCTTCAACCAGCAGCAGCAGCAGCATTTCTCCCCTACATATAAAGTAGGGCTGCGGCTCCGCATCTTCAAATCGAACCGATAGCGGCATGCACGATCCAGAAATTCGCGTCGGATTGGCGTAGTATGATGCAGCCGCCGAACCGCTGTGAATGGTCCATGCCGCATGGGGCCGGCCGTCATCATCGACGGATAAGCCAATGCTCCACCGTTGGCGGACCTGTGCAGCAGCGAACAGACGCATCCACACCTTCTCGCTCGCGTGCTCGATATCCACTTCAAGCAGCTCAAGAGCATGATGCTCTTCGTCATCGCTGCACACATGGAACAAGCCGTAAAGCCTCCCTTGCTCGCTTACGGTAAATAACGCTTGAGCGACACGTTGGCCCGTTTGACCCGGACGCATATCCGGAAACGCAACGGAGCGCTCGCGCCACACTCCTTGGTGGCAAGATTTCATTATGAACGTCAACGCACCTTGCTCTGTCACTATGTAGCAAATATAAAGGGCAGACCGATGCATGAATAAATACGGGAACCCGCCAGTCGCGCGGCGTTCTATGCACCGTTCCTGCTGCAGTCCCGTATCCAGAGAACATTTTAAATAGTATATACCCGTATCGCATTGCGCCAGAACATGAACTTGATTCTCGGAAGGGATCGCGCAAAATTGTCTGATCGGCCCGTGTGCCTGCCATTTCATGAAGACCGGCGGCTCCTGCAATCGATGCACCGCATGCTTTAGCACCCCGTTGCGGTCAATGCCGAGCCAATGAGTGCCTTGCGTCATTCGAAAAAGGACATTCCTCAGCACCTGATATCCCTCCAAAAAATTCATGGGGTTTCGTCACCTTTTTATTGCCTCCTCCATAGACTGTATTGAATTTGAATTCTACAAAGGAGGCCTGAAACATCAATGGAGAGCAAGTTGGTTCAAGGGCAGACGACACCCCCCGAATATTTGCCTTTACCCTCTTTGGAATGTATAGAGGTTCCTAAAATATTCGATTGGGTGTTGAAAGTGACCCAAATTGTCGACGAGTCTACAGTCGATCCGATGTCCTGCTTACCACTTCCGACCTCATTCCGAATTGAGGTAAGAGTAGTTGACGTCGACTGCGAAGAGAAAGTTGGTTCTACGAGAGAAAACGTAGTTGTCACGGTCGGTGGCACTCCAGTGACGTTGCAACGGGTAGTCATGAGAAAGTTCGGAACGTATGAGGTAACGATTATCGACACCTCGGTTATCCCGAACGTTGTACACTGCAAATATACGAAGAACTTCGTGCGCTTTGAAAAAGTGCTCTTGTGCGCTCCTCCGGGAACTGTCATCGATTGCCATATCGTGCCGGATGCAACAAGAATCGAGTTCTTGGATATCGTGAACAACACGTTCGTTAACGTCGATATCGTCATTTGCCAAAGCATTCAAGTGAAAGCAAATGTCAAGATGATGGTTGAAGCGGAATTATGCCAGCCGCGCGCTGAAATTCCGATTCCGGAAAATCCTTGTGTGGTTACATTCCCTCAACAATGCCCTGACGTCTTCCCTGGTGCGCCTTATCCGTTCCCTGGATAATTTAAATGCTGATCGCTTGGGGTGGTGGACCAAACCATCCCTTTTTTAATCTTTCATTCTTTCATCCTTCCTTCACAGGCAAGCAAGGAGGCGTCTATGAAGCTGTATTATATTGCTTCTGGCTACCGGAGACCGATTGATATTCTCGATAATGCGCTGATGAAAGCAGTTGGCGGACACAGTCGCGAGGCGAAGCTATTCCTGCTCAATCGGACTCCCATTCAGAACTTGCTGCCCGACATCCGCCAATTCGCTCCAGATATTGTGCTTACGCTGTGCGGACCGAAGTCATTTCTTCCTCCAGAACTGATTCGCGCCATCCGGGCTCTGGGCATTCCGACAGGCATCTGGTTCGTGGACGATCCGTACGCGATCGACAACGCGTTGCAAGTAGCGCCGCATTACGATTATGTGTTTACGATTGATTCCGGGTGCATCCCCTACTATGAAAGGAACGGCTGCAAGCGGGTATTTCATCTGCCGCTCGGAACCGACTTGGACATTTTTCGCCCGTATGCGGTTCATTCTTCGTACCGGAACGACGTATGCTTCATCGGAACGGGCTACGACAATCGGCTTGCTTTCATGAAGGAAACACTGCGGTATGTCAACAGGGATGTCCGGGTGCAGCTGGTCGGTCATTTCTGGGAAACGGTCGACTGGTCAGGCGGCTGCGTGCCAAGCATTCGAAGCAAATGGATTAATTTCTCGGAAACGCCTCGTTACTTTAACGGTGCAAGCATTGTCTTGAACATCCACAGGAGCGAGGACGACTCGCTAATCGACAAGAACAAAGCCGGGGCTCCCGCCCATACCATTAATAACCGCACATTCGATATCGCAGCATGCCGGGCTTTCCAGCTTACCGATTACCGGCCTGATCTGGAATTATTCTATGCGCCGGGAGAAGAGATTGGCTGTTACCATTCTCCGCAGCAGTGCGCAGATCTCATCCATCACTATTTGAACGAACCTGAGAAACGGCAGGAAGCAGCGGCAAAAGCCTATCTCAGAACATGTGCCCAGCATACCTTCTCACATCGGTTGAACAGCTTGCTGCACGATATCACAACCTAATGTTTAATCACTCGAGCCATAATTTATCATATGCTATCATGATTTTGAAAGATGCAGACGACCGCCTTAATTGGCGGACAAATCAGCAGCAATCCAACCTAACGTGCGGTTCAAAAAGATCACTTTTCAGCACCGTGAAGATTGCAAGAATTCGACTGCCTTATAACATAAAAAAAAGGCAAGCAGTTGCCTGCTTAGCCTTTAACAAACGATTCAAGAATCCCGGCCGCCCCGGCGATAGCCAGCACGAGAACGAGAGGATACGCAATATCTGGTATTAGTAAATAAGCTGCTCCCACTACAGCGGCAGACCATACCCCGACACACCAATAACAGGTCAAGAGCTTGCGCATAAATGCGTGAAAACGTCCGCCTTTTTCGTCAATTACCGCATAAATGGCGCCCGTTTCGTCGGTGTGGAACCGCTCCTCCACAAACGGGCGGCGCAAAAATGCCGTTATTTCATCGAACACAATCAATCGCGTCAAGCGGTAGCTTGCCAAAAACAGCAGCATAAATGTCAGCCAAGAGATGTCCCACATCAGCAGTTCCCTCCATGTCCTGCAAAACATACCGGATCAGTTCATTGTATGTCTCCCCGTCCAGAACAAGAACTGAATACATAGCCGCGTTCAACGCGCTTGATATGAATATTAAGGAGGAACCTTGCGATGTCTCTTATGATTATTCAATCCGACGAACAGCTCACGCAGCTCATCCAGCAATCCGATGCCAGACCATTGTTTTTATACAAACATAGTTCGCGTTGCGGGTCGAGCCGGGTCGCTCATGTCGCGCTTAATCATTTTATATCGCGCTATCCGGACGTCTCTTCCCGCTTCACATTCGGCGTTATCCGGGTCGTCGAGGAAAAGGATCTGTCCGATCGGGTATCCCTCAGACTCGGAATCCCTCACGTATCTCCGCAAATTATTTTAATCAACCAGCAAAGGGTCGTCTGGCACGCCTCTCATCAACAGATTAATTCCAACCAATTGTGCAAAGTAGCTCTTCATTTTCTGCATGCGCCTGAGACGCGCGGCAAAATATATATTGACTAACGCCTATTTGCTGCTGCGATTGCCGACTGCGTGTCCCGTTACGGTAATTTCACCCGGATGCTCCGCAACGACTTCTCCGATGCATGCTGCCGCAATGCCTTTATCGTTCATCGCTTGCAGCAGGGCTTCCGCATCTGCTTCCGCTACGGATAACAGCAATCCGCCTGAAGTAACGGCATCACACAAAATCAACTGCGATATTTCATCCAAGCGCCCGTCAAAGCGAATGTTATCCTTCACATGATTGAAATTGTTCTTCGTTCCGCCGGGTACAGCACCCTGCTCCGCCAACTCGCGCACGCGCGGAAGAACCGGAACGGACTCTGCATAAATATGCAGACCGGTCTGGCTGCCCTGCGCCAACTCCGAACCATGCCCGAGCAAGCCGAAGCCGGTAACGTCCGTGCAGGCGTGAACTTCATAATCCGCCATCACTTCCGCCGCCGTCTTGTTCAGCATCGTCATCGTCTTCGTCACGAGCTCAATTTCATCCGGCTGCAGCAGCTCGCGCTTAAGCGAAGTGGTCATGATGCCGACACCGATCGGTTTCGTTAACACGAGCTTGTCTCCCGGACGAGCGCCGGCATTGGTGAGCACCTTATCCGGGTGGATGATGCCGGTAACAGCCATGCCGAATTTCGGCTCCGCATCATCAATGGAGTGGCCTCCGACCAACGTAGCTCCCGCCTCCTTCACCTTGTCTCCCGCTCCACGCAAGATTTCTGCCAATATGGACTTATCCAGCTTCGAAATCGGGAATGCGACAATGTTGAGCGCCGTCAGCGGTTTGCCGCCCATCGCGTAAATATCGCTAAGCGCATTGGCCGCCGCGACCTGGCCGAATGCGTACGGTTCGTCCACAATCGGCGTGAAGAAATCGACCGTCTGCACGATCGCTAGCTCGTCGTTCAACCGGAACACGCCTGCATCATCGCTTGTGTCCAAGCCGACGATCAAATCGGGATGCTTCTCCGTCGCGGGAAGCTGCCGCAGCACCTGCGCCAAATCTGCGGGGCCAATCTTACAGCCGCATCCTCCTTTGCTGGACAAAGTCGTCAAACGGACATTAGGTTGTTGCTCCATCTTTCATCATCCTCCTGAGTATAGGCCAAAACTTCATGTAATTATTTTACCACATTGTGTTGTCCGGCTTAGAAATGAATTGCCGTACCGTTCCGATTCCATTGCGGCATAAGAGTCAATATATTTTTTTTCTTTGACAAAAACAGAATTCGTTGTATACCATATAGTAAAGAATGAGCATTAATTATTTGTAAGCGCTTCCCGATATGAATGTAAATATATCCACCTTTATACATATAATTCATGTTCAAGATTCGCTTTATAATCAATAGGGCACTTTTTGAACTGCTGCATATATAAGTTCAAGGGGGTTGACGGGAATGGACATAATGATTGTCGAGGATGAAGCTTCTGTCCGCGATATACTCGAATCTTATTTTCTTAATGAAGGGTAGAAGGTAAGGTGCATCTGTCCTGCGATGGCATAGAAGCTTTGAAGAAAGTCCAGTTATACAAATTGGATTTGGTCGTGCTTGATTTGATGATTTCCGGGATTCCAGGAGAGGATGTGTGCCGCAGCATTAGGCGGATGTCCAACGTCCCCTTGATTATGATTACCTCCAAAGCGCGGGAAGTCGATATGATCCATGGCCTCAATCTGGGAGCCGACGATTACATCACGAAGCCTTTTCGCATGAAAGAAGTTATCGCTCGCATCTATGCCTTGCAGCGCAGAATCAATAGTATGAACAGCACCAGCTGCAGCATTCTGTATTTTAATCGGCGCAGGCTCATGGTTAATTTCGAATTGGAAGATGTATTCCTCGAAGGAACACCGGCTAATCTCACGACAACCGAATTCAGGACGTTAAGCATTCTCGTGAAGAAGCCGGGAAAAGTGTTTAGCAGGCACGATTTGTCCTATGAAGTGCAAGGCTACCGCTTTATCGGAGACGGACGCGTCATGGATGTACATATTATGAATATTCGCAAAAAAATAGAAGAGGATCCGAAACGCCCCCAATATGTTGTTACGAAGATTGGCTCGGGATACAAATTTAGTTTCCAGCCAGATGATGAACGATGAAGCGACTCGTTTTGACCAGATTCAAAACCCGTACCTCCATGTTCATCTTCATGTTATGCATCTCCCTCACATCACTGATCTGTCTCTACTTCGTATTGATGCATCTCTGGAAAGAACAGTTCACTACATATAAGCAGCAAGCTTTGACGGAGCACACCTATCATTTATCCTATGTCATTCGGAACTTCATGTCCGAGGGACCACTTACCGAAGTAAATAACGCTCAATTGCGGGAAGCCTCCAACCAATTCTCGGCTCCATTTCGCTATTTTGATCCTGACCGCAAGACAATAAAAATGAACCTTAAGACGGAAGACGTACTGGTCAGCACTAATCCTTATGAAGTGGAAGTTCCTATCATTATCGACGGGCATATAGACGGATATTTGCATGCTTATTACGATTTGGACGCCGGATTGCATTCACCCGCTATCGTGCAATACGAGCAAGAGCTTCTGACCCGAAGCCGTAATACGCTCGGCCTGTTCATATTAGCTGCGTTGCTTCTCTCTCTGTATGCCTCACATCGCTGGAGCCGCAGCATCCACAAGCAGGACAATTAGCCGAATCTATCGTTATCGGTAACCGTAATACGGTAATACCGCAGTGCGGCACAAGAGAAATGGCGATCTTGATTGCGACAATCAACAGCCTGCTCGCTGAGTTCGATCGCCAGGAAAGCTGGCGCACTCAACTGATGCAGGATTTAACGCATGAGTTGCGCACTCCGCTTACGGCTGTGCTTTCCCGCTTAGATGCAATAATTGATGGCATTTATCCATTGACGAAAGACAATATGCTCAGCATTTTGACCGATATTGAACGATTGTACCGGCTGATTGAGGATATGGAGAAATTGTCGGAAGCGGAAGGCGCCCGCTTTGAGCTGAATCTGCAGCCATTAGAGATGACGCGAGTCGTTAGAGGGGTGTATGAAGGCTTTTTATTTTTATCTAAGGAAAAAGAAATAAAGTTTGTCTTTGAGAAACCTCACACTCCTTGTTTTCTGGATGCCGATCCGGACCGGATGGTACAAATATTGTCCAACGTCATTTACAATGCGATCAAATACACGCCGCGCGGAGGCAGCGTCGTTCTAGGCTTATCATGCAATCAAGGGGACACGCTCATCTATTGCCGTGATAATGGGATCGGCATTACCACAGTAGATTTGCCGCACATCTTTCATCGATTTTACCGGGCAGACAAATCTCGTTCACGTGACAGCGGTGGCTTGGGGGTTGGTCTAAGCATTGCCAAAGCATTGGTTGAATCTAATCGGGGAACTATTTGGGCGGAAAGCGAGCAGGGCGAAGGTTCGACGTTTTGGATTCGTTTTCCGGAACAAAACAGGTTGAACCTATAGTTGAAGAGCAGGCCAAGGGCACGCAAGGGCGCAAGGAGCACGCTAAAGAGCATACCGAAGAACAAAATCTGTATGTGGAGCTAACTTCTATTGGAAAACATACAGTGAAATGTACGGATTGGGCGGTTACACAGCACGTTGATTGTATTTTGTACAGTGGATTAGACTGTTGTTCGGCAATTACGGCGGAATTCATGTCAAACCATTGGATCAATTCCAATGGAACCTGTCTGCAAGGAGACATACGTGCTATTTCATTGTACAGAATCCAATGGAACTTGAGCCAGGGGATCCCGGCCAAGCCTTTGGATTGTTTTTTCCCGTAGAGGAGATGAGCGTTCCCGTTGAACATGCAGCCCATTTCAGCCTTGCATAAATGAGATACATGACATTCCTTTTCCACCAGTAGAATATGAGCCGTTACAGCCTTCATCGGGCGCTTCTGTCTTTATCTAAATAAACCATTTATCGGATGTCTTTTGCCAATCTAAGAGAAAGTTATGCCACTCTTTCAATCATTCCGTCTATTACGCCGCAACCTCAACATCCTGCTCATTCCTATAACTCTAGATCTTATCGTGCTTGCCGTCATGATAGCCACGACCGGATGGCAGCTGCATTCGCAATGGAGTTATCGTATCGTGCTAGAAATGGGCCTCCCGTCAGTCTTTCATTTATTTAACATTCCTTTAACTTGGGCGTATGTTATCGTCATGCTCGTATGGGCATTTGCACAGGGCGGTTATATTAAGGCACTCGTCTCTATTATCGAAGGACAGCCTGTCCGTGCTGCGCAAGTGGTGAAGGACGGCCTCAAGTACTGGGTTCCGTTTGCCTTTCTGAACATTACGGTACTGCTTGCCAAGGCTGCCGCCTCTTCCTTGCTCATCATTATGTTCGGTTCGATTGGCGCTGCCGCATCGCTGCTATTATTCATGGTCATGCGGGTCCTCGCCGTATATTGGGAATTTACAGTTGTTGTCGATAATGTCAATTTCGATACCGCGTTCCGCCGAAGCATGAAGTACTTCAAGCATAACAGTCTATCTGCGATCGGGATGGCGCTCGTTATGTTTGCCTTCTCCGGGGCGGCGAGCGTGCTGGCCAATTACTTTGTGATGCCTGCTGCCGTAATCGTAACGATGTTCGTGTATAGCTTCATCATGTCTATCATCCAGTTGGCGCTAATGCTTACCTTGCGAGAAACGAAGCGATAGCCTTAAATACGGTGCAACGTTTTCAAAAATAGGCTCGAACTTGTATTCGCCTAATTGTTTGGCTGAGGCAATGATTACGTTTTGGCATGCAAAATAGACGGAAGTCCAGCAGCATGTTCTAAAGTATCCGAATACGATATCAAAACATGAATGAGGGAGACTGATCCATGACAAAAGAGCATGCCGCCGTTCCTTCCAAACCACATGTCCCAGCAAGAACTATCAAGTGGGATCACTATCGTGAACTAAAGAACGACAGCACGATTAAAAGGCACCTTCCCGCCACAATGAAACTGAATAAACAATCTCTATTTTCCATGCTGTCGGAGTATACATCGGTATATTTAAAACCTAATCGAGGGGCTTTTGGTGTAGGAGTCATAAAGGTTCAGAAGATAATTCATGAGAAACAACCGCGTTTCCTTGTCCATGAGGGAACCAGGAAGAAAACATTTTATTCGAGGAATCAGGTATACGCATTTGTTTTGGCAAATATGGTGAACAAAGATTATTTGGTCCAGCAAGGCATAGACCTGCTCCGATGGAACGAACGCCCGTTTGATCTGCGGTTGATGATCAAAAAACAAAGTGATAACACTTGGCTAAATGAAGGGTTTGTCGGCCGCGTCGCTCATCCGAAAAAAATCGTAACGAATATCCGCAGCGGCGGAACTGCGGTGTCCATCGATGACTTATTAGCTCCATATACCAACGTAACAAGTAAAATAGAGACCAAAAAAAAGTTGAACCTATTGGGAGAGCAAATATGTGAGCTGCTGGAAAAGAAATATCCTGGTATTCAGCTTTTTGGGGTTGATCTAGGGCTGGATCAAAACTTAAAACCATGGATTATCGAAGTGAATAATCGACCGGAAAAAATATGTTGGAAGTGCATGCTTGAATTGTATAAAAAGTCTAGCGAAAGCAGCCATTTCATATTTTATTGAGCTTTGTTCATATCCGATTTCGCGAATTCGGGCAGCTTATCATACAGCTTCACATAGCTGTCCCATACGCTTTCCCTCGCTGGAGGCGGTGCGAACTGACATTGGAAGTAAGTGGCGATATTTTTGCCTTCGTACCGTTTGTTATCGGCCGCAAATTGGGCATTTATCGACTTGTCGCCCGTAATGACAGACGGGGTTCCCGCACGGGCAAGCGTCTGTTGATATTCTAGAGAGACGCTTGCCATAATCCATTGGAAGGCAGCCTCCTTCTTCTCATTGAACTGGTTTATCGTGAAAATTTGGGTGTTCGGCGTCGGAGCCGTCTGTTCCATCCCCGGCCAGTCGACAGTCGGAACGATGTCCATATTTTTTTGAAAAATCGAGCGCTTCCTCCTCGTTGCCGCCGAACCAGGTGAAGTAGCCGTGCCAATCGATATGCATCGCGACCATCTTATCACTAAAGCCTGAATTGTTCTCGTCGAACAGGCCGGGAATGCTGAAGCATGGCTGCCGCCGTTTATTTTTTCATTGCTGAAATAATGCGGGCGATATGCGAGTCAATGTAAGAGTATTTTTGCAAGTGAATGTGAGAGAATTTGTGAGAGTAGAAGCTAGATATGAGAATAGAGGTTGGAGTAAATATGCGGGTAGCCGGATCGTGTTGCTGAGATGCTTCGATCAACTTTATTTTTTCGCCATCATTTCTTTCACGATACTTGTATATTCCTCCTCCATCTCTCTCAAATAGGTCGCGACGTCTTTGTCTGGCATCTTAACGAAATCCCGCGCCTTCTGGTTGATGCTGAACGACACCGACGGGGCCGTCGGACCGACATCCGGATGATCCGGCCATACCGGTACGGATACCATGTCGAACTCCAATCCTTCAACAGCACTGTTCAGCAGAAGATGAGGAAGTTGACCAACATACATGGCTAGATTCTGCTCGTTACTGAAGCTTTATTTATAATCGCTCGTGTCAACCATGCCCGGAATGTTATAGCCGAAGGACAAGCCTTTGTATTTCACTCCGTCACGTTCAGCAGTCACTTGCTTCGCCAGCTCGAGGGTTTCGTCCCACGTCATTCCATCCTGCGGATAATCAATGCCGAATTTATCGAATATGCTCTTGTTGTAATACAGCGCTTTTTGGCTGCCTTCAATCGGCAGGCCGTATAAGAGCCTTGGGAAACTTCAGTTCAATCTGCTCTTTGAATCGCTGTTTAAATGTTTCTTCATCGACGGAGATAATGAACTTGAGCGTAACTGGTTCACCGTCATACGTCACGGCATTCGTATTGGCCTGTCTGCTATTCGGTTCCGATTCCTTGCCTTCTCCTTCTGCAGATGTGGAATTTTGATTATCAGTCTGCTTCTGTTCAGCGGGTGCGGGGGTATCTTCTGCGGTTTGTCCGCTGCATCCTGCCAGTAGTGATACGAGCATAAGGATCGCGACAAGCAGTATAGAAACGTTCTTTTTCATCGCCACGAGCTCCCTTCGTCAGACAACGATTATTTTGATATTGAAATGTTCGGCAGGACCGGCTCTGCTCATGATGCAAGCAAAGCCGGTATGATGAGGTGAGTGGAGTTAAGTGGAGTTAACACGAGAAGTCTGTTTAAGGATAAAATAAGATATTATATAAGTTGAATCAAAGTTCTTAGCAACCCTTGGCAAGGAAAAATGAACCATTTGTCGAATAAGAAACAGATGAAGAAGCGGACAAAGTGGGGAACGCCATGGATAAGCATAATGAACTGGAAAAAGTAAAAGAAGCCATGAAACAAGCCAAAGAGCGTCGAATGTATGAACGCTATCAAGCCATCTATTTGCACTTGA
>NZ_JAMAWB010000040.1:0-22837 GCF_023713585.1 Paenibacillus sp. MER TA 81-3
AATGTGAGTAACTCATGATTGATTCCTCCGTGTAATGGTTGTTGTGGTGACTCCATTTTACACGAATCAATCATGAGCCATTTTTTTATTTAATGGTAACTGTCGCACTTCATATTACAATCCGTCAAATATAAAGAGAAGGGGAAACACAATGCAAGATACTAATGAGAACTCAGTACATTCATCGGTCATTCGCGGCATGAGGCGCTTCGCTCGATATGCTGCGCTGACGACAATACTCACGGCCGGGATTTACGTCTGCCCGTTCAATGCCGAACCAGTATCTGCGGCAGCAAATACGGCGGATGCATCGTCCGGCTATACAGAGGATCAGCTCGCAGGGCTTGCTCTGCTGAACGAGGTTCGCGTCAATGCTGGCGTACAGCCCGTTCGTCTCCATTCGGCGATTACAAAGGCAGCGACACTGCATGCCTCCTATTATAACAACAATAACATCCAGCCGAGTCTGAGCGCACACAAGGAGACTCCAGGGATGCCCGGATTTACAGGCAAGTCGGTGTTGGAGAGGATGAAGGCTGCCGGATGGCTGCCCGGATCACAGGGATACAGTTCTGGAGAAGTTATGCACTTCAAACAGAAGAGCAGCGTGAAGGCGATTCATGGATGGCTAGATACCGCGTATCACCGCGAGATTATCCTCAGTCCGAAGTATAGTGAAGTGGGCATCGCGCTCGTCGACGGTACTGCCGTCATCAATATGGCGGGTTCCTATTCGCCGTCAGCAATCGAAGGAGGCGTATCTGTATACCCGCACGATAAGATGACTGGCGTTCCTGTAGGATTTTACGGGCATGAAATTCCGAACCCGCTGGATCAATTTGACGTCAAATTTTCTGGCTATATTATTTCGGCTACAACCGAAAAGCCGATGGCATGGCACGAGGCGACTATTACGGACGAGACGGGCGTCACGATACCGTACCATGAAGAGCTCAAAAGCGATACGTTGTTCTTGTATCCGAAATCAGTGCTGCACGTATACCGTGTCTCTCGCATACCAAGTAGAAGACTCTCCTGCAACGCAGCGCAAAGCATGGTCGTTCACGACCGGACAAGGGCATCGCTTGTTGGAGTTATCGGCAAATTATGCGGAGATTGTCCTGAACGAGGGCGAGGAGTATCCGATTCAGGTGATAGGCAATTATGACGACGGCACGAGCGACTCGCTTGCCTCCGGCGTGAAATTCGCAAGCAGCAGCCCGGGTAACCTTACTATATCGTCATCAGGAATCCTGAAAGGTATCAAGGCCGGCGATTATACTGTTACGATGTCTTCGGAAGGGGTGTCTTCACAAGTGAAGGTCAAGGTGCTGCCCCGGTTGAAGACGAAAACTTATCCAGCTACATCGGATCCGTCTAAGCTGACGGATATTGGCGGTCACAAGGCCGAAGCGGCTGTCGCATGGGCGGTGCAATCCGGCATCATTGCAGGTTCTCGCGACGGCTCGTTTCAACCAGACGCTGAAATAAGCGAAGCAGATTTTTGGACGATGCTGCTGCGCATGTATAAGGTCAATATTGACGCTTATGCGCCAGCGAAGAAGAAGCATTGGGCGGATGCGGCGTACATTATTGCGGATGAACGCAATTTTCCTTTGAATGGCCTGACATCGCTCTCTGCGAGAGACGGCAAGATGACCCGGCTGAAAGCGGCAGAGATCATCTCGGCAGCCGACGGAGTCAACTTCGCCGGCAACAATGTAGTATGGTACATACTCGGGAAGGATTATGCCAAAGGGAAAACAGAATTATCAATTGAAGGCTATAAGCCGGGGGATGCGCTTACGCGCGGGGAAGCGGCCCAAATGTTGCAATATTTGCAACCGAAGCTGAAGGAACTGCGGGGCCGGCCTGCGAACATAACGCCAATCTCGGTGTTGCCTCGCTTGCCGGAACGAGAGGTGTATGTGAAGCCGGATACGATGGAAGATCGTATGATGTGGGCAGAACTTCAAGATGATTACATGTTGGCGGTTGAAGGAAAGTTTGCGCAATTGGCCGGCCAGCAGCTCACGCTTATGGTGCAGACAGGCGGCTCCAAGCCCCAGCAAATCCAGGATGTATCCGTGTCTGTAGATAGCCAGGGCACATTCAAGGTTAGCGCTGGCCCATTCAAGGAGGACTCGCTGAATCTGTACTTGCGTACTGAAGGAGTGTACTATTGGATCCCTGTCAATTATAAATCGATGAATGCAAGTCAATACAGTGAAAACTATTAAGTATCGGCGCTGAATGCTGAATTCTATTCGTCTAGTCTCATCAGTCATTGGATTATGTACAGTGGAACAGCACGATATTTCTCTTTGCAGCAGGCCTCGTTGGATTTCATCCAATGGTCTGGACGTTTATTAGGCAGAAAGCGCTGAAAACAGTTAGATCCACTGGACAAAGTACATTCTAATTGCCGTTCAGCCACCTCATGTGAGCATTCTGCTGCATATTTTCCAATGAATCTGGCTACTCAGTCAAGGCGAGTGGAAGCTAGCAAGCTCGCTCATACGCGAAAAACAGGTCGCACCAGGAGAAAAATATTCCCTTTGGTGCGACCTGTTTTTATAATCAGTACTTACTTACAAGCTCAAATGTTGATGCTCCACTTACGGAGAAGGCGCAGGAACCCACTTTCTCCAAATGTACTCAAGCAAATTCCACGCCCCAATATACAGTAAACTAACGAGAGAACCAAATACCACTCCGTAAAAGCCGCGAATGATGGAAATAGGCAGGGATGTATGCAGATGGGCAAATGTATCTACGAGCGACGCTTGTCCAATCACTCCTACAGCCATGATGTACAATGCGCTTGGTCTATTTTTCAAGGCAAGGTAAGCTCCTAAGATAAACAGAGGATGGGCAAACAGAAATTCTTTATTTCTTGGCCGAATTCCGATTGTATTTTCCAGTAAAGACCGGAATAACGACTCGATCGCAGATACATTTCCCGAATTCCCCGTTCTGGATAAATAATAAAGCATGACGACCAACGCGAACCCAGCGCACAGAATCCATAGAACGCTAATGGGAGTAATTAGTATTCGCTTCGCTTTTAACATCTTTTCCTCAGTCGTAAGATCCTCACTGAAAAAGACAAGGTACAGGAGAACAAGTGCAATAGGTACCGAACTAACAGCACTAACTCCAATAAACTGATCAATTTTGAGGAAATAAACGATATGGTCGAGAAGCGCAACAATATAAATACCACCGATTAGAGACAACAGTGATGTACATAGTAACAGTAGGAAGGGGGACCAAAGACGTGTCGCTTCCTTTTTATGTTGTTTTCTGCGTATCCATTTAATAGCCATCATCATCGCTACGCTCGGAGCGCAGATCGCAGCGCCGAGAGCAAGCATTTTATATAGCAAGCTAGTGGACAGCATGCCGATTCCACATGCGCCGAACAAACCGATTACAAAGATGAACAATAAAGAAGAGGGAACTAAGTAAGACATTGCGATGGCGATGATGGATATACTGCCCAAAACGGCCAATAGCTTTAGAATCTCGTGCAAATTCGTATTGGATAATGTAAAAGAATGCGCCGGGCCCAACACATATCCTTGTTCTTGAATTCTCTGTACCGCTCCATCTTTGCCATTCAGGATGGAATAGATGGAGGCAAGGGGATCGGCATACAATCCCGTACCCGTGCTTTGGCTTGCGCCAGCGTTCAAAAGAATCATTCGAATATTGCGGTCCTTGACAGCGAGAACAAAGCGGTCTGCAAATCGTTGAACGCGATCTTCCAGTTCCTGCAGCGAAATATTTTGCACGAGCTTATTCGCATCTGCTTCCGAGAATTGATGCAAGCGAAAAACATCGTAATTTAGATCCTTAGCCAGAATGTCGAATCCCAATGGGTCTGCTTTTTGCATCTCCGTGTATGCTAACCCGACCCGATGTTTCTTCAGCAGATTCGCCATTAATGACATGCCATCCGTCTTTTCGTCGTTCGTGTATCCGGGAACGGCATCTCCATCTATGATGACGGATGTCACATTGAACGGAACGAGCCGATTCAACATATCGTTCATGTCCCGGGGCGAAAAGGGTTGGCGGCGATTGGATAGTGAAATAATGATGTGAAATCCTCTATCTTTCAACAATTCCAACGTTACTGGATCCGGATCCATTGGCAAGTGAGCAGCGTCTGCTATAGGCATCTCGATAATGAGACCATTTTGATTTTTAAAAGTCCATGGTTTTAACTTCACATTCATCCGTTGAAAGCTTGTTTCGATCATGGTTTTCATTTCATCTTCTGATTCTCTCTCGGAAAACAACAGGTACGTAAAATTTTCGTGTGGAGAAATCGAGGTTTGAGTTAAAGCTGCGGCTTCGTGTGATGAGAACAAATCTATCCTCCGACTTAACTTCAGTAGATCAAGTGTGCTTTCGTTTACGGCCATCGATTGAATACCAGCTTGCTTCATCAGAGCAAGCTGGTCTGCGACAAACTGTCGCGGATTGGCTTTGTAGTCCGAAATGGCAAGAAGATTACTGAAATTAAAAACAAACTCTACTTGCTTAGATGAGCTTTCTGTAATGACACGCTGATATGCTATCGGAATAGAGGATACGATCCCTAAAATAACTAGACACCATAACCAACGCAGTGTCAGGCAATTCACTCGTCGATACCAATTAAGCACTACACTCAACTCCATCTGCTTAGAGTACAATCTTTTTTGCCTTAAAAACGGCAATACCTATAACTACCAAAAACGAATATACCATAAATTGCTATTGGTATAAAGCTCTGAATCAGATTGCGTAGGCTGCATTTTTGAAGCATATACTTAAATTAAATCACACAATACTTATACATACTTACTATTAATCAAAATATACTTTCAAATACTTATTAAACGAGTTATAATTACATACAAAGGAGGTGCGGCTAATGTACCAAGAGGAGCGCTTGCTGAAAATACTCGAGCACTTAAGTCAACACCAATCGATGAGCGTTGCAGATATATGTTCGCTATTTCAGGTGTCGAGGGATACGGCACGCAGAGATATTGTCAAGCTAGTTCAAGAAGGTGTTGTCATTCGGACGCATGGAGGGGTCGCCTTACCCGAACTGCAAAAGGAGTTGTCCTCCTATCAGGAGCGTTTAATTGATGAATCCGACAGCAAGAAAAATATTGGAAAGCTTGGTGCCAAGCTAATCAAGGATCAGGAGACTGTGTTCTTGGACGTATCATCCACCGTACAGTTTGTAGCGGAACAAATCCAAGCGAAGCATATAACGGCAGTCACTCATTCCATTGATAACGTAGGCGTACTATCGAATCGAGATGACCTTCAAATCTATGTTCTCGGCGGTTACCTGCATGCCAAAAATCGCTTGCTATATGGGCCGTCTGTCATAGAAAAAATTAGTGAAATCCGCGCCGACAAAGCGTTTATCGGTGCAACCGCCATTCATTCTGATGGATTCTATTATCCTTATGAAGAAGATGCCCGCGTGAAAAGGGAAATGGCCCGTCGATCGGATCAAGTGATACTCGTCGCCGATCATACCAAGTTTGCAGCCAAATCGAGATTTAGGTTAGATTTCGAATGCGTGGATATCATCATTACCGATCAGGACATTCCGATTGAAATCAGAGAAGCAATTGACCAGAAAAACATTACGGTTATTGAGTGTCAAGCAGACATCCAGCAGGGAGGCGACGAGCAATAATGAACAACAAAGTGGTGCAAAATGTGCAATTGCTGCTGCCAGACCGAATCGTCCCGTCAGCCACGGTATGGATTAGGGATGGGAAAATAGAGAGAGTCGAGCCCGAATATCACTCTGCAGTAGAAGATCAATATGAACGGATTGATGGGAGAGGGCAATGGCTAATACCTGGAATGATCGATGTTCATATTCACGGCGCCAATGGCTTGGACATGATGGATGGTACGGAAGCGAGTATTCAAGAAGTATCGCACGCATGTGCCGCGACAGGATGCACCTCATTTCTCGCCACTTCAGTAAGCTCTACAATGGAGGACCTGCTGAACATGATTCGCAGCGTCAAGCGAGTCATCGGACAAGAAGCGGGAGCGAAGATTGCGGGAATTCATTTAGAGGGGCCTTATTTAAATCCGAAACGTAAAGGAATGCAGAATGAAAAGTATCTCCGCCATCCCAACATGGACGAAATGCAGGAGATTTTCCAGGAAGCGGGCTCACTGATTAAAATGGTAACGATCGCTCCGGAATTACCTGAAGGAATAGAGCTCATCTCCTTCCTGAGAGAACAGGGAGTTGTCATCGCGGTCGCTCACTCCGATGCCACATACGAGGAAGCGAAACAGGCCTTTGCAGCCGGTGCCAGTCATGTTACGCATTGTTTTAACGGCATGCGCCCGATTCATCACCGGGATCCGGGTCTGATCGTAGCCGCATTTGAAGAACATCATGTAAGTCTGCAAGCGATCGTGGATCAAGTTCATTTGCATCCTGCTATTATTCGATTGATGCATCGTTTGAAAGGGCCGGAAGGTATGGTGCTCATAACAGATGCTTTGCAGGCAATGGGGATGGGGGATGGAAATTATGTATTTGGCGGCCATCATGTCACTGTATCAGAAGGTATCGCAAGACTGGAGGATGGTACCTTAGCGTCCAGTACCGTAACGATGAATGAAGCATTACGCCTTACTGTCGATACAGGGATTTCCTTGACGGATGCTGTACACATGGGTTCTACTACACCTGCAAATATACTTGGACTCCGTGATAAAGGGAAAATCGAGCCCGGCTACGATGCAGATCTCGTGTTGTTGGACGAACAGTTTCAAGTTGTGTGGACGATGATCGCTGGTAAAAGGATAGGATGAAAATACAATAACCTTAGCCGGGCGAGTTCCGGTCGGGGTTGGCGGAACTTCATAACAGACGATTCAACCGAGTCTACGAGTTCATAAAAGCATAAAAAAGAAAGCCGATAACCCTATAATTGGGAATATCGGCTTTCTTTGTGATAAGCAATTGCTGCAGCATACCTTACAAAGTAAGTCCAAATCGCTTCAATTCAATGAATATGCCTTCGAGTCTTTTCCCCCTTTCCGTTATAGAATATTCTACACGCGGAGGAACTACCGGATATACTCCTCGCTCCACTAGGATGCAGAGTTGGCAGCTGTAGGGCGCGGCATGCTGAAGGATTCATATTGGGCCTTACATGCCATTCAAGCTGTACGCAAGGAAGCCGCATCTCCGAAGCAGTACAAAGCTGCATAATTGATGAATGATATCAGCGCGAATCGCGAATGCAGCGGGATTGACGGTTAGCGGTACCGCGAATAAAATAAGCTAGTGAAGTAGGAGATGGAGGATGATTGCAATGGAAAAAATAACTACAGAAAAACAGTATCATAACCAAATCGGGAAAGATGAGTTCACCATTTTGAAATTTTACACGAATTGGTGTCCGGACTGTAAAAACCTCGACCGCTTTATCGGGGATATCGTTATCGAAAACTCGGACAAAGAATGGTTGGAAGTCGATGCCGAGCAATTGCAACATATTGCCGAGGAGAACGATGTAAGAGGCATCCCAAGTCTGCTTGCATTTAAAAATGGCCAAAAGGTCGGCCATTTGCACAGCAAGTTCGCGAAGACGCCCGATCAGATCAGAGAATTTTTAAGCACGTTGTCTTAATGGATAAGAGACCAGAGGCAGGCCGCCTCTGGTCTATCTTATTATAGCAAGGTGATTCGCTCAGAACATAGAAGATGCATATGGCCTTTTATTTTGTCTATTGGCCAATCCCACCATTTCAACGCCATTAGATATTCAATTTCCTCGTCAGAAAATCTATTCTTAATCGGCTTGGCCGGATTGCCGCCCACAATCGTATAGGGCGGGACGTCCTTGGTCACAAGGGCGCGTGAACCAATGACAGCGCCATCTCCAATGTGGATTCCGGGCATAATCATAGCCTCTGTTCCAATCCACACATCATTGCCGACGATCGTGTCACCGGCACGCTTGAAGCCATCTACCGATTCGTTGCCCCATTGTTCCCCTGCATAAAAGAAGGGGAACGTCGTAACCCAATCATATCGATGTCCCTGGTTGCCGGCCATAATGAATGCAGCGCCAGAACCTATGGAACAGAACTTCCCGATAATAAGACGATCAACATCGTTCCGTTCCGCAGACAGATATCTTACGCAATAATCTTCAAACTGTTCTTTATGGTAATAACCTGAGTAGTACGTATAATCTCCAACTTCGATATTTGGATTGGATATTTGTTCTTTGAGCCAATGACTATGCATCCAATTTTTAAATGTACCTTCGCGCATGTTGGTTCGCCTCCTGCATGATTAATCATTTCGCGATGCAGGAGGCGTTATCCACCGCTCTAATCATTAATTTTTCACCTTCAACTCTCAGAAAATTTTTCATACATCATCATTTTAATCAAATTCAATACATTAGTCCATTAAATTCAATTTAAATCCCGCCGTTACAAGCGTCGGTTTTCCCCGATACGCAAAGTCTTGGCTTCATGCAAATGTTTTCTGTTATCATAGGAAATATAATAATTCCGGAAAATCAATTTTCCATCCAAAAGGAAGGACCAGATCATGGGTTTACAACTAACTGAACGGTTCATTAAGTCGTTATGCGGCCAGATCTCTTTTGAAAAAGGAGCAGCCTGCTACCGAGCCGGAAAGGTGACTATCACGAATTACGATCTAGGGGCTTCTATTTACGAGGCCACGGTTGAGGAAAGAGAAAGCTGCAAAGTTACAGTCCATATCGGTCAAAATGGGGATGTGGAGGCGGAGTGCACCTGTCCCGCGCTTCCCTCTTACGACAACTACTGCAAACATATCGCAGCAGTGCTGCTGAATCTCCATCATATGCAGCATGGTGGCAGACGACCGATTCAAACCGGTGCTTCGTGCCAGATTTCGGCGAGGGATATTCAATTGGCCAAAAGCATGCTGGGGCTCTTCGGCGACAAGCCGCTGCGCCCAAGCGGCACAAGGCCTCTTTTTGATACAAGGACTCCTCTTCACGTGGAGTTCACCTGCAGACCCGTCTCTTACGGCTATCGGAAGCACATATTCGGCATTGAGTTCAAGGTCGGGCCCAAACGGTTATATGTTGTGCAAAAAATTAGAGAATTTCTCGATCACATCGATCGGAGAGAAGACTACCCATTTTCCAAACTATTCACTTATGATCCGGAGCTCCACGGCTTCCAAAAAGAAGATGACGCGGTCATTCAGCAATTAATCCAAATCTATCGCAACGAAGAGACGTACCGCGAAACTGCGAACATTTATTTCCGCGCCAGCGCTATGAGCGGCGATCGGATGCTGTTGATTCCTCCTTTCTTATGGGATACCATTCTTCCCTTGCTCGCCGCAGCTCCATCGGTACAGTTTGAGCAGGGGGGCGACACATACGAAGGCATCCGTATATCCGACGATCCGATCCCCCTCCATTTCGAGCTGGGCCAAGCACAGTCAGAAAGCTATCAATTGGACGTCCAAGGCTTGGAAGGGATTATCGTCATGGAATCGTACGGGGTTGTCCTGAGTGAAGGCAAGCTGTTGAAGCTGCAGGCCGACCAGTGCAAGCGTCTCGCGGGGCTGAAGCAAATGCTCGAAGCTTCCGGCAAGCATCAAATCCAAATTCCTCCGGAGCAGATGGAACCTTTCATGGAAAAAGTAATACCCGGTCTGATGAAGTTGGGCTGTGTCCACATCGATGAAGCCATTTCCGGCCGCATTATGCAGACGCAGCTGAAGGCCAGACTATATTTGGACCGTGTGAGGGATCGGCTGCTTGCCGGATTGGAATTCCAATATGGCGATATTGTCATCAATCCGTTGGAAAGAAACGTGCAGAGGCGCGGCGAGGACCGCATTCTCTTGCGTGACGGGGAACAGGAACGGCGAATTTTGGAGCTTATGGAGAATAGCTCCTTCACCCAGACGGAAGCCGGGTATTTCATGGATGATGAAGACGCGGAATACGAATTTTTGGTTCACGTCGTTCCCCAGCTGGAACAGCTGGTGCAGGTATATGCCACCTCCGCCGTGAAAGAAAGGATCTGCACCGAACATGCCCCGCCGAAGATAACAGTAGATGTCGATGACAGAATCAATTGGCTCGAATTCCGGTTCGATATGGAAGGGATTCCTGAATCGGACATCCGCAATCTGCTGAAGTCCTTGGAGGAGAAGCGCAAATATTATCGTCTGCGCAATGGGGCGTTATTGCCGCTGGAAAGCGCGGAGTTTCAGGAGATCATCCGCTTCATGAACGAAATGGGCGTCCGCAAAGGTGAGGTCAAGGGAACGGAGTTCCGACTTCCGGTCATCCGCGGGCTTCATTTAATGGATTCCCAAAGACAAGGAAATGCCGTTAGCCTGGGTAAATCATTCCGCAGGCTTTTGGAGAACATGCGGAATCCAGACTATTTGGATTTCCCCGTACCCGACGGTCTGGCTCCCGTGCTTCGGGATTATCAGAAGTATGGGTTCCAGTGGATGAAGACGCTGGCGCAATATCAGTTCGGGGGCATACTTGCAGACGATATGGGTCTTGGCAAGACGCTGCAGAGCATCGCGTTTATCGTCTCCGTGCTGCCCGAGATCAGAACTCAGGGACTACCCGCGATGATCGTCGCTCCGGCTTCGCTCCTGTACAACTGGCAGAATGAGCTGAAGAAGTTCGCGCCGGAAATTCGGGCCGTGATTGCAGACGGCAGCAAGACGGAACGGAGCGGAATTGTGAAAGATGCATCCCAGGTTGACGCAGTCATTACATCTTACCCGCTTCTGCGCAGGGATATCGAAATGTACGCCCAGCAATCGTTCCATACACTCATAATGGACGAGGCCCAATTCTTTAAGAACCACACGACTCAGACGGCACAGGTGGTAAAGCAGATTCAGGCTCAGTATCGCTTCGCCCTCACGGGCACTCCCGTGGAGAACTCGCTGGAGGAGCTGTGGTCCATCTTTGGCGCCGTACAACCTGATCTGTTCCCGGGCAGAAAAGCATTCAATGAACTATCCCGGGAAACGGTGTCCAAGCGTGTCCGTCCGTTTTTGCTGCGGCGCTTGAAGACCGACGTGCTGAAGGAGCTGCCGGAGAAGATCGAGTCGCTGCAAGCCTCCGAGCTGCTGCCGGAACAAAAGAAGCTGTACGCAGCTTATTTGGCCAAGCTGAAGCAGGAAACATTAAAGCATCTGGACGATAACGATTTTCAGAAAAACCGGCTCAAAATTTTGGCTGGCTTGACAAGGCTTCGCCAGCTGTGCTGCCACCCTGCCCTGTTCGTTGAAGGCTATGCCGGCAGCTCGGCCAAGTTCGAGCAATTGATAGAAATTGTGGGGGAATGCCGGAGCGCGGGCAAAAGGATGCTTGTCTTCTCCCAATTCACCGAAATGTTGGGCCTAATCGAGCGGGAGTTGGGTTATCAAGGCGTGCCGTATTTTTACTTGGACGGAAAAACGTCTTCGGCCGAGCGTGTGGAACTGTGCAGCAGGTTTAACGAAGGGGAGCGGGATGTGTTCCTCATCTCCTTAAAGGCTGGCGGCACTGGACTGAACCTGACCGGAGCGGATACCGTAATCCTCTACGATCTGTGGTGGAACCCAGCCGTGGAGCAGCAAGCAGCCGATCGGGCGCATCGCATCGGGCAGAAGAGCGTCGTGCAAGTAATCCGGCTCGTCTCCCAAGGCACCGTGGAAGACAAAATGTTCGAGCTCCAGCAGAAAAAATTGAATCTGATCGACGAAGTGATTCAGCCGGGCCACGAGGCACTGTCCGCGCTGACGGAGCAGGATATCCGGGAGATTCTGATGATATGATAAAGAGCTCTGCGAACTGTCCGCTTCGTATCGTAGAAATGAAGAAGACGTCATAACGCTAAAGAAGCCGATTGCCCTATCATAGGGTAATCCGGCTTTTTCTTTGTGTCTGCATGGTTTATTTTTACATTCAAATCAATTCGTCTTTTTCCGTTTTTATTACGTTAATCAGGTAGAAGGGAGGGAGCTGGGTGCTGACGGATGAAGACCTTGTCCAGGAAATACAAAGCGGGAGCCAGGCAGCAATGGAAGTGCTGGTGAAACGTCACTATTCATCGATCTATTCCTACATATATAGAAAAATCGGTGATCGTCATACGGCTTATGATTTGACGCAGGAAGTGTTCATGAAGATGATGCAGTCACTTGGATCTTATCGGAACAACGGAAAATTCGCTCATTGGTTAATGAAAATTGCGGTAAATCACTGCCTGGATTATTATCGCAGCAAACATTATAAACAAAACCATACACAAACCGAACTGGATGCAAATGTTTCTGATGACAAAAGTAATGTGTGGGATTTATTTCATATTCAATATCAGCGGGAAAAAGCGAAGCAGGCCGTGCTTCTTCTGCCTGAACACCAGAGGGATGTCATCATTCTCAATTTTTATCATGATCTGAAAGTGAAGGAGATTGCTGACATGACCCACAGCAATGAATCCACCGTAAAATCCAGAATAAAAGCAGGGATATCCAAACTTAAGCAAATACTGCTTGCAGGAGATGATGGATGTGAAAAGAGAAAGCAAATATAAAACGAGGGAACAATCACCAAATGATGATTATTCGGGAATCGATACGCTGCTTGAGCAGTACAGCGTGGAGCTTCCGTCGGATGCGCATATCGATCGTACGATCGAAGCGTTAAGACCACATGTCCCGCAAAAAAACAAGAGTGATTCGCATAATAGGCAACGATTATTAGAATTGATGAACCGGGCCGCGAAGGAAATTCCTTTTTTCGGCAAGTTATACTGGATTTGCTGTTTGTCAGTGTTACTGACGGGGCTCTGGTTGGCCGCGGCGGACGCGCCGCATCCGTATGCCGCTGCCATTTTGTTTGCCCCCGTTCCGTTTATCATCGGGTTGTTGGAAGTATTCAAAGGGAGAGAGCAAGGCGTCTTGGAGATCGAACTGGCCTGTAAAGTATCTGCGCAAGAGATTATGCTGTCAAGGCTGCTATTCGTCGTGATGAACAGCATCGTGCTGAATACGTGTCTGTCCAGCATACTCTCTCTATTTAGGAATGACGTTCCCTTTTGGGACTTGACGTGGAGCTGGCTGACCCCGTTTCTAATCGTTGCCAGCACTTCCTTGTGGTTGGCGATGCGCATCCGCGGCAGTTCCGCTGTTATGATTCTCGTCTCGGTATGGATCGCGCTCGGGATGATCGGATTAACCAATCCCGATATCGTAAACAAACTGCTGCAAGTGAACCTATTTGCAGCATTCATCGTGAATGCCGGGGCGCTGCTGCTTCTATTCAATCAAGGAAAGCAGCTGTTACGGAAACATTCATTCTTTGTAGAAAGGAGCTTGGATTATGAAGCTAACGATTCAGGATATATCTAAACAGTATAAGGACAAATGGGCAATTAGTCATTTTTCGGCAGAGCTGAGCAACGGAGTCTATGGACTGCTTGGACCGAATGGAGCCGGAAAAACAACGCTTATGCGAATGTTGGCCGACATCTTGCAGCCGACTGCCGGCAACATTTTGCTTGACGGCGAGGACATCCGGACGATGGGAGACGGATACCGGGATCTGCTCGGTTATTTGCCGCAGCATTGCGGATTTTACAAACAATTTACGGCTCATCGATTTCTGATGTATATTGCATCCTTGAAAGGACAGGAGAAGAAATATGCGCTGGCGAAAGTCGATGAGATGCTTCATCTGGTCGGTTTGGCAGATCATGCGAACCGCAAAATCAAATCCTTCTCCGGCGGGATGAGGCGACGTCTCGGCATCGCACAGGCGCTGCTGAATGACCCGAAGGTGCTCATCCTTGATGAACCGACGGCTGGTCTGGATCCGAAGGAACGCATCCGATTTCGCAATATTTTGTCCGAATTATCCGGTGACCGGATTGTCTTATTATCAACGCACATCGTGTCCGATATCGAGTATGTCGCCAAGGAAGTGTTATTGATGAACGAAGGGCAGCTTTTGAAACAAGACAGACTCGTCACTTTGCTGGAGCAGCTCAAGGGAATGGTATGGAAGGCGATGATCGATGAAAGCCAGCTCTCCAGCCTGAAACGGCACTATAAGGTTGGAAATATACTGCGGCAGCCGAGCGGCATTGAAGTCCGCATTCTGTCGAAAGAGCAGCCTCTCCCATCTGCTCACACGGAAACGCCGGGGCTTGAGGATTTATATTTATATTATTTCAATGAGGAGTTAGCCGAATGATGGATCTGCTGAAGCATGAACTGTTCAAAATCATTTCACGTAAAAGCGTGCTGATCGTGGCTGTGCTGCTATTGCTTACATACGGACTGTTTATCGCCTCCCGAAGCGATCATTACCACGATGCATCGCAAGAGTATAAACCGTACGAGAGAGTGATAACCGAAGCGGATCGGGAAATAGTTTTGAAAACATTTGAGGATGAGGATCGATATAATAAGGATACACCACCTTCTGAACGCGGGCTGCTTCAGGATATTTGGGATATCCAGTCTATGAATGCAGGTTATGAGCGGCAACTGGAAGAAATTCGCGCACAATTGGACCAGAGCGTCCTTGGATCGTATGAATACAAGCAGCATGCCCTGCATGAACAGCTTTTGTTAGAGAAAGGTCCTCCTTCCGGGCAGGTCTACTATAACAAGCCATGGGCCTACATGATTGATATGATTGATCAATTCGGAGTCGCCTTTATGGGTGCCTTGATCCTTATCGGACTCGCTCCTCTATACTCGGAAGAATACTCAACCAGTATGGATAGTTTGCTCTTAAGCAGCAGGAAGGGGAAAGGGAAGCTAATCACTGCCAAGTGCTGTGCCGCGATCATTTACACAAGCTCCTGTTGTTTCTTGTTCGCGCTCATTAATATCGTCGTGCATGCGCTGTTATTCGGCAATCTAGACGGAGCCAATACTCCGCTGTACAGTCTGAGCAGGTACGGTGACTCTCATCCGTTCGGGACATCCCCGTATTCGTTAATGGTCGGACAATATTATGCGATCCAGCTTGGGGTGCATCTTGTTGGAAGTGTTGCATTTGGACTTGCTGTCATGTTTATTTCATCGTTAAGCGCGTCTACTTTTGTAACCTTATTCGTATCGGGGGGCATTCTGGGCGTCCCTTATGTATTAAATGATATGTTCAATATGAAAATCCAGGTTATCGAATGGTTGTCCTATTATAGCTATAGCCAACTCATGCGCGTGACCCGGTTGTTTAACTATTTTCAAGCTGTTAACGTTCTGGATACACCCATCCTTTATCCAGTTGCCGTGTTGTCTGTCATGACCCTCGTCACGGGATTGCTGGTATGGGGGACGCGGCTTATATTCCGTAAACATCAGGTTAGCGCGTAAAGCAAGTTTATGGTTCTAAACAGCAGCTTCCCGCACATATGATCTCTTCTAAACATACTTATTTGGGAGGTTAGCGCGATTGACACCCAATGCCTTTGTGGCTCGTTCCATTGATGAAATACGCTTTTGGTCCCGTATCATGAAGGAGCATTCCCTGTTTCTTAAATTAGGCTTTCGATGTGAAGATACTCAGTTAATTAATGAGGCTAATCATTTTTACAGCGTGTTTGAAGCAATTGAAAACAGAGCACATGCATTACCTGCCGATACAGATCCCCAGACTATGATTCGAATTAATTCGGAAGTTCAGAATGCGGCTACTCATATCTGGGCCTTCAAAAGAAAGGTGCTGGGTCTCATCGTAAGCTGCCAGCTTCCAGGAGGGAATAACTTCCCATTATTAGTTGATCATGTAAGCCGAGAAGCTAATTATTTCAGAAATCGGTTAGAAGAATTAAATACGGGAAGACTGGAGCCGCTGCCTGATGCCATTATCGATGAAAATGTATTTTTCCTGCGCATTATGGCAGATCACGCTAAATTCATAAGCCATCTGCTGGACCCTTCGGAGCGGCAGCTAGTTGAACAAGCGCGCGGTTTCAGCCATGATTTCGACCAATTGCTATTTCAAGCTAAAGATTTAGAGTCCATGCGCCCTCAATCGCAAACCGTTCCGCTGCTCGATCAATTTTTGGACCAAAACAGAGTATCGGTAAAAGCTTTGCGTGATTTCAAGAAAACAGCTCGTGAATTGATACAGGCTTGCCGAATAAAAAGTATTATCCACCCTTTGTTAGCCGATCATGTGTTTCGCGAAGCTGAAAGATTTCTTTTTATTATCGAGATGTTTGAACAGCATTTGTCAGGATACCCTGTTCCGATTCAACAGTTAGAACATTGAATAAAAGCTATCTAAATCATTCATGAAGCCAGGGGCAATATGACTGGCTTCTTTGTCATGCAATCAAGACTTACCACTTCGGCTGGGTAGGATACATCTTTCCTAGGTGGTAAAATATGAAAAGAATAGCGATAGGGATGAAGGGTGTGTGTTTGTGAACCAAAAGCAAACGAAATTTGGAATGAGCAAGTTGAGTGAACGTGACATTTCCGGGCTTATTCAACTATCAGCGTCTGTTGGTTGGGATTATGATGAACAAGAAATTCGTACAGTGATGTCAGCAGGTACAGTATATGGACATAAAAATGAACAAGGAACGATTATCTCTAGCGCAGCAATGATTCCTTATGCCGAAAAGCTGGCTTCTATCGGGATGGTAATCGTTAACGATAGCTATCGGGGCCATGGATTAGGTAAGGAGCTGACAGAGGCTTGTATTCGCTCTGTGCCTGATGATGTGACGATTATGCTGATTGCAACGAAAGAAGGAAAGCCGCTTTATGAAAAATTAGGATTCGATACGATTACTTGTGTCCATAAGTTAATAAGTGATAATTATGTACCCTTTCACCAAGAAGCTGGAGGGTTAGAATACGACGTGTTTCCATTAACAGATACCCACTTCGAACAAGTCCGTGCCATGGATCGAGGCGCAGTGGGAGCAGATAGGGGACCGTTCCTTGCAGTACGAATTCGACAAGCGAGACAGGGCGTAGTTGTCACACATCGGAATGGAAATTTGGCAGGGTATGGATTAAGTATTGCCGGACCTGTCAATATGATACTTGGACCTATTGTAGCCACGAATCATGATGTCGCATGTTGCATCATTCGCGAGCTTGCGAAAGAACACCAAGGAAGATTAAGAATCGATGTTCCGGATGGACAGGCTTTATTTGTGCGGAGCTTAGAGAAATCTGGATTTGTGAAAGAAAGTCAACCGCCTGTTATGATTAAAAATTCGAGCTCATTGCCTGAAAGAAATCATACTCTTTTCGGTATCGCAGCTCAGATTTTCGGGTAGCTTCACCGATCTTGATTTCATCTTGATGTGGTCTTATCTGATGAAGAATGACACCGCAACCGAGACAGACAAAAAAGTAAGGAAAGAATAAGAAGCGTTTCATAATGAGATTAGGCCTCGGATTCATCGTTATTTCGTTGGCGTGCTATATGGTTGGGACACTGGGAGCTTCTCCCGATGAAGAAGCGGCGACAGAAGGTATGAAGGGAGGAGATACCACTCAAGTAAGTGCGCCCTTGGGAGCGAACTCTGCCACATAGGAGAAACGGAAAACGGTGCAGCATAAGGGGGAAGTCGCGTACTTGACTTTCGAACAAGGGATGACAAATGGACATAAAGAGCATCTACCGTGAGGGCAGGTGCTCTTCAAGTTTAAGTTGGTGAATTCATGCAGTCGAATCTATCTTCGCTGCCGTTAAAATAATTGCTTCAGAAAAGGCTGTTCCAATTTTGCTATGACCGATTGCCGATGGTTGTCGATTTGGTTGAGGATAGGCATTTTGTTTGCCTGCACATAATCCGCTGCTTTTAGAATTCGCTCGGCCAGTTGCGTCGCGTCCGTTGAGATTACCAATTGCGGAATGCTGAGGGAATGGGTGAAATCAAATGACTTAAAGCGGTAACCCAAGCAGATGAAAGGAACATTCGCCGCTGCGGAAAGAACGTTGGCGTGAAGCTTGAAGTTGATGGTGAGGTCGAACCGTTTCATTAGTTGCAAATAATGTTCGTACGTATGCACTTCTGCATCGTACACCACTTTGTCGGGAGCCGCTATTTTGTCATATAGCCGCTTGCAGGCCTCCCGGTCAGGACCCCATACCGGGTACAAATATATTTTATACCCTTGCTCGATTAGGAAGCTTGCCGCGGAAGCCAATTGATTCTCGACATACGCTTCATCCTTGCCGTAAATCCGGTTATAGGATGTGCCCCAGTTGATGCCGATCCACCGTTCACGGGTTTCTTCGTCATCCGCATGAGACGCCGGCGGGGACGTAAGCATGGCCGGATCGCCGCTCACCGTCACCCGATCCATCGAGACGCCCATTTGCCGCATATATTCAAATGTCCATGGACCCCGTACGCCGCAGAAAGCCGTATTTTCAACGACCTCCTGTACTTTAACGCAAAACTCCTTGCTCTCAGCAGGCTCACCGGGGCCGAAGCTGAACGGATTCAAGCGATCGTGGCCGCTGCCCCAAATGATTACGCGCTTTTCTTGCCGAACGGCTTCATGCAATATATCGAGATAGCCCGGTATCAGCAAGGAGCCGCCTCCCATTACAATCGTGTCATACACGGACAGATTCTTGATATCGACTCCAGGCATCGAAGGAATGACCTTATATTTTTCCGGACTCAGATGCAGCTGCGCCATGTGCTCGAACATGGCCCACATCCATTCGTCGCCCAGATTATTGAAGCCAATCCATCCTAAGTAGAAAATGTTTTTCACGTTGACATCACACTCCCGTTATTGAGTTTTGGGCTTGAATGGCTGTATAGATTTCATCCATCCGCGAAATGATGTTGTTGATATTAAAATGTTTCAGTGTCCATTGTCGTCCTTGCGCGCCGATCTCCTTGAGATCTTTCCGATCGGATAAAGCTTTTTGCAATGATTCGGCTACTGCATCTTCCGTCGCCTTTCGTTCGGAAGCGTGATCTCCGAAATAATAGTCCCACGCTTGTCCGTATACGGTCGGCTCGACAATTCCGAAGAAGCCGTGGTTGCCAATGGCCAGTACCGGTTTCCCGCACGCCATCGCTTCCAGTGCAACCCGGCCCGTGCCGACCACGATATCTCCGAGACCGTAATATTCCCGGACCTTCGTCTGATTGCCAGTCATATGAATGAAGGTTTGTTCGGCATTTTTATGGATGGAATTGACCATCTCATTAATTTCGGCAAATTGGATGCCATCGCCGACAACGACCACATGCAAATTAGGCATCTCTGACTTGCGAAGCCGCTCGGCAGCCATAATCAACATGGTGCAGACGATGGCTTTATCCCATGCCAACCGGCTTGCATATACGACAACGCTAGCATCATCCGGAATCTCCAGTGACTTCCGCAGCTCTTGGGAGGGGACCGGATAGAATTCCTCCGGGTCGACCCCGTTCGGCACCAAGAGGGAAGCAATACCCATATTCTGCAGATAGCGCTGTACGGGCTTGCTGACACTGATGACCGCATCGCAGCATTGGGACGTCCGAATCAGCTGATCCTCGGGATAATAAGCCCCGTGGACGGTAAACACAACGGGTATCCCCAGCTCTTTAGCGGCCATGGCCGCATACATGCCCGAAGGGGTTTGATGCACATGGACGACATCAATCTTGCGGTGCAGCATAATCTGCTTGAGCGTACGGATGGTCTGCTTCTGCGAGCTTTCCAGCATAAATGCGCCCGCTGTCAGATCGATGGCATGAATCGGACATGCCGCTTTTGCGAAGGCATTGTACATCAAGCCGCCTGCTCCGGCATAAACCGGTTTAACGCCTAACTTTTGCAGCCCGTTAACAAGACTTAGTACGTGAGTTTCCGTGCCTCCGACTGCCAAGCTATCCATCACCATCAGCACTCGATAGGCATTATTTCTCATTGCGCTTCAACCGTTCCTTTCCGAAGTATTGTCGGGACCGTTGGTTCGGGTGCTTGCGGTAATAATAAAGAATGTCGGGCATATTTTCGATGTTCAAGGACTTCGCGCTTAAGGCTCTAGCTATAAACTCATAGTCTTCTGCGCCTTCTATCCTTCTTGTATGCCCGCCGATATGATCGAAAAGGCCGCCGCGCAGCATGATGGTTCCATGGCATACACAATGGCCGCCGCTGGCATATACCTTACGGATTTGATCTCCATACCGGATCCAGCCCGCTTTGGACCTCAGATCCATCTGATTGTGTTCGAAAACCTCATAGTTGGTCCCCACCAACTCAATATCCGGACGGCTCTGCAAAAAAGACACCTGACGCTCCAGACGTTCATGATGTGAAATATCATCCGAATCATGGACCGCTATGAGTTCTCCTTTAGCCAAATACAAGCCAGCGGTCATCGCCCCAGCATACCCGATGTTTCGGGGAAGAGGCAACGTTATAAACGTACGTTCGGCCAGCTGCTGCCGATTGTCATTCAGCCAGTTCTCCACCTGCGTCAAAGAATCGTCTGTTGAGGCATCATCCACGAGGATGACTTCCCAATTCGGGTAGGTTTGCCGCAAAATGCCGTCCAGGCAATTAATCAGAAAGGCTGATTTGTTATAATTTGTTATGACGATGCTTACGAGACCCGGTATTCTTAGGTAGGTCATTATTTTCACCACCTTGTTTCATTTGTTATGAGACGATGCGGACATATGACACCATATTGATTTGAAATATGGCATAGTGTCCATTGTCATATCCCGGAAATCCGGATGTGCGGACAGTCAGCTTCGTGTCATCGACGGACACGAGAACGCCCGTCGTTATGTCCAATGCGCTTGCTACCTGTACTTGTTTTCCAATTAACAAACGGAGTTTTTCTTTCATCACAATCACCTTCTTCTATTGAGTTTGGAACGAGATGACTTGATTCAGATGTACGAGCACAGTCGTGCCATCTGGCTCACTGATTTCTGTATAGTTCTCTCCGACTTCGGTTATCGTTCCTTGAATCGTTCCCCCGAAGGAGGTCAATTCAACCTGCCGATGAACATATCTTTCAATCGGCTGCTTCAGCGGGGAAACGGAGCCTCCATGCCCCGAATGCGGCGGCGCGGAGTCGTTCCACATCTCTTCCCGAATCGCTGTCCGCAGAGCTTGCACGAGACGGCTTGCTTGCTGCTCGTCCTCATTGAAGGGATCTTTGACGACTCGTTTCATAATTTGAGCCAGTCCTTCAAAGTATTCTCGCAACTCTTTTTCGTTTACTGAAATTTTCATATTTTCCACCTACCTTCCATTTCCATATTAATAGAGTATACAAAATGAGATTCAGTGACTAAACTTATCCCTGTCTTCTCGTAAATATGTTCGTTTAATCGTGAAAATAGATATGTAATATTGCCAGTAAGGGACGCGTATATCGCTAATTTTTTTGCTTTTTAGCAAGCTTGCGTAACCTTTTACGTCCTTAAAGGCACTTATATTTAGATATGGCAGAAAGGAGTGGCTGTTCATGCTTCATCAAATCGAAGAAGCTAAGCATGGGAAGCGGGAAGCCTTTGAACCGATTGTTGAAGCGTTTCGGGGGATGGCATATGCCGTGGCGTATGAAGATGGGTGACCTTCAATATTGGATATGCCTCAAAAAATATCTCAAGGAACGCATATATTACTGCACATCAAAGGCCTAATCTCATTTCCGAGCTTCTCGAATCGAGCTCCCGAATTCAATGATTGTCGAATCAGCTTAACCGAGACCGGCCGCCGCGTCCTTGCTGGACAAGCAGATTGGGTAGTCATGAATGGGATGGACGAATGGCTTGGCGGCGTTCGCTTGGAGGGACGCGACGCATCTTGGCGCTGGGATCCGTCCACTCACACGCTGGTTGACTCACAATGTAGATAGCGCAATAGACGGAATGATGAAGAGAATATTAGTAATTAGATCTTGAATGTTCGTATTGCAGTTGATATATAATGATTAACCCTATTCATATTGAAGGAGTATGTCATGATAAAACGGATATCGATTGAAGACGAACAGACGGCAGCTCAAGTCCTGGCCGTTCAATTACCGGCTTACCGTGTGGAGGCGGCTCTCATCCAATTCGAGGACATCCCGCCTTTGAAGGACAACGTATCATCGTTGCAGCAATGCGGCGAAACATTCCACGGCTATTACGACGGCGAGCACTTGGCAGGTGCCGTCTCGTTCAAACGGGAAGGGGGGACGATCGACATTCACCGGATGATCGTCCATCCGGAGTATTTCCGCCGGGGCATCGCCCAAGCTTTGCTGCAGCATGTAGAACGCTTGCACCCTGACGCACACACGTTCATCGTTGCTACCGGAGCGCGCAACGATCCAGCCAAACGGTTGTATGAGAAAAATGGTTATGAGCTCGTCCGTGAGCAAGAAGCAGCTCCCGGGCTGACATTGGCCTTTTTCCAGAAGAACAAGGGCGCGTCATGAGGGCGGTTGCCAATCACTTGTTGTGTCTGGGCGGAGCTTGGATTCTGTCCAACGTTGTGGCGATGGGATCATTCTGCGGTTACATCGATCTCGAAGGTCTTATTGAAGTATCGGCAAATGAATAAACATATCAGCATAATCGGACTGAATGAAGAAAGCCAACAGTTAATTGAAAAGATGGGACAGTCTATTCCGATAGGTCATTAACGCGAAAACCTTCCCTTGGTGAAACGGAGGCCACTGAAAAACACGGCTTTTGTACGTAACCGAATGTGAACACATCAAAAAATACGATTTTCATTCAGATTTCACGAATGAAAATCGTATTTTTTTGCTTACTGTCCCACTGGAGGCGAGCA
>NZ_JAMAWB010000041.1:0-17959 GCF_023713585.1 Paenibacillus sp. MER TA 81-3
CAAGCGGCCGCGAAATATTGGGGAGACATGCTTGCGGGCTTCGAACAAGCGGCGGAGCTCCCGAGACGGCAGCGTCAGGCGCGGGGATATGAAGCGATGCGTGTGACTTGCTCGCTGGACCGGAAGCAGACCGAACGGATCAGCCAAGCGGCAAGAGAGCAGGGGGTAACAGTGAACACCTTGCTGCAGACGGCATGGGGACTGCTGCTGCACAAATACAGCGGGACAACTGATGCGGTATTCGGCAGCGTGGTGTCCGGAAGACCGGCAGCCCTTCCCGGCGTGGAGGGGATGATCGGGCTGTTCATCAATACGATTCCGGTCCGGGTGAAGTGCGAGGCTGGAGAAACCGCAGCTCGTGTGCTGCAACAAGCGCAGGAGCAAGCGCTGGCTTCCCAAGCCTACGACTATTATCCGCTGCATGAAATCCAGACCCAAAGCACAAAAAACCGGGAATTGTTTAACCACATCTTGGTGTTCGAAAACTACCCGGTGGAGGAGCACGCAGGTCTGTTGGGAGATACGGCAGGGTTAGAAATTACCGGAGTTCAAGCGGAAGAGCAGACCAACTATGACCTGAATGTGATGATTATGCCAGGCGAAGAAATGACCATTCATTTTGACTACAATGCGCAGGTGTATGAACGAGAAGTGATGGAGCGTCTGCAAAGGCACCTGTTGCGAATCGTGGAGCAGATCGTAGCGGATACGAACATACCGGTACAAGAGCTCGAGTTGCTTACGACGGCCGAGAGGGAGCAGTTGCTCGTACAGTTCAACGACACGAAGGTGAAGATTCCTGAAGAGGCAAGCATACCTTCCCTGTTCGAGAAACAAGCGGAGAAGACGCCGGATAGTCTGGCAATTGTCTGCGCAGAGTGGCAGCTCACCTACCGGGAGCTTGAGGAACAGGCCAATCGTATCGCTCAATGGCTGAGGGCGCACGGCGTAACGGCCGAAGACTGTGTAGGCGTCCTGATGAGTCGTTCACCACAACTGATCGCCGGACTTCTCGGTATCCTGAAGGCCGGGGCAGCTTATGTGCCGATAGACCCGGTTCTGCCGGAGGAGCGCATCGGGGGGATGATCTGGGATGCTGGAATCCAGGTTCTGCTGACGGATGCGGCGTACACGGATACCCTATTCAGCTTCCGAGAGACATCGCTGTGTCATGTATTGTGTCTGGATGATTTGTTGGTGAAGGAGCTGATAGAGCATCCAGGGCAAGCAGAAGACCAAGCAGACCAAGTAAGTGACGAACTAAGTGACGATATAAGCCTCGGCGGCAATCCCATCTTCTTCTCCTCCGCTGAGGAGCTGGCAGGGTATTCTTCCGCGCCCGTTGGCGTCGAGATAGAACCATCTGGCAGCGCGTACGTCATCTACACCTCCGGAACGACCGGTACGCCGAAAGGGGTAGTCGTGGAGCACCGGAACGTGGTGAACTTCATCTCGGGGATGATTCGTGAGCTTCCTTTTGAGACTTGTTCTTCGATGCTGTGCGTAACGACGGTGTCCTTCGACATTTTCGTCACGGAGAGCTGGGTGCCGCTCAGCTGCGGAATGCAGATCGTCCTCGCAAGCGAGGAAGCGCAGCAGGATCCGGTTCTGCTGGCGGAACTGTTGAGCAAGCATCCGGTGCACATGATGCAGACGACGCCTTCGCGGTTGATGCTGCTGCTCGGCGAAGCGCGGAGCGCGGCGCAGCTGCGGAACGTCCACACGCTGTTGGTCGGCGGGGAAGTCTTCCCTTCCTCCCTGTACGGGCAGCTGAGGGAACATACGGATGCGGCGCTGTACAACATGTACGGGCCAACGGAAACGACCGTCTGGTCCACGTTTGACCGCCTCGGCGGCGAAGAACGGATCGGCATCGGTCGGCCGATGGCGAACACGCAGGTGTATGTGGTGAATGATGCGTTGCAGCCGCAGCCGATTGGCGTGGCCGGCGAACTGTGCATCGGCGGTGCCGGGGTCGCCCGCGGATACTGGGCGCGTCCAGAGCTGACGGCTGAGAAATTTGTGGACAGCCCGTTTACCCCAGGCGAGCGTCTGTACCGGACCGGGGATTTGGCGCGCTGGCTGCCTGACGGCCGGCTGGAGCATCTGGGGCGGAGAGACCATCAGGTGAAGATTCGGGGGTACCGGATTGAACTGGGCGAGATCGAAGCCCGGCTGCTCCAAATTCCGGGCGTAGGCGAAGCCGTTGTGACTGCAGCAGAAATGGGTAACCAGACACAGGAATTGCGCGCTTATGTGACAGGTGACCGTCCACTTGCGGCGGCAGAGCTGCGTGCCGCCCTGACTGCCTCGCTGCCGTCGTACATGCTGCCGACGCACTTCATGCAGCTGGAAGAGCTGCCGCTGACGCCGAATGGCAAAGTGGACCGGCGGGCGCTGCCGAAGCCGTCGGGAAGCGGAGCGGCAGCCGGATATACAGCGCCGCGTAACGAAGCGGAGGCGAAGCTAGCGCTGATGTGGCAGGAGGTGCTGGGAGTTGATCGCGTAGGCATCCACGACAATTTCTTTGAGCTGGGCGGCCATTCTCTGAAGGCCATGACGCTCGTATCGAGGATTCACCAGGCACTGGATGTAGAGCTGCCGCTGAGACAGCTGTTCCTCGCGCCGACGGTCGAAGGGCTGGCGGCTGCGCTGAAAGCGGCGGATGGCAGCACGTATAAAGAGCTGGCCCCGGCAGGCGAGCAGGCACATTACCCGCTGTCTTCGGCCCAAAAACGGCTGTACTTCTTGCAGCAGCTGGAGGGCGCCGAGCTGAGCTACAACATGCCGGTGGTGCTGCGGCTCGAAGGAGCACTGGAGCACGTCCGGCTGGAATCGGCGCTGCAGGCGCTCATCGCCCGCCATGAATCGTTGCGCACTTCGTTTGCCGTCGTGGACGGTGAGCCAGTGCAGCGAGTGATAGACCAGGCTATTTTGGAAGTCTTCTATGAGGAAGCGGAGGAAAGGGAAGTCGAGGAGCGAATCCGGACATTCATCCGCCCGTTTGACCTTAGTGAGGCTCCTCTGCTGCGCACGGTGGTCATACGTCTCAGGGAAGCGCGACACTTGCTGCTGTTCGATATGCACCATATCATCTCAGACGGCACATCGATGGGTATTTTGGTAGACGAATTTGTGAAGCTGTACGCGGGCGAAGCATTGGAGCCGCTGCAGCTGCAGTATAAAGATTATGCGGTGTGGCAGCAGGAATACGTGCTCAGCGATGCTTATCGGCAGCAGGAGCGGTATTGGCTCCAGCATTTTGCAGGCGAACTGCCGGTATTAAACCTGCCCGCCGATTTCGCACGCCCAACCTTGCGCAGTTTTGCAGGTGACCGGGTAGATTTCAAGCTGGGAAGAACACTGTCGGAGGCCGTGCAGCAACTGGCGCTAGACAGAGGGGTCACCGTATATATGGTGTTCTTGGCCGTGTACAGCACCTTGCTGTCTCGTCTGTCCGGCCATGATGAGATTATTGTCGGCTCGCCGGTAGCCGGGCGTCCGCATACGGATCTGACGGACATGATGGGGATGTTTGTCAACACGCTGGCTTTACGCATGTTTCCTTCCGGACCAAAAGCCTTTGCCGAATACCTTGAGGAAATTAAGCAAACGGCGTTGGATGCCTTTGAGCATGGAGAGTATCCTTTTGAGGAACTGGTTGAACGTGTTGTCAGCCAGCGGGACATGAGCCGAAATCCACTGTTCGATGCTGTATTCGTGCTTCAAAACACGGAAAACTCGCAGTTGGATCTACCTGACTTGAAGGTAGAGTCTTGTCCATTTGTCGATACACAGGCTAAGTTCGACCTTACCTTGATGGTAACAGAGAGTGCGGAGGGCTATCACTGTTCGCTGGAGTTCGCTACAGCCTTGTTCACAAGGGAAACCATAGAACGGTGGGCGGGCCATTTTACGGAACTGATGGATCATGTGATCTCGGAGCCCGATACGACCCTTGCAGAAGCTAGATTAATAAGCGGGAGAGAGCAGCTTAGCGAGCTTATGAAATACAGCGGCTTGCCTGCCCAAGGCATGCCTCAAACAACGATTCATCAATGTTTCGAGGACATTGCCGGTCTCTATCCGGACCGGACGGCCATTGTGTGTGGCGATCGGCACCTCACGTATGCGGACTTAAAACACCAAGTGGATCTTGTGACCGACAGACTGCTGAGGGAAGGAATGCGGCCACGGTCAGCTGTTGGAATTCTGGCTAACCGCTCGAGCGAATTTGTCGTTGCGGTCCTGGGAATTCTGCAGGCGGGCGGAGCCTATGTGCCTCTGGATCCGGAAGCTCCCGAGGAGCGTCACATGTATATACTGGGCGACTGCGGCGCGGAGTTCCTGTTGGCTGTACAGAAGTTCAAAGTGCCGGAGTCCTACCAAGGGACGGTCATCATGCTTGATGACGGAACTCTTCCGGATGAAGCGTTAGAGTATGAAGAAACACAGGGAAGCAGTTCCGATGATCCTGCTTATATCCTGTATACCTCGGGCACTACGGGAAGACCTAAAGGAGTGCTGGTGACGCATGGAAATGTAATCAACTTGGTGAAAAACAACGGATACGTGCCGTTTCATGCCAATAACCGCTTCGCGCAGACGGGTTCAGTAAGCTTTGATGCAGCTACGTTCGAAATATTCGGAGCCCTTCTGCACGGAGGGGCCTTGTATCCGGTTGAGAAAGAAGTGCTGCTGGACGCACGCCAGATGGGGCAATTTCTCACGGAGCACGGCATTACGGTCATGTTCTTGACCACATCGCTCTTTCATCATCTGGCCGATGAGGATGCGGGAATGTTTGCTGGTGTAGAGCATTTGATTATGGGCGGAGAGGTTCTGTCGCCGAAGCCTGCTTACACAGTGAGGGACGCATGTCCGGGACTTACGATCTGGAACGGATATGGCCCTACCGAAAACACGACTTTCTCGACTTCATTCCCGGTCAAGGAAACAAACAGCAAAAACAGCATCCCGATTGGTCGGCCGCTCGATGGAACGACAGCCTACGTGCTGAGCGCTCAGGGACAACTGCTTCCTGTCGGTGTTCCCGGCGAATTGTGCCTTGGGGGCGCCGGGGTAGCCGCAGGCTACTGGAATCTGCCTGAACTTACACTGGAAAAGTTCAAACCGGATCCCTTTATTGAAGGCGGAAGAATGTATAAAACAGGGGATTTGGCCCGCTGGCTGCCGGATGGAAACCTTGAATATTGGGGGAGAATCGATCAGCAGGTCAAAATTCGGGGCTATCGGATTGAACTCGGTGAGATCGAAGCACGCCTGATGCTTCATGCCGACATTGGCCAAGCGGCTGTAGTGACTTGGACAGAACGTCCGGGAAGTGAGGTTTTATGCGCTTATTATGTCGGCAGCAAGCGCCTGGAACCGGTCGAATTGAGAAATCACCTGAGCATCGCTTTACCTGAATATATGGTTCCTACGTATTTCGTACATCTGCCTGAACTGCCGCTTACAATAAATGGCAAATTGGACCGTCGCACACTGCCGGAGCCGGGAGGAAACGCTGTATCGGGGACCGAGTCCGCAGCACCCCGAACTTTAACGGAAGTTAGGCTTGCACTGTTGTGGCGGGAGGTGTTAGGGGTCGAGCGGGTAGGTCTGAATGACAATTTCTTTGAACTCGGCGGCCATTCCTTACGAGCGATGTCACTGGTTTCGCAGATTCACCAAAAGCTGAATGCGCAAATCAAGCTGCACGATGTGTTCCAGTCACCTACACTCGAACGGATGAGCCAAGTGGTAGAATCATCGGCGGGCTCGCCGTATGAAGGATTGCTCCCTGCATCGACTCAGGATTACTATCCTTTGTCCTCTGCCCAAAAGCGGATGTATGTGCTGCAGCAGCTTCAAGGCGCGGAACAGACCTACAACATGCCGAACGTCTTCCGGCTGGAAGGACCGTTGGACCGGGAGCGCATAAGTGAAGCACTCCAGGCGTTGATTAGGCGGCATGAGGTGCTGCGTACGTCTTTTGAGATGGTGGAAGGCAGACCCGTGCAGATCATACATGATGCGGTGGAATTCGCCATTTCTTATACGGAGACGGACGAAGGGGATACGAGCAAAGCGATCCGCGAGTTCTACTTCCCGTTCGATCTCACCTGCGCTCCGCTGCTTCGCGCAGGACTGATGCGCTTGCAAGAGGAGCACCATCTATTGCTGTTCGACATGCATCACATTATTTCGGATGGCGTATCGATGAGTGTATTGATCAAGGAGTTCGGGGAGCTGTATGCCGGAGGGACATTGCCGCCCCTGCGACTGCAATATAAAGATTATAGTAGTTGGCAAAGCCGCTATGTGACGACGGAGGCTTACAGAAAACAGGAAGCGTATTGGCTGGATCGATATGCCGGAGAGCATCCGGTGTTGGACTTGCCGCTGGATTACCCAAGACCTCCAGTACGCAGCTTTGCCGGAGACAGGGTGCACCTGGAACTAGACTCCTGTCTGACTGAAGGAATAACCAAGTTGGCGCAGCATACGGGGACTACCTTGTATATGGTGCTATTGGCGGCGTACAGCACCTTGCTGTCGCGACTTAGCGGCCAAGACGATATCATTATCGGCTCCCCTGCCGCCGGCAGACCGCATGCAGACCTCTCAGATATGCTAGGCATGTTCGTCAATACACTGGCACTGCGCACCAACCCGGCCGGCGGAAAAGAATTTTTCAGCTATTTGCTGGAAGTGAAGGAGAGTGCACTCGACGCGTTCGTATACCAAGACTATCCTTTCGAAGATCTGGTGGAGAAGGTCGTCAGCCGCCGGGACATGAGCCGCAGCCCTCTCTTTGACGTCATGCTCGTCCTGCAAAATACAGAGCAGGAGCAAATGGAGATGGAACATATCCGGTTGTCTGCTTATCCATATGAGCAGCACGCGGCGAAATTCGATCTCACTCTAACCGCCATCGAGCACGGGGGAGGTATGAACTTCACCTTCGGATACGCTGCAGACTTGTTTGCCCGCGCAACGATAGAAAGATGGGCCGCCTATTTCAAGGTGCTTCTAGAGTCGGTTGTCTCGGATCCGAAGCAGCGGCTCGCAGATCTGCCTTTGATGAACGAAGAGGAACGGCAGCCGATTCATGCCTGCTCGCAAGGCGCCTCTGTGGATAATAGAGCCGGGCGCACCTTGGATCGATGGTTTGCGGAGCAGGCTGCTAGAACACCTGATCGGTACGCAGTCCTCTCCGGGGATCGACGATTGACTTATAGAGAGTTGGACGAGCGGGCAGGACGCCTCGCCGAGTTGTTAAGAGACACAGGCATTGGCCCAGACCGGATTGTCGGGCTCTTCATACCACCGTCGCCGGAAATGATCGTCGCGATGCTCGGGATATGGAAAGCGGGAGGCGCCTATCTTCCGATCGATCCCGACACGGATGCGGATCGGATGGCATACATGCTGGAGAATTCGGAAGCTTCCCTGCTGCTGACCATGAGCGAGTGGGAGACCCGTCTGCATCTTCCGGTGGAATGTCTTAGTCTGGACAGGCTTCCTGTAAGACTGGAGGATGTCGGTGTGGCCGGGGTAGAACCAAGCCACAGCTTAGACAGTCTGGCTTATGTGATTTATACATCAGGTAGCACCGGGAAGCCCAAGGGTGTCAAAGTCATGCACCGTAATGCGGCGGCCTATGTGGAATGGTTTGTCGGTGAAGCGGCTATTGTGGAGGAGGACCGCACCGCCCTTGTTTCCTCCTTCGCCTTTGACCTGGGGTATACGGCCGTATTTTCAGCGTTGCTATCCGGTGCGGCGCTGCACTTGCCAGACAAAGAAATCTACATGGATCCGGAGTGTCTGTTGGAGTACCTTATCCGGGAGAGAATTACTTATGTCAAGATGACGCCGTCCTTGCTTGGCATACTCGTGAGAAGTCCCGGCTTTGCCGAACATGCCTGCAGTGAGAGTCTGCGGCTGGTCGTGCTCGGCGGCGAATCTATCATTTGCGCAGATGTGGAGCTTTACTTTTCCAAGTATGAGCGGTCCCAAGTAATGCAGCACTATGGACCGACGGAGACAACGATTGGATCCATTGCGATGAGGATGGACCGTGAACGGTTCCGCGTCTTCCAGAGCCGACCGGTATTAGGCTGGCCGATAGCGGGAGAGCAGGTCTACATCGTAGACTCTGCAGCGAGGCCGGTCCCAACGGGCGTCGTAGGAGAGATCGCGATTGGCGGACACGGAGTGAGCCGGGGTTATATGAACCTGCCTGATGAGACGGCGGAGAAATTCACGAGCCACCCGTTTGTTGCCAACCATCAGTTGTATCTGACGAGAGATCGCGGCCGCTTACTGGCGGATGGGACTATAGAGTACATAGGCCGCAGCGATCATCAAGTGAAGATCCGGGGTTACCGGGTTGAACTGGGAGAGATCGAGACGCGGTTGAGGCAAATTGACAAGATTGTGGAAGTGGCCGTCCTGGCCATACCGGATGCCAATGGTGTGCTGGATCTGTGCGCTTTCGTAGTGGTTGAGGGGCAAATGGATCTGACAGGCTTGCGGGAACATTTGCGTTCGCAACTGCCGGTCTACATGATCCCGGCCCGCTTCCAGCGGCTAGAGAAGCTGCCGCTGACGGCCAACGGCAAGGTGGACCGCACGGCTCTTGCAAAGCTGCAGATAATGATGCCTGTTCAAGCTAGTTATACAGCTCCAAGGAATGCGTTGGAACAAGCACTCGCCGACCTATGGCAGGAGGTGCTGGGTATAGAGCGCGTCGGCATTGAGGATAATTTCTTCGACATAGGCGGGCATTCAATCAAGCTAATTCAGGTAATCGGCGAGATTCGGCGAAAATTGAACTTGGACATCTCCCTTCGCGACGCTTTTGCCTATACGACGGTGTCGGAATTGGCGCAATATTTTGAGGCCCGGGGAAGCATGCATGAAGACAGTGAATTATCCGTGTGGAATCCGGACAACGGAGTATCCTTGTTCTGCTTCCCGCCGATTGTAGGGTATGGGCATGTGTTCACGAGAATGGCGGAGGAGCTGCAAGAGGTTGCCGCGATTTACGCATTCGACTTCATCGAAGCGGAAGATGTGATCCAGCATTATACGAACAGCATCCAGACTCTGCAGCCTCAAGGAGTACTTCAACTGCTGGGTTACTCGGCAGGAGGAAATCTCGCATTTGAAGTAGCCAAAAAACTAGAGAGCGAAGGACGGGAAGTGGCTCATCTCATTTTGCTGGATTCCTATCCGAGAAAAACTGCGCTCCAAGCCGCGGATCAAGAAGCGTATGCTGAGTCGCTGCAAGAGGAAATCTCGCGATTTATCGCCCATGTGCCAGATATGAATATAGAGGAAGTGCTTCGGAACATCACCAGGTATAAATCTTGGGTTGACCGCGTGGCGACGGATGGCCGGATTCAAGCCAGTATTCATCTGATTCAATCGGAGAATGCTGGAGAGCTGCCAGAGCAAAATTTCTGGAAACCGTGGACTGCGGGAGACCAGATACTCTACCAAGGCAGCGGGAAGCACGAACATATGCTTGAAAGCGAAGATGCAAAAAAGAACGGCGCTATTGTAAGAGCTATATTCAAAGAAGAGGTGCAGTGAAGATGAATAACGACCATTATTTACCAAATACAGGTTCTTATTTATGCTAACGGGGAAGCCGGGGGGATTGTTTTCTCCCGGCCTACGCTCCTCTTTCTTGCTTGTGTATTTAAGACCCCAATTAATTCCGCCGTAGTTTCATGAACTGCGGGACGGCATGCCATACGCTTAGCTGCAGTTAACATTCACACGGATTCATTTATCTATGTGGAAAGGAGACGAAGCTTCGCAATGATCCCATTATCTAGGAGGAATTCTTGGTATGACAAATGCTAAACCAGCCAAAAAAATGACGAAATTATTGGTTGTTCTGCTTTCTTTTACTCTTCTTGCTTCATTATCTGGGATAAGTGCTCCATTTCAATCGAAGGCTTATGCCGCAACCCCTCACGACAAAAATTTTTCACCTGCGACACTTCAGTTCCTGCGTGCGAATACAGGTCTAGATGGCGAGCAGTGGGACAATATTATGAAGCTGGTCAATAAACCCGAGCAGGACTCGCTCGATTGGACCAAATACTATGGTTACTGCGAGGACATTGGCGATGATCGCGGCTATACCATCGGCATATTCGGCGCTACGACAGGGGGATCCAACGACAAACATCCGGATGGTCCGGCTCTGTTCAAGGAATTCGACGCTGCCAGCGGAGCGAGCAATCCTTCGGTTGAAGGCGGTCTGAGTCGCATAGGCGTTCGCGGTTCGATGAATGGTTCGATTTTAAAAATAAAGGATAGCGAAAAAGTGTTCTGCGGCAAAATCAAAGGACTGCAAAACAATGACGCTTGGAGAGAGGCCATCTGGCAGACCTTCTACAAAGTATACATCAAGTACAGCGTACAGCAAGCGCGTCAGCGCGGCTTCAATTCTGCTCTGACCATCGGATCATTTGTCGATACAGCCTTGAATCAAGGCGCTACCGGTGACTCCGGCACTCTCGAAGGCGTCCTGTCCCGCTCAGGCAAAAGTACCGACGAGAAGACTTTCATGAAGAAATTTTATGCCCAGCGCACCCTGATTGTGGATACCAATGAGTACAACCAACCGCCCAATGGCAAGAACCGTGTGAGGCAATGGAGCCAACTTTTGGATATGGGGGAGACTGATCTAAAGAACGCCGATGCCGCGATTGTTAAAGTCACCAACTGGAAAATGAAGTAAGCAGTGATTCCCGCGTCCGGCATTGCTCTGGACTCGGGAATTGTCATTGGTCGCTGGCCGAGCGGCGCACCGCTCCTACGCGCGACTTAGAAGGTTACTAAGGCATTGATCAAGAATGAGCTGGCGAATAATCGCTTTAGCTCGTGGAAGACACGCCAATGATTAATTTTCAATTATACAATATGACTGATATGCTGAGGATTGATTGTATTTTGTGATAGACATGGTAAAATATAGGTGTTCGATTATTTGGAAACCAAGAGGAAGGTGCGGGTATGAATGAATGACGTGATTCAGACCATCGGGGGATTGATTCATCAGTACAGGCGTGAAGCTGGCATGACGTTATCGCAATTATCGGAACTAACAGGCATCCACAAAGGAACCATTTCAAGGATTGAAAATGAAGACGTCAAGAGACCGGAATTTGCAACAGTCCGCCCATTAGCGACAGTGTTAAAAATCCCCTTTGAAAAGCTAACCGAACTTTACATTGAAATTGAAAATAGGGCGGACGCCCTACTAAGCATGTTGCAAGGTGCCATTCAAGAAACAGGAAATGAAGAACTTATCAATAAGGTTGGGATAAAGTTCTTAGAATCCCCAAATGAAGACAGCCAAACTCTTATTGAACGTCTTTACAGCTTAGTTAACGGACTAGAAGATCAAAGGATTAAATTATCTTTGTACATGCTAATCATTAATTACTCTCGTGACCATGGAATCATGCGATTTCTTGCAAAAGGTCTATTGCAAGCCTATTTGATCAAACGAGACGACTTCAGCAAATTAGAGGCTATATATCAGGCGGGGCTACATATTGTGCATTACACAACTTTTCTGTCGAATGAAGAAGCCCTTACACTACATTATAAACTTGGTGTCCATGCATACAATTTAATGAAGTACGAGGAATGTGTTGACTTATGCAAATACGTCATTAAAAACGACAACACTCAGAGTAAAATAAAAGCAAACGCTCTCTATTTAACAGGTCTTGCATATGATTGTCTTGGTGATCATGAAAAGTGGGAGGCCTATTTAAAAGATTACGGCAGCTATAACATACCTGGTGTTGAAGAAAATAAAAAAGTTACTAATGCGTTAGTCAATAGCAGGACAGGAAACACGAATTTGGCAATTGAACAGCTAAAGCAATTAATACCAAATGTAACTGACAGAAATTTCATCATTATCATAACTAGGCTATTCGAAATATATCTCCAATACAATGATGTTCATGCTGCTCGGCAACTGTTTGCATATGAGGATAAAATCAAGAATATTCCAGTGACAACTCCTATCACACAATTAAATATAGCTTACTATTACCGGCTCAAAGGGAAAACGCTTATTGGAGATGATATTGAGGGTTCTTTTGATAGCTTTTATAAGAGCTCACTAGAATATGCTAGTATATCAAAATTTGATGAAGCCTTTGAGAGCCTAAGTCTCGTGTCCAAAGAACTTCTGAATAATACCAGTCTCATTAACGTTGAAACCATCAGTAAAATTGATTTGCTTTATGATGAGTTAAGACTAAAAGGGAGGAGTAATAAGGTATGAAAAAAAAGTTGTATTCTATGGTTGTTCTTTTCTTCTCTTTGTATTTGATTTTATCTCCAATTTCGGTTAATGCTGAATCATCGGATGTCACCACGTATTCAGGTGGAAATCCCGAATGGAGACCGAACTAATACTACGAAAATCCCCATCAGTATTATAAGCTTGGCGTGCATGCCTTCAACTTACTATTCGAAGATAGTGTAGAAATGTGTAAAAGGTCTTGGAAGAAGACTTTACAGACTGTTTTAAGTAACCTACCCTCCATCAAAGAATTCCTCAGACTTGAAGAAAAAGCGGCCTCACTCCATATAATAACGATCTCTATATACATGGAAATGTAGGAATATGCATTATTATTTAGATAAGATTAGTACTTATTACAATTGCAATGTTACCTAAAATACCTAGTTGGAGAGGTGTACAAGAAACGTTTTATAAAACATCTGTACTACAGGTGCTATAATGAACTCAACCACAGTGATTGTAGCCGTGGCGACACTGACTGACAATAATAATGGAGTTGACTCATGGTAGTAATGAGTACCCGTTAGGGTACTCTTTTTTGTGGTGATATTAGAAGAAAAAAGCCGAAAGTTGCTTAAATAACAAATGAATGGTTTTAATACGACATACATTATAATTGCTGTAAAAACAAAGCTATTCATGAGCGTCCACCGTATTCGCTATATACGAAAGGGTGTTCCAACAATTGAACCATTTTATTATTGCTATGAGAAGCATGGCTACTTAATTGAAAAAATCGAGAACATTTGTAAGCAATTCATACAAGCAGCCGATGAAAAAAGAGATTTACAGATACAACTGTTGTGTGATTAAGTCAAGAATTGAATGTATATTACGAAACAATATCTATCCAGGAATCGCAACAGTTGCAGTTCTGGTGTCTTATTATACAACTTTGTTTGTAGATGTGGATAACAGCAGTCAATCCTTAATGTTAACTTGATTATTTATGTTGGTTTATCAGATTCTTTAGCTGCTTCACATCATTGCTACACAAAAGGAATATGGATTTAGTGATTTCTTCAATATCCCATTCCCACCATTGGAGTCGAAGCAGCAATTCAGTTACTTCTTCATTGAGTCGAGTTCGGATAACCGAAGCTAGCTGGATTCCCGCCTACAATCGTATAAGGCGCAACATCTTTAGTTACTACCGAGTTTGTTGCAATAACCGATCCGTCGCCAATACGAACTCCGGGCATGATTGTTGCATTATGCCCAACCCATACATCATTTCCAATAATTGTATCGCTGTTTCCGCCGCTCAATCCTTCCAATCCTCTTTCCCATCCTTGACCGAACGCGCCAAATGGAAAAGTACTAAACGCCTGAATATTGTGATTGGCACCATTCATAATGAATTCAGCCCCAGATGCAATTGCACAAAATTTGCCGATAATCAATCGATCACCAATGAAATCAAAGTGATACAATACGTTGTTTTCAATTGTAACAAAATTCTCTAATAGTGAATATCTATTTAGCGTCATACACCAGTCATGCTAACGTTCTTGTCAAAGAGGCATCGGAGAAAACAGCACTTTTTATATTTACAAATCTATAAAAGTAGATATAATAATCTATATGGAACCTTTAATGATTTATAAAGCTCTGTCTAACGAGACTCGTAGTCAAATTATGCTATGGTTAAAGAATCCAGAGGAATTCTTTGATGAAGAGCCTTATTTACAACAAGGCCTCAATTTTCGAATTGGTGTATGCGTGGGAGATATTCAGGCTAAAGCGGGACTTGCACAGTCTGTTATCTCGAGTTATTTGTTGACTATGCAAAAAGCTGGTTTGTTGGAATCTGAGCGAATCGGGAAGTGGACGTATTATCGTCGAAACGAAAAGACAATACAGGAATTTTCCGAGTACATCAAAAAGAAACTATAAAACGGAAAGGAGGTCTTTTTTTTGCATTTCACATCTACATTTCTATATATATAAATACAAATGGAGGTTTACATTTAAAATGAAAAAGGTTAACTCTTTGCTTATCATTATTCTGGCTTTAGGCGTATTCGGCATTATTACAACGGAAATGGGTATTATAGGGGTTCTGCCCCAGGTAACTCAAAAATTTAATATATCGGCTTCACAGGCAGGATGGCTTGTAAGTATATTTGCTTTAGTCGTTGCCATTTCAGGTCCATTTCTGACATTACTTACTTCCGGTATTAATCGTAAAGTCATTCTCTTAACTGCTGTGCTTATGTTTGCGATTTCAAATATTGTTTATGCCTATACAACCAAGTTCGATGTGATGCTAGCTTTCCGTATTCTTCCTGCCATTTTTCATCCTGTCTTTTTTTCAGTAGCTCTTGTGACTGCAGCTAAACTTGTCCCTCCGGAAAAAAGCAGCAAAGCGGTTACAAAGGTTTTTGCTGGAATAACGGTCGGGTTTGCTTTTGGCGTGCCTTTGACTTCTTATCTCGCGGAAAAGATTTCGTTAGAAGCGGCTTTCCTGTTTGGAGCTGTTGTAAGCATGATTGCCTTTGTAGGGATACTAGCTTGGCTTCCTTCCATGCCTGTTAAGGAAAAAATGTCTTATGGCAAGCAGCTTGGTATATTACGCAAACCTCAATTGTGGTTAAATATCGTGACAGTTATTTTTATCTTTGCAGCTATGTTTTCTGTGTACAGCTACTTTGCTGAATATCTTGGACAAGTAACACATATGAACGGGTCATGGATAAGTATCATGTTGATGGCCTTTGGTATAATCATGATTTTTGGGAATTTTTTATTTGGGAGCTTTTTGCATAAAAGCTTTACAAAGACCGTCATCATGTTTCCTCTGCTATATGCGATAATTTACTTATTCGCTTATTATTTGGGTTCTTATTTCATTCCGATGGTTATTATCGTATTCATATGGGGGGCAGTGCATTCCGGCGGGCTTATTGTCAGTCAAGCATGGTTAACGACTGAGGCGAAAGAAGCTCCCGAATTCGGCAACAGCTTGTTTGTCTCATTTTCCAATCTTGGAATTACTATAGGGACTTTTATCGGTGGTTGGTTTATTTCTCACTTGGGTATACATCAACTCATCTGGAGCGGAATTATGTTTTCACTGCTTGCTTTCTTATTGATCATGTTAAAAATAAAAATTTCCAAATCGAACGCAGAGGAATAATATGAATTAGAACATGAATGGATTAATGGGCTTCTGAATCGCTCCGCTGGATAATGAGTAGGCGTTGCCGGGATTCTCTCTCCGTTATCAAGAGAGGAGTATCGTAAGGATTTTCTGCTTCTTACTGTACTTTAGAGTGGATCGCTTGTTGCGATTCAAAAAGGTGGTACCACGATAACCTCGTCCTTTACTGGGCGGGGTTATGTCGGATACAGTAAAAGCGCGCCGTGTGGCAACAGAAACAATGCAAGAGGTACGTGAGGCAATGAGTATGAACTAATTCTAATTAAAGGTTATTTGTTTGTTTTTCTTGTGAAGATAGAAACTGAGATTTATAATAAAAGCTGATATTTCCTCATCGTAACGGGAAATCGGCTTTTTTTCATGAAAATCACCTTGAACAAGGATTGACGAGAGAATATGAAGTAATAACGTATAGAAAATCATTTCTATATGGAAAACGCCTATTATTATACCACTGCCTTGTCTTTAGATTAGACGATGCAAGTATGGAAAGACGATGAAGCGGAAGGAGACCACCCAATGTCTGAGAATCACGAATATTCAGGACCTTACCCTGACAGTAGTCGCCTCAGTCTCCAAGCTGACTGCGAGCATTGCTTCGGCTTGTGCTGTGTCGCGCTGCCCTTCGCTGCCTCGGCAGACTTCGCGACTGACAAAGATGCCGGGCAGCCCTGCCAAAACCTGCAATCGGACTTCCGTTGCGGAGTTCACACCAGCCTTAGGCAGCGGGGCTTTCGAGGTTGCACGGTGTATGACTGCTTCGGCGCGGGGCAAAAGGTGTCCCGAGTTACCTTCGGTGGACACGACTGGCGGCAAGCCCCAGGATCCGCGAAACAAATGTTTGAGGTGTTCCCGATCGTGCGGCAGCTCCATGAGCTCCTCTGGTATCTGACCGAAGCGCTAACGTTGCAACCTGCCCGTCCGATCCAAGATGCGCTCAGCCGGGCGCTCGACGAGACGGAACGCCTCACTCTCATCGATCCCGACTCCATCATGGAACTGGACGTGGCAGCACACCGAGCAGATGTCAATGCGCTGCTCCTACGGACCAGCGAACTCGTGCGAGCCGAAGCCCTTCGCTCGCAGAAGGGCCCCTCAGGGCGTCGGAAGACCTACGGCCGAGGTGCTGACCTTATCGGTGCCAAGCTGAGAGGTGCCGATCTTAGATGCGCCAATTTGAGAGGGGCCTACCTTATTGCCGCTGACCTCAGAGGCGCCGACCTGAGAGCAGCTGACCTCATCGGGGCTGATTTCCGAGATGCTGACCTCAGAGGTGCCGACCTCACCGAAAGTATTTTTCTCACCCAAGCCCAGATCAACGCGGCAAAGGGAGATGCCAACACAAAGTTGCCGCCGTCACTCACTCGTCCAATGCACTGGTCCGCCTTCGGAGGATGAAGCGAGCACTTGAGCGCTTTGAGAAAAAAGACAAATCTTTAACCGAAAAAATCCCTGCTTTCGACACAAGAAGTAGGGATTTTTGGCATTTTAAAAGACTTAGGGAAGTGTGTGAAATATACACTCTTTTTCCAGAAAGGGCCCCTTTAGCTCAATATTAGCTTTTATCGTGACTATACACATTTAATTTAAATCTTCAATTATATTAATAATGAACTCGAAAATATTTTTTATAGTTTGTTCAGAGAAGTCAAAATTAACACCTGTTTTTCGATAAATCTCCGCGATCGGTAAATTCCAATCCATACTTGCCTAGTGTTGGAATAAGTCTCCTGCTAGTGGAGGAATTAGTATAGAAAATGCACGATGCATTTGTTCACGCTGAGCTTTCTTACATTCATTGTGCTCAGGGTAAAAAATATCAAGTTTCTCCATTAACATTAGTTCTAAACTATGGGAGTAATGCTCAGCTACTTATTCACGAAGATATTGTTCTAGTACACCACTCTCGTTAGCAAACTGCTTATAAAAATGGATTGCATGACCTAATTCATGTATAAGAGCATTAATTCTTTCGCTCCTCCACATCAATTAATCCTTGCTTTCGAATGTACTGAAATCTCTCCTGGAAATGTAGGTCAGTTTTACCAAGCATTTTTTCAACTCCATCCAATAAATCAATTAAATTGATGAATGGATATTTTTGTAATGTACAAGGACTAAGATCCCATGGACGATACTTTTCTATACCAAGTTCTGTTTCAAAGAGCTTCGCCAAACGTTTCCATATTGGGATAGCATACCTTTCAACAGATTCATGAAAAGTGTAACAATCTTGAATACTGTATTCTCTATTTTTTAGTGTGACGGATTGTAATATGAAGTGCGACACCTAGAAAAAAGAAAACCCATGTTGGTTTCGTGTAAAATGGAAGTTACCACACCACCATAGATACAGGAGAACCCAACATGAGCTATTCCCATCTTAGCATAATTGATCGTGGACAACTAGAGATATTAAATAGACTAGGTTGGTCTGCAAG
>NZ_JAMAWB010000042.1:0-6889 GCF_023713585.1 Paenibacillus sp. MER TA 81-3
GAATACCTGTTTGGTGGCGATAGCGGAGGGGTTCCACGCGTACCCATCCCGAACACGACCGTTAAGCCCTCCAGCGCCGATGGTACTTGGACCGCAGGGTCCCGGGAGAGTAGGACGTTGCCAAGCAAGTGTAAATAGCCCACTGACTTATTAAAGTCAGTGGGCTATTTTTGTGTTAGCAAAGAGGCGGTGCAGTTCGCAGATTATCGTTGATTTGCTTAATACTTAATAAAGTTATTAAAGGCCTGGAGTTTTCTTCATGGGAGAACTTAGGCCTGACTTCGACACATATGAGGACTATATGAAGAAGGCATCTACCTTGAAGACGGTGTTCATACAGCCTTCCGCCTTGCCAGAAGGGGATAGCTTTGCCAAGGGGAGGATCTATCTGGGCTCCGTTTGATCGTTCATTTCCTGCAGAATTGAAGGCAGAGGCCAAAAAGAAAGAAAAAAAGGTTTATTCGAAAAAATATAATTAGACGGAAGCAGATCTTATCGAGATGGAGTATACAAATGGAGGAAATAATTTGATTTTGAAATATACTCGTCTTGATCTGAAGCAATTTGTCGATCAGAAAAGGCTATTTGTATAGAGCTGTTAAGGATAATGATTAGTCTGAAGCAAAACAGCCTCCTGTGGCTCGAAAAGGGCAGGCAGCTCGAAATAACAACAAACGAAGAAAATACATTGACGAAGGAAAAATTGATCAAGAACGCCAAAACGATGATCAAAAAACAACATATATCGAGAAGTCAGCAACCCTCTGCAGGAACTTAAGCAATAAAATGTTCCTCAGGGGGTTGTTTATGTTTATGGGGTTTGACCCCAGACCGGCGGGAAGCCCAGCATCTTCTCATTCGTGAGCGATGCGGTTTGCAGTAACATCGTTGTATTGGCTTAAAATGATGAAGTTATTAACGTTTTCTTAATTAATATTAATAGAATGTTGTGTGGCTTTTTTCCAATTCCTTCGCTAGGATAATATGAGTGAGCATATATTCAAGTAATTACATAAGAGAATTTACCATGAATTTGAAAAAAGCGATTGTCGCAATATTGGTCGTATCTGGCATGCTGACTGCATTGGCAGGTCCGATTCCTGCTGGAGCCGCGCCAGCGCAAGAGAAGCAGCAAGAGCAGCAACAATCGGATCGCTGGACGGTTCAAGTGGATCCGAAATTTACGGATAAGCTGAATAAAGCGGTAAAGTTATTTGCCGGGAAAGATGTTGAATGGCAGAAGGTAGGCAAGCTTGGCGTTAAGAAGTACGATCTGTAGATGGAAAATATTTTTTAGAGTTTGACAGCGAAACAGGGCGTATCTGGACGGTAGGCGGCCAAACCGCCACGATCGATCAAATCAGTAAAGAGGATCAAGAAGAGGTTCTAAAATTGCTTAAAGGAATGTATCCAAAGAAGAACTACGCATTTGATAAAGAAGTTGAGGTGACTCACCAGTATACTGATGAAAAAGCAGAGCTGAGAGATTGGATAACGTATCGCTTGAAAGGAAAAGATTTCTCCGCTTACTTGGACAAACATGGGCTTGTGAGAGATCACATCAGTCACATCGAGATTTATTTTGATAAGAAAGAGCTTGATCCGAAATTGTTGAAAACGGCGACAGACGCTGCTAAAACAGCTTTTAATCATAAATTTGAAATGAAGAAGAGTCAGCTTCAGGGTTATTTTAAGCGAATGAAACAAGGTCATAAACTAATTGATGCTACGGGACGACAAGGTTACGATTTATGCGGATCCCAATACAGGAAAAATAAATAGCGTAATCAATGAGATCGGAATAAAAGTACGGGATAATAAAGGAATTTCAGAAAAAGAGGCAAAAGAAGCGGTTGCCCCATTAGCGAAGAAATAGTTCAATATCGATCTTAATGGATATAACGTGAAATGGGATAACCTGACAAAAGACTATTACTTCACCAAAAAGAATGGCACAAGTGTGAGAGCGGTGCTGGATGCCAATAAAAAAGTGGTATACATAAAATCCGGGAGCGCTGCGGCTCCTGGGGCTTAGAAGTCACTGGGGTTACGCGTGAGCGTAGAGATTAGCATGCTTGAATTCTATTCTTCGCTGAAAGAAGAACATAAGTATATATACATAGGAGGAAATAATATGAATGTAAAAAAAGCAATTCTAGCGTCTATGATCGTATCCAGTATGTTGGTTACCGTGGCAGGCCCAATTCCTGCAGGAGCCGAGGCTGCGCAAGAGCAGAAGCAAACGGATAATAAGAAAGTTCAGATCGACCAGAAGCTGGCCGCCAAGCTGCAAAAAGCAATCAAACAATATGCGGGGACAGAGATCAAGCTAAAGAATGTCGGCGAGAAGACAGAATTTCATATGACTGCAAAGGTTGAATCCGTAGACGGAAAGTACGCTATCCACTTTAATATTAAAGGGGGTAGAATATGGCAAATTGACGAAAAGGTCACAATCGACAAAATCAGTAAACAGGATCAGGAGAAAGTCCTGAATGCGTTGAAAGGAGCATATGCCAATAAAACATATATCTTTGATAAAGAAGTGATCAAGCAGCGAGGCTATGATGGTGAAAAACTAGGTGTGCCTTTGTCGTATAAGTTGAGAGGGAAAGACTTTGAGATATACTTATTAAAGGAAGATATTTCAAAAATGCCAACGGATACAGTTGGTGGATTTGAGATAAAATTCACCAAGGAAGAGCTCGATCCGAAGTTGCTGGAAACGGCAACAAAAGCGATCAAAACGGCATTCAATCATGATTTGGAAGTTACAGCCGCTCACCTAAGCCGCTTTAGATGGACACTTGAGGATAAGGACGTATCGCTTGATATAGCAGAGGGAAAGGTCACTAACGCATTTCACAAAACGCGTAAAACGGTAACGACCAACAAGGAGATTACGGCAAAAGATGCCAAAGAAGTGGTTGCTCCGCTTGCCAAGGAATTATTCAATATGGACATTGCGGAATTGGAAGTGAAGTGGGACAGCACATTTAAAAATTACCACTTCATTAAAGGCAAACAATCAGTATTGAGAGTAGCACTGGACGCCGATAAGAACGTAGTGTTCCTATCATCAGGTGTCAGAGCGTTATTGGGAGACTAGTATTATCGAAAACTATCGTGAATAGGACGGGTTTGAATATAAAAGAGTTATTGAATTGCATGACGCAATTTGATAACTCTTTTAATTTGGATATTGGTATTTAGTTTTTGATTTTTTTCTTAAATTATATTCATAGAATGTTAAGTAGAATATTGGAAATTCAATGTTAGTATAGAAAGGAGTGTTCATATAATAATGCTAGGAGAAGATAATATGAATGTTAAAAAAGCAATTTTAGCGACTATGATCGTTTCTAGTATGTTCGTAACTTTGGCAGGCCCGATTCCTGCGGGAGCCGAGGCTGCGCAAGAGCAGAAGCAAACGGATAATAAGAAGGTTCAAATCGACAAGAAGATAGCTGCCAAGCTGGAAAAGGCGGTAAGTGAATTTGCGGGGAAAGAGATTAAATTGAAGCTGCAGGATGCCTTCAAGCATCCACATGGTATAGTGGCGGTTGAATCGGTAGATGGAGATTACAGTATAGACTTCAAACCAGAAACAGGAGATATCATTAATATTACTGGCAATCAATCCATCAATAAAGTTAGTAAAAAGGATCAAGATGATTTATTGAATAAACTGAAAGCGATGTATGGAAAGAAAACATACACTTTTCATAAAGAAGTTCAAGTCACCCAGAGTTATGAAAATAATAAAGAGTCTCGAACCTTTTATTTATTAAAAGGGAAAGACTTCACGATCTCTTTGATGAAATATGCACCAGGGACAAAAGATAAAAATTATATTGGTGCGGCCGTGATCGAATTCGATAAGAACGAGCTTGACCCGAAATTGTTGAAGACGGCGGCAGAAGCGGTGAAAACAGCTTTAGATCAAGATTTTGACGTGACGAAAGCTAAGCTTGGGTATTATCAAGGCATGAAAGAAACCATGTGGGAACTTAAAGGCGGCAATGTGACGTTAGCTGTGGAAGCTAAAACAGGGAATACAGAATATGTTTATGATATTTCGCGAAAACGGGTGATGACTAACAAAGAGATTACGGAAAAAGAAGTGAAAGAAATAGTCGCTCCGATCGCAAAGAAATTGTTCCAGATGGACATCCAGGGGCTTGAAGTGCAATGGGATAACTCAGCCAAAGATTTCTGCTTCGTCCAAAATAAAGATACAAAAATGACAGTGGCGCTGGATGCCGATAAAAACGTAGTTTACATGTTTTCCGGAATTAGAATGCTTCTGGAGAACTAGAAGTTATTGATAACACTATTGGGTGAACATAATACTTGAATCTAATTTTCGCTAGATACACAATGAGAATATAAGGATTTGCATGGGAGGATAATACTATGAATTTGAAAAAGGCTATCGTCGCAACATTGGTCGTATCCAGCATGCTGACCGCATTGGCAGGCCCAATTCCTGCAGGAGCCGAGGCTGCGCAAGAGCAGAAGCAAACGGATAATAAGAAAGTTCAGATCGACAAAACGATGGCCGCCAAGCTGCAAAAAGCGGTAAAACAATTTGCGGGGAAAGAGATAAAGCTTGAGGATGTCGGCGAACTTGAGAATGGGCTGGTCACGGTTCAATCTGCAGACGGAAAATATGGTGTTTTCTTCGATCCTAAAAAAGAAAAAATATGGAGTGTTTCCGTCAAGACGACAATCGACAAAGTCGGCAAAAAATTTCAAGACGAAGCCTTAGAACAGTTGAAGAAGGCCTATTCAAAGAAAAAATACGTGTTTAACAAAGAAGTTACACAGTCACAGTCTTACGATAATAGTAAGGGAAAACTTGGCGAGTATGTAACTTATAATTTAGACGGGAAAGATTTTCGCGCTCAAGTAATTGCTAATATTTCAGAAGGCTATGCCAGCGCCGGTGCGACGATCGATATTGACAAGAAAGAACTTGATCCGAAATTGCTGAAAACGGCAACGGAAGCGAGCAAAACGGCGTTCGATCATCAATTTGATATGACGAAGGCGCAGATCGAGAGTGAGTGGAAGAGGCATACGTGGGTGCTTCAGGACGACAAGGTGACGATTTACATGGATAGCGGGAAAGCAGTCAGTCTGATCAATGAACAAGGCAATAAGGTGACGACGAACAAAGAAATGACGGAAAAAGAGGCCACAGAAGCGGTCGCTCCGCTAGCGAAAAAGTTATTTAATATCGACATTACGGGATATGTAGTGAAATGGGACAGCTTATTTAAAGATTACCGCTTCATCGAAAAAGATGAAAATACGGCGGTGAGAGCCGCATTGGATGCTGACAAAAACGTGGTGTACATAAAATCCGGGAGTAGAGCGGCCGCAGGGAATTAGGAGGGACCTGCGCCAGCGCAAGAGCAGCAACCCAACAGGAAGAACAACAAAACGGTACAACGGACAATTAAAGACGTGGATAAGAAGGTTACTGCAGGGCGGTCACGTTATGTTGCTAAAGGCTCCCTCCCGGGAGAGTAGGTCGTTGCAAAGCAGTATGGAACAGCTCATTGACTTTAGTGTTGTCAGTGGGCTGTTTTGTTATGCACAAGTTATTTACATGCTGCTTATTTCCAATGCAGACCCATTTTTTACTGGTATCCAGCCACATAGATCCTTGAAGTTAAGATGACAGTACCAAAGGTACGCTGGAAACCGGGGACCTTTTGGCTGTGACCATTCCAAATGTGGCAATGTAGGTGATCGGAAACGGCATTTCGTTTGTCGTCTCGCGTAACTCTTTAATACTACACCGGTTTCACTATCCATATCGACACTGTTGTCCAACTCGCCCTCAGCATAACTATATGAACAGCAATAGGTTCTGCTCATATAATTGAACTGGAATAAATTAAGGGTTGAAAGTAATGGGATGGATATGATATATTTTAAGACCGATAGAGAAAAGGCGATACTTATCTCATTGGGGATAATCGTTAATATGGCGGTCGTGGCGAAGTGGTTAACGCATCGGATTGTGGCTCCGACATTCGGGGGTTCGATTCCCCTCGATCGCCCCATATGATATTATGCCGATGTGGTGGAATTGGCAGACACGCCGCACTCAAAATGCGGTGCCGAGAGGCTTGCCGGTTCGAGTCCGGCCATCGGTATTTCGTAGAAGGGTTATAGTGAGACACTATTGAGGTTGTTATAATTTGATAAGTTGTCTACTTTATGCCCTCTGAACGCGACGGTAGCTTAGAACATTGTATTAATGTTCTAAACTACCGTCGCGTTTCGTTTATAGTTTAATAAAATCTCCCGATCCATGCCCTTCAGTAGTGGACAATGCCCAGAATCGGCAGCAGCGTTACCCAATTTGCATATCCATTTATCAATGGCGCGGTTCACGATGTTGAAGCTGCAATGAAATGGTGATAATTATATATTGCAGATTTCTCTCAACTATAATAGTGGCAAGCGAAGCGTGAGGCTATGCGAGTGAAGCGGGTTGAGGTGCTAGCGACGATAATTATAACTGTTGTCTAAATCTTTCTAAAAATAGGGGTTGCAATCTATTGCGAAGCTATGGTATATTCTATTTCCTGCCTCGTTAAGAGGTTGGAGGCAAGACAAAGAAGCAAACAACTTAAAAAAAGATGTTGACTTCGATTGAAAGACATGATATATTATATAAGTCGCCGCTGATACGGCGGTGAGAAAAAGAAAGTAACTAAGAAATTGGTTGCTTGATGAAATGATGATTGCTCTTTGAAAACTGAACAACGAGTGAAACGTTTGTGTAATAGAGGTTAACAACCTCGTCAGCAATACATGAGCAAGTCAAACTAACTTTAACGGAGAGTTTGATCCTGGCTCAGGACGAACG
>NZ_JAMAWB010000043.1:0-6766 GCF_023713585.1 Paenibacillus sp. MER TA 81-3
AAGACAAATAGCGCAAAATGCCGTAGCCGATGCCTTTGTGCGGGATACTCCGCAGCGTTTCCTTGACCAGCTTGATGCGCCGCGGCAGATCCAGGCCCGCCTTCATGTCAAGCATGACCGGGTACGCACTCGTGAACCAGCCAATAGTCCGGCTGACATCCATATCCGGCAAGATGGATTCCCTGCCGTGCCCTTCCAGCATGACGGCCACCTGCTCGATTCCGGTCCACTCCTGAACCGCCATTCCCAGCGCGGTCAGCAGCAGGTCGTTCATGTCCGTCCCGTATGCCCGGTGCGCTTCGGTTAACAACTGCTGCGTCTCGTGCCGGGACCATTGCAGCGTCAGCGTTTCGCTGTTTTCGACTGCGTCTCCGCCTTGCTCGTTATCCTTCGGTAACGGCGCTTGTTCGACATTGGCCAGCTGGCTCCAATACCCCAGTTCCGTCTCCATTACTGGGCTTGAGGCATAAGCTGCCAGCTGCTGCGCCCAAGCTTGGAACGAATCGGTTTTCTGCGGCAGCCAAATGTCCTGCCCTTGCGCGGCCTGCCCATACGCTGCAGCGATATCCTCCAGCAAGATCCGCCAGGAGACGCCATCAATGACAAGATGGTGAATGACAATGAGCAGATGATCGCCGTCACCGCACTGGAATAAGCCCAGCTTCACGAGCGGACCTGTATCTAAGGAGATACCGGCTTGCAGCTCGCGGGCCTTCGCTTCGACTAACCGGCCCCACGCCTGCTCTTGCCGGAAGTCGAATACTTCCAATCCGTACAGTTCCCCTTCCTTCACAGCCCGGTTCCAAGCGGCATAACCTCCGTCCTCTGATGACACAAATACCATGCGCAGCGCGTCATGGTGAACCGTGATCTGCTTCATTGCAAGGCGCAGCGCCTGCACGTCAAAGCGTTCTTCCCGGTACAGCATCACAGCTTGGTTGAAGTGATGCGCATCGGCAAGGTCCCGCTCAACAAACCAGTGTTGAATCGGCGTGAGCGGCACTAGGCCGCGGATCTCTCCCTGTTCCGCGATGCGGCTAACCATGGCAATATGATCGCTGAGCTGGGATGCAGCCGGATAACGGAACAGCTCCTTCATCTCCAGCTTATAGCCAGCTTGCAGCAGCCGGGAAGCAGCTTGAATCGCCTTGATCGAGTCGCCTCCCAGGTCGAAGAAGCTGTCATGGATGCCGATCCGGGTCACACCGAGCACCTGCTCCCATACCGTCACCAGCGCCTGCTCCACCGGCGTGCGGGGAGCGGCATACGGCGTATGGGCCAGGGCTGCATCCGGCTTCGGCAGCGCTTTGAGATCGATTTTGCCGTTAGTAGTCAGCGGCAATTGCTCCAGCTGCACGAAGGAGGCGGGAATCATATACGCCGGCAGGGCGGAGGACAGCAAGCTGCGCAGATCAGGAAGATCCAGCTCGCCGCCAACGACATAGGCACACAGCTGGAGACTGCCCGAAGCATCCGGCAGCGCGGCCACGACGGCTTCGCTTACCTCAGCCAACTGCAGCAGTTGGGCTTCGATCTCGCCCGGTTCGATCCGGTATCCCCGGATCTTCACTTGTCCGTCCATCCGGCCCATATACTCGAGATTGCCGTCCGGCAGCCAGCGTACCAAGTCGCCGGTCCGGTAGAGGCGCTCACCGGGCGCGAACGGACTGGCGGCGAACCGCTCAGCCGTCAGCTCTGGCTGATTCAGATACCCCCGGGACAATCCCGGACCGCTGATGCATAGCTCACCCGGGACGCCGATCGGCTGCAGTTGTCCATCCGCTGCCAGCACATGGACTTTCGTCTGGCCGATGGATCTGCCGAGCGTATGAGACTGCCGCGGGTCGGTCACCGGCAAAGCGGTCGTCACCACGCTGTTCTCCGTCGGTCCATACTCGCTGACGAACTCAATCTGGCTGTAAACAAGCATCTTTTCAATCAGCGCCGCGCTGATTTTCTCCCCGCCGGTGACCACGCTCCGTACGGTAGCCAGCTGCTCCGGCCGGATCATCTCCAGCAGCGCCGCGAGCAGACCCGTTGGGAATTGCGCGTGGGTAATCTTCTGCTCGACGAGCGTGCGGATAATGACCTCCGGATCTTTGAGCTCTTCATCGCGGAGCATCACGACGGTGGCGCCCGCAACGAGGGGGCCAAAAAAATGCGAGATGAACGCATCGAATATGAACGGGCTGGCATGCAGCACCCGCCCGCCGTCGAAGCGGTAGGCCGCTGCCTTCCACTGAAGCGTATGAACGATGCTGCGATGCTCCACCATGACGCCTTTAGGCTGACCCGAGGTTCCGGAGGTGTAGATCACATACGCCAGGTTGTTGGGATTTACAGAGCTCGCGAGATCTTCTGGCGTTTCCGAAAGGATACAATCATCATCCAAGCACAGCACCGGGCAGGCAGTCTCCTGTTCCGAGGAAGACAGCAGCAGGGCCGCGCCGCTGTCCTCCAGCAGGAACTGCACCCGCTCTGCCGGCTCCTGCGGCGATATTGGCAGATAGGCAGCTCCCGCTTTGAGCACACCAAGCAGCGCCATAGCCATATCCACGGATCGTTCGCACTGCACCGCAACAAGGCTTTCGGGCCCTGCACCGTAACTGAGCACGACTCTGGCAAGCCGGTTCGCCCGTTCGTTCAGTTCCCGGTAGGTCAGGGTATCCTCACCGCATACAACGGCCACGCGCTCCGGCGTCTTCGCCGCCTGCTCCTCGAACATCGCGTGCAGCGTGGTATGCGGCATTGGCACCCCTGCGCCGGTGTCGTTGAACTGCGCCAACAATTGCTCCTGCTCCGTAACCGTGAGCAAGCTGACGCTTCCCAGCGTCATCTGCGGATCCCGGGTAACCTGGCGCAGAAGCTCTACAAAGTGACCGGCCCAACGCTCTATCGTGGCCCGTTCAAACAATACGGCAGCGAATTCCCAAGAGCAGCGCATGCCGTTCTCCTGTTCACTCACCGAAAGCGTCAGATCGAACTTGGCCGCGTCGGAATCGAACGGATACGGGGTGAGCTGCAGATCGGGGAGCTCAAGCTCTGCCTGATCCATGTTCTGCAGCACGAGCATCGCATCGAAGAGCGGGTTGCGGCTCGTGTCGCGCTGCCGCACCACCCGTTCCACCAGTTCCTCGAACGGATAGTCCCCATGGTCGAAGGCTTCGAGCGCCGTTTCCCTCACTTCCTGTAGATAGGCGGCAAAGCTCTTCTCCCCGGCCGGGTACGTCCGCAGTGCCAGTGTATTTACGAACATCCCCAGCATGCCTTCCAGATCTGCATGCGGCCGTCCCGCCACCGGCGAACCGACAATGACTTCTTCTTGCCCGCCAAGCCGCGCCAGCAGCGTGCTGTAGGCGGCCAGCAACACCATGTATACCGTAGCGCCGCTCTCGCGGGACAGCCCGCGCAAGGCCGCCGCAAGCTCGCCGTCCAGCTCAACGTCCACCCGGCCGCCCTCGAAGCTGCGTACGGCCGGACGCGGATGATCGGCCGGCAAGTTCAGCACTGGCAGTTCGCCCGCAAACTGGTCCACCCAGTATGCTTCCAACTGCTCGTACGCCCGGCTGTCGGCGTAGTGTTCCCGCTGCCATACCGCATAATCTTTGTACTGTAAACGGAGCGGATCCAATGCTTCCCCGGCGTACAGCTTCACAAATTCGTCTACCAAAATGCTCATAGATATGCCGTCCGAGACAATATGGTGCATATCGAACAACAGCAAGTGCAGCGCTTCGCCGAGACGTAGGACGGCCGTACGAAGCAGCGGGGCCTCTCCAAGGTCAAACGGACGGAGGAATGCACGGATGCGCTCCTCGGCTTTCCCTTCCTCCGCTTCCTCATAGGAAACTTCGAACATCGCCTGCTCCGCCACCCGCTGCACCGGTTCGCCGTCCACGACGGCAAACGAAGTGCGCAGCGATTCATGGCGGGCGATGAGCGCTTGCAGCGCCGCTTCCAGCCGTGCCCGATCCAGCGCTCCTTCGAGATGCAGCGCCACCGGCATGTTGTAGCTCAGCTCAGCCCCCTCCAGCTGCTGCAAGACGTACAGCCGTTTTTGGGCCGAGGACAGCGGGTAATACGCCCGCTCGTCTGCCGGGGCCAACGCTTTATACGCCGTGCTGCCATCCACCGCGCCCAGCGCAGCCGCCAGCCCTTCGACCGTCGGCGAGAGGAACAGCTGCCTCAGCGGCAGCTCTACGTCCAACGCCTGGTGAATCCGCGATACGAGCGTCATGGCCTTCAAGGAATGGCCGCCCAGCTCGAAGAAGTTATCGTGGATGCCTACGCGCCCGACACCCAGCACCTCCTGCCACAATAACGCCAGCTTCGCTTCCGCTTCGGTTCGCGGCGCTGCATATCCGGTAGCGGCTCCGCTTCCCGACGGCTTCGGCAGCACCCGGCGGTCCACTTTCCCATTCGGCGTCAGCGGAAGCTCTTCCAGCTGCATGAAGTGCGTCGGCAGCATGTACGACGGCAGCGAGGCAGTCAGGGCGGCACGCAGCTCAGCCGCCGCAAGCGGACGGTTGCCTGTCACATAAGCACACAATTCATGGTGAATATCCGTGCCCATCTCAATAGCCGCTGCGGTCACGACGGCTTCGCTTACGCCTGGGATTTGGAGCAACCGGGTTTCGATTTCGCCCAACTCAATCCGGTGCCCCCGGATCTTCACCTGATGGTCGATCCGCCCCAGATGCTCCAGCCGGCCGTCAGGCAGCCAGCGTGCCAAATCTCCGGTCCGGTACAGCCGCTCGCCGGAAACAAACGGGCTGTCCACAAATTTCTCAGACGTCAGCTCCGGACGCGCCCAGTATCCGCGGGCAACCCCGGCGCCGCCGATGCACAGTTCGCCGGCCACGCCAACGGGCTGCGGCTGCAGCGTTTCGTTCACCACATACACCTGCGTGTTCGCCATCGGCCGTCCGATGCCGATCCGTTCGTCTCCGCCGAGGCGGTCGAACGTGGACCAGACAGTCGTTTCCGTTGGCCCGTACATGTTGTACAGTTCCGCATCCGTATGTTCCCTCAGCTGCCCATATAGGGAGGAAGGGAATGCTTCCCCGCCGACCAGCAGCGTGTGGACGTTCCGCAACTGCGCCGCGCTCCGCGGATCGCCGAGCAGCAGCATCAACCGCGAAGGCGTCGTCTGCATCATGTGCACCGGATGCTCGCTCAACAGTTCCGCCAGCAGAACCGGATCCTGCTGCGCTTCTTCGCTTGCGAGGACGATCTGCATGCCGCAGCTGAGCGGCACCCAGCTCTCCGTGACGAAGATGTCGAAGGATACCGTCGTAACGCACAGCATCGAAGCATGCGTCCCGAAAGGAAGCTCGCGGATCATCCCCGAGATGAAATTCACCACGTTCCGGTGCTCTACGACCACCCCTTTAGGCGTGCCAGTCGTTCCTGAGGTATAAATGACGTACGCGCTGCCGGAAGGTCTGATCTCCACGCCAACAGGCATGGAAGAATACCCTGCCAGCTCCTTGGCGGAGGAGAACGAGACGGTATGGCCGCCGTGACTTGTCCGGTCTGCTCGCTCCGGCTGCCCCTCCAGTTCTTCCATCAACATATCGTCCAGACACAATACATGGCGCAGCGCTGTCTCCTGCAGGCCTGTCACAATCCCAAGCTGTCCCGCATCCGTCAGCATAAGCTGCATTCCTGCATCCTGGATCATCCCTTCCATGCGCTCTTCAGGCAGAAGGGGGTCGATCGGCACGTAAGCGGCACCGGCTTTCAGAATCCCCAGAAGCCCGGCGAGCAGCTGCGGCGAGCGGTTCATCAGGACGCCTACACGGTCTTCCGCTGTCACGCCATGCGCCCGCAACCATTGGGCGATACGGTTGGCCTGTTCCTCAAGATCCCGGTAGGTCAGGCTCTGCTCTGCGCACACGACCGCCAGACGATCCGGCGTTGTCGCCGCCTGCTGCTCGAACAAGGAATGCACGGCCGCTCCCCTTGGAATATCCGCCGCCGTGTCGTTGAACTGCACGAGCAATTGCTCCCTCTCGGCCGTTGTCAGCAGCTCCAGCTCTTGTACCGGTATGTTCGTATCCGCTACGATCTGCTCCACGATTCGCAACAGGTGTCTTTGCAGACGCTCCATCACTTCTCGTTCATACACCTGCGCATTGTAGTCAAAATGAATGGTCATTTCTTCGCCTGGCATAATCATCACATTCAGGTCATAGTTGGTCTGCTCCTCCGCCTGAACTCCGGTAATTTCTAGCCCAGCCGTCTCTCCCAATGAACCCGCTTGCTCCTCCACCGGGTAGTTCTCGAACACCAGAATGTGGTTGAACAGCTCCCTGTGCTTTGTGATTTGGGCTTGGATTTCATGCAGCGGATAATAGTCATAGGCTTGGGACGCCAGCGCTTGCTTTTGCGCTTGTTGCAGCACGCAGGCTACGGTTTCTTCTGCCTCGCACTTTACCCGGACCGGAATCGTATTGATGAACAGTCCGATCATCCCCTCCACGCCGGGAAGGGCTGCCGGTCTTCCCGACACCACGCTGCCGAATACCGCATCGGTTGTCCCGCTGTATTTGTGCAGCAGCAGTCCCCATGCCGTCTGCAGCAAGGTGTTCACCGTTACCCCCTGCTCTCTTGCCGCTTGGGCAATCCGTTCGGTCCGCTTCCGGTCCAGCGAGCAAGTCACACGCATCGCTTCATATCCCCGCGCCTGACGCTGCCGTCTCGGGAGCTCCGCCGCTTGTTCGAAGCCCGCAAGCATGTCTCCCCAATATTTCGCGGCCGCTTG
>NZ_JAMAWB010000044.1:0-5303 GCF_023713585.1 Paenibacillus sp. MER TA 81-3
ATAAATCCATCGTCTCCTATGTATTCGGGTGTTCCAATAACAATCCTCTTGTATTTCAGACATTGAAACGGGCCTTGCAAGAAGCACCAGGAAGCAAGCCCATGCTTCATAGCGACCGGGGTTTCCAATATACCTCTCTGGACTTCAAAAAGCTCTTGGACGATAACAAAATGACTCAGAGTATGTCCTGGGTTGGACGATGCATCGATAACGGTCCAATGGAATCTTTCTGGGGAACCCTAAAATGCGAGAAGTATTATTTACACACCTACATACCTTTGAGGAGCTCGAAAAAGACATCCAGGCCTACATCCACTTTTACAATTACGAACGGTTACAAGCAAAACTAAACGGCCTCAGTCCGATGGAATTCAGGACCAAAGCCGCTTAATTGATTTTTATTTTTTGTACTGTCTACTTGACGGGGTGCAGTTCAAACTTGTTGACCGTGGGGCAGTCTGTTTTTATTAGACGGTCATTTCTATTTACAGTTACTCCTCAAAAACTATTTCTAGTGTGAAACCCGGCTCTATCTCTTAGTAAGTCCTTTTGTCCACTCTCCCACTAACTCAGATTGGTAAAGGAAGGTTCGTTGAAATGTTCTTTTGTTCACTCTCCCAATAATTCAGAGCGCGTAATGGCGTAATGAATGGCTCGGTACTGAAATGAAACATGCAGATGTGAAGCGTCCTACTTGAAACAATACTATTTGTTTGTTATAATTTGTATATCGGGAACAAATGTTCTCTTTTTGAGGAGGTGGGAATATGACGGGGCAGATGTCATTTGAGAGTTTGGAGGAATTATTTGCGTATTTTCATTCTGAGGATAGGTGCGTAGAAGAGATATTTCGGAGAAAGTGGCCTCATGGTTTCGTCTGTCCTCGCTGCAACCATGGAGAGGCGTATACGATACGATCACGTAGGCTGCCGCTATATGAATGTCGTTCCTGTCGTCATCAATGCTCACTTATTGCCGGCACTGTGATGGAAGGAAGCCATACGGATCTCAGGAAATGGTTGGCTGCCATCTGGCTCATTTCAAGAACCGATGAGGGGATTAATGCAGTGAAGCTAAGTATGATCATCCAAGTGACGTACAAGACGGCTTGGGCGATGCTGCATAAGCTTAGAGCAGTCATGGGCGCTGCAGATGCAGAGTGTCCGCTTGAGCATGACGTTCGTGCCGCTTTGACATACTATGGATCGGAGCACGCTCCTTTATTTGAGCTGCACCCGAAGGAGCATCCGTATCTGATTGCTGCCTCCATCAACCCTGATAACAGCCCCAACTATGTGAAAATGAAGCAAGTATTGCGCAATCATTTGTTGTCCGACAAGAGCCTGTTGACTGCCGGGCTGACGGCTTTTGTCTCGCAGCACGTATCTTCGAATACAAGCAAGATCGACATCATGAAGCACCATTTCCGTTTTCGCCGACCTGATGTGCTTCGTCACATCGCCGATCAAGCTCGATCTTGGATCAATAAGACGTTTCACGGCTTGGGAGGTAAATATTTGCAAGCTTATCTGGACGAATACTGCTATCGCTACAATCTTGAATCGCAACATGTATCCATATGGGAGCGGTTGGCAGCACAATGCTTGTCCGTCAACACCTTTATAGCGTTAGAGTGGAGACGCCGTGGAAGAACGATAGGGAGAATAACACACGCTGCTTGACGGAAGATGTCTTGTTTTAAGCTAGTTTAGTTAAAATTTACAATTGTTAAATCTGATAATAAGCTGAACTTATTACGAAGCTTCCGTTTACAGTTATATTTCAGTGCTTCAATTGTGCACATATCAGCAATTCAACTGATAAGGATATATAGTTAAGTATGTCAGTTAAGCGAGCCAATTAAAGTTGTAGCATTACGTCACTGCCGTATTTGATGCTAAAGAGATCATTCTGAATGCGAATGGTCTGCTTTGTATGCAAGGAAGCTTCGACACATGTTTTAGTCCAGTCATGCGACGGATGATGAAACTGCAAATATGGCTCGGTCACTTCTGCAACAGATGATGATGCGTTGAGAGCAAGGATTGCGTTATTGCTATGACAGATGGTGAAATTGCTGCGAACAAGGATTGCGTCACTTCTGCAACAGATGATGATGCGTTGAGAGCAAGGATTGCGTTACTGCTATGACAGATGGTGAAATTGCTGCGAAAGGGATTGCGCACTTCTGCAACAGATGATGATGCGTTGAGAGCAAGGATTGCGTTATTGCTATGACAGATGGTGAAATTGCTGCGAACAAGGATTGCGCACTTCTGCAACAGATGATGATGCGTTGAGAGCAAGGATTGCGTTACTGCTATGACAGATGGTGAAATTGCTGCGAACAAGGATTGCGTCACTTCTGCAACAGATGATGATGCGTTGAGAGCAAGGACTGCGTCATTTCTACGACAGATGATGATATTGCAATATGTAAATAGATTCGTTCTTTTACTAAAAAGGGGGAATAACTACATGATGTGCTCTATTTCTGAATAGTTGGGATAGTGGACAAAAGGGCTATTTGGAGCAATACCTTCGCAGGAGGGGGAGAGAAACGAACTAGGTTCGATGAGGTATAAAAGCAAGCAAGTAAAGCAAGCAACGCCAATTTAGAAAGCGCTTACATATTTCTTAACACCAAATTAACAGCTTTCTTAGTAATATATTTCTTACCGGGAGGGATCGTGCTGGCAAATATTTTGTTTAATCATGTGTATAAGCGTTATGGCAAATATAAAGAGATTGCTGTAAGCGATTTCAACTTGTCTGTAGACGATACGGAATTTATCGTATTGGTCGGGCCGTCCGGATGCGGAAAATCAACGACACTCCGCATGTTGGCAGGGTTGGAGGATGTGACAGAAGGCGATATATCGGCGATACAGTAGTGAATGACATACCTCCGAAGGATAGGGATATCTCTATGGTGTTCCAGAACTACGCACTGTATCCGAACATGAGCGTGTATGAAAATATCGCTTTTGGATTGCGCTTGCGGAAACAGCCGAAGCATGAAATTGATTTGGCGGTGAAGCGGGCGACACGAGTGCTTGAAATTGAGAACTTTTTGGAGCGTAAGCCGCGTGAATTATCCGGTGGACAACGGCAGCGCGTGGCGCTCGGTCGAGCGATCGTCAGGACACCGCAAGTGTTCCTCATGGACGAACCGCTGTCGAACTTGGATGCGAAGCTGCGCGTGCAGATGCGCTCTGAAATTATTAGCCTGCATAAGAAGATTGAAGTGACCACTATATATGTGACCCATGACCAGGTTGAGGCGATGACGATGGGTGATCGGGTCGTCGTCATGAACAGAGGTCTCGTACAGCAAGTCGATACGCCGGAACTTATCTATAATCGGCCTGTCAATATGTTCGTTGCTAACTTTATCGGCAATCCACCGATGAATTTCATTCAAGGAAAACTGCAAGAACAAGATGGACACTTGGAATTTCATACGAATCGATTCGCGATCCGCCTTGCTCCTCAACATGCAAGCGCTATCAAAAAACATCGATTGTTAGAGCGGACCGTCGTGATGGGGATCCGTCCTGAGCATATCAGCTTTGAACCTCATCGAATGGAAGCCTCACCGGATTCCATAGTGACGGGCATATTGCAATTTTAACGAATTTGTCGGCTCGATCGTTATTACCACATTGATATTAAGCAAGACCGACCGCTTGTCATCCGTGCCAGCGAGGGCTGCCATTGCGAAGACACATCCCAGGTGTCGGCTGCGATTAATATGGAAAAGGCATTGTTTTTCAATAAGGATACAGAAATGCTTCTGATGGATTGAGAGGTGATGAAGGCGTGACGCAACGCAGTAGTCGACAGGGTCGCCAGGCGAAATACGGGTTATTTGTCATCGGTTTGCTAATCATCGTGGGCATCGTGTATCTCACGGTTAATTCGAGTGAATGGTCTGTGTATGCGGAATCCGGCTCATCTACATCCGCGAATCGTGGAGCGGTTCATATTTTTTCCTCTGCTGATAACAGTCAAATTGAGCCTTATTATCAAGAAACGCTCAAGCAGTGGCAAGCAGACGGCATTCAACCCGGAACAGGTAAAGTGGTGATTTCAGCCTCGCAATTTACGGCGAACTCAGATGATGCCGATGTAACGACAGGCTCCTATGAAGGTAAGAACAATGTGCTTCGTGTTGACGACAGACAATTTCGACATTTTAAAAGAGAAAGATATGCTGCTGCCCTTGGATGACTTGTTGAAGGAACGCAACTTCGATTTCAGCAGAATAAGACCTGGTATTATGGACGCGCTGCGTGCGCGCGATCCGGAGGGGCAAGGACGTCTGCTCGGTATTCCAGTTGAAGACGTGGCAGTGGCGCTCCACTATAACAAGACAATATTTGATAAGTTCGGCGCCTCTTACCCTACGGACGGAATGACATGGGATGAAGTCGTCGAGCTGGCCGCGAAGGTTACCGGGGAACGGGACGGGATTAAGTATCGGGGATTGGCGACGAACTTTATGTCGCAAGCGATGACTCAATTATCCGCAAATGGGACGGATCCAGCTACAGGCGAACCGCAATTTTCCAAAAATCCGGCGTTTGGCCGATTTTTAGAATTGGCGAAGCGAATCGCAGATATCCCGGGTAATTGGGAGCCGGATATCAGTTATGATTTTACTAAGGGAGAGGTTGCGATGAGCCTTGGTCTTATCGCCAATACGATTCCTTACTATCCGGAAGAATTGGATTACGATGTGGTCAGCTTCCCGGCATGGTCGGATCTTCCAGGTGTTGGTCCTTCGACGTTGCCGTTCACGATTGCGATTAGCAAGCAGAGCAAACATATCGACGAAGCTCTCGACGTTCTGGAATATTTGTTGACCGATGAGCAGCAAATTCGAATGACCCGCAAGGACGTGCCATCCGTCTCCGGCGATCAGAGCATTCTCGAACAGTTTGCGGCGGACGTGTTGAAGAGAGACATGAACGTCAAGGGGATCTACTCGCTCCAGCAAGCCAAGCCGGCCATATACAGCCCATACGGTCCGGACATTTTACTGTACGGCACGAATTACGTCGGTTCCCAAGTTGGCCCATTCTTGAAGTCGGGGGGACGACGCGCAGAGCTTCCTCAGAAAGATGGATGAAGAATACGCTGCAACCGTTAAAGAAATGAAAAAAAACAAAAACTATATAAGTTGAACGAAAGAAGATATCAATCAAAGTCTAACGCATAGGCGGTCAATGATGGCATGAGGGTACTTCATGATTTCATCCATAAACTGCCCGACACGCAGACGGATTTCGGAAACGGTG
>NZ_JAMAWB010000045.1:0-1526 GCF_023713585.1 Paenibacillus sp. MER TA 81-3
TCCTAGAGATAGGGCTTTCCTTCGGGACAGAGGAGACAGGTGGTGCATGGTTGTCGTCAGCTCGTGTCGTGAGATGTTGGGTTAAGTCCCGCAACGAGCGCAACCCTTAACTTTAGTTGCCAGCATTCAGTTGGGCACTCTAGAGTGACTGCCGGTGACAAACCGGAGGAAGGTGGGGATGACGTCAAATCATCATGCCCCTTATGACCTGGGCTACACACGTACTACAATGGCTGGTACAACGGGAAGCGAAGCCGCGAGGTGAAGCCAATCCTAAAAAGCCAGTCTCAGTTCGGATTGCAGGCTGCAACTCGCCTGCATGAAGTCGGAATTGCTAGTAATCGCGGATCAGCATGCCGCGGTGAATACGTTCCCGGGTCTTGTACACACCGCCCGTCACACCACGAGAGTTTACAACACCCGAAGTCGGTGAGGTAACCGCAAGGAGCCAGCCGCCGAAGGTGGGGTAGATGATTGGGGTGAAGTCGTAACAAGGTAGCCGTATCGGAAGGTGCGGCTGGATCACCTCCTTTCTAAGGATTACGTCTCCTGCGACGGAGACATACAGGAAGCATCGCTTCCACCCACAAACGTTTTCACTCGTTTTCAGTTTTGAAAGAGGAATCTCTTTCTTTTCTTCTGTTTGGTGGCGATAGCGGAGGGGTTCCACGCGTACCCATCTCGAACACGACCGTTAAGCCCTCCAGCGCCGATGGTACTTGGACCGCAGGGTCCCGGGAGAGTAGGACGTTGCCAAGCAGAGCGCATTGCTCATGGGCAGTTCTTCTGAACTGCTCTGAGGGCCCTTAGCTCAGCTGGTTAGAGCGCACCCCTGATAAGGGTGAGGTCGGTGGTTCGAGTCCACTAGGGCCCACCATACTAACTTTATACCTCATTTGGGGCCATAGCTCAGCTGGGAGAGCGCCTGCCTTGCAAGCAGGAGGTCAGGAGTTCGATCCTCCTTGGCTCCACCATAAGAATATTGTACCTTGAAAACTGAATCGCGAAAGAAGTAAAGTGTCTTAGAATCATCCTTATGTTGATATAAAGCTCAGCAATGAGCGAAACTAGGTTAAGCTAGTAAGAGCACACGGAGGATGCCTAGGCACCAGGAGCCGACGAAGGACGTGGCGAACAACGAAATGCCTCGGGGAGCTGTAAGCAAGCATCGATCCGGGGATGTCCGAATGGGGAAACCCGGCTGTCGTAATTGGCAGTCACTCACATCTGAATACATAGGGTGTGATGAGGCATACGAGGGGAACTGAAACATCTAAGTACCCTCAGGAAGAGAAAACAATAGTGATTCCGTCAGTAGCGGCGAGCGAACGCGGAATAGCCTAAACCGAAGAGCTTGCTCTTCGGGGTTGTGGGACGTCTCATTAGGAGTCAGAAAGGTGTTTATTAGATGAAGAGGTCTGGAAAGGCCCGCCATAGAAGGTAACAGCCCTGTATTCGAAAGTAAATGCCCTCCGAGACGGATCCCGAGTACCGCGGGACACGTGAAACCCCGTGGGAATCTGGCA